>DASTAE010000116.1:0-13935 GCA_035712985.1 Actinospica sp.
CCGAGCGTGGACGTGGTGACCGGCCTGATCAAGGCGAACGTGCCCTCCCGGCTCGCCTTCGCCACCTCCTCGCTGGCCGACTCCCGGGTCATCCTCGACCAGCCCGGCGCGGAGAAGCTGGTCGGCAAGGGTGACGCGCTGTTCCTGCCGATGGGCGCCTCGAAACCGGTCCGGCTCCAGGGCGCGTACCTGGCGGACAAGGAGATCGAGGCGATCGTCAAGCACTGCAAGGAGCAGCTGAAGCCGGAATACCGGCCGGACGTCACCGAGACGGCCGAGAAGAAGCGCGACATCGACGAGGAGATCGGCGACGATCTCGAGCTGCTGATCCAGGCCGCGGAGCTGGTGGTCTCCACCCAGTTCGGCTCCACCTCGATGCTCCAGCGCAAGCTGCGGGTCGGCTTCGCCAAGGCGGGCCGGCTGATGGACCTGCTCGAGTCACGCGGCGTGGTCGGTCCCTCCGAGGGCGCCAAGGCCCGCGACGTCCTGATAAGGCCGGACGACCTTCAGCAACTGCTTGACTCGCTTCAGCCGCGGGAATAGCCCCGGGGCGTGCCCCGAACGACCCTGCCGCAGTGACGGATCGCTGCCTCGCGCGTTAGGCCGGGCGAAGGAAGCCAATCGGGCGAAAGCGGGTGGCCGGAGGGGAGGGCCGCCGCCGGGCAGGGCATAGCTGTCCACAGACGCACGGCCGCGATCTCTGGGAGCACGGGCGGGCAGGCGGTGCGGCGCCGGAAAGTTCAGCGCACGACGAGAGGCGGGATCCAGGTGGCGCAGGAGCAGGGCGAGCAGCGGGATCCGCATCGGCTGATCGGCGAACGGCTCCAGCGCGCGCGTTTGGCCGCCGGGCTCACGGCGCGTCAGATCAGCGAGCGCACCCGCATCACGCCCGAAGTGCTGCACCGGATCGAAGTCGGCCAGTTCGCGCAGTGCGGCGGCGATGTGTACGCACGTGGGCATATCCGTGCCTACGCCCAGGCCGTCGGCCTCGACCCCGCGCCGCTCCTCGCCGAATACGGCGCGATCCGGCTGCCCCCGCTGACGAAGCGTGACCTGCGCAAGCCGCGAGTCGCCGCACAGCCCGCGAAGGAGGCGGTCGGTACCGCACCACGCGGCGCGCAGAAGGCAGCGGCGCAGCGGGCACGCTCGGTGCTGCCGACGATCGTGCCGGGAGCGGTGCCGTCTCTCGTTCCGATGGCGGGCGCGATCCCGCCGCCCGAGCTGCCGCCGCTCAGGCACCGGCGCCGCGACGACTTCACCGACGCCGACGCCGGTTCGGCCGCCGCGCTCATCGCCGGGAGCGACGGGCCGCCGCCGGTCAACGAGCGGCCTGCCGCGTTTCTCGCGGGCGCCAAGACCCCGGCGAGATCCGGGGCCAACTGGTCGCTCGCGCTGATCGGCGCGCTCGCCGCGATCGGGCTGGTCGCCGCGGTGCAACTGTGGCCGAGCAGTTCCGGCGGGGCCGCGCACGCCGCGGCGGGCTCTGCCGCCGCGGGAACGAGCCACACGCAGCCGAAGGCCGCGCCGGTCAAGCAGCCCGCGGCCGCCGCTCCCACACCCCCGGCAGCGCCCACGCCCAAGACGGTTGATCTGCGCGTCGTCGCGGGCAAGGCGCCCAGCTGGCTCGGCGTCACCAACGCGGCCGGGCAGCAGCTGTTCTGGAACATCCTGCAGCCGGGCCAGTCTCAGGAGTTCACCGACGCGAACAAGCTCGACGTCATCGTCGGCGACGCAGCGGCCGTGGATCTCGTCGTGAACGGGCACAACCTCGGCTCGCAAGGCAGCTCCGGTCAGGTATTCCGCGCCTCGTACAACCCACTGTCCGGCAATTAATGCACTGAGCAGCGTTGTTCCGCCTAGAGCTAGGGCGCCAGGCACCGGGCGCCTCCCGATACCCTTGTGGACATGTCCAGCACTGTGCCCACGGGCCTCGGGGGCCGCACCGTCGCCCTGATCACCCTCGGCTGCGCCCGCAACGACGTCGACTCCGAGGAGCTGGCGGGCCGGCTCGCGGCTGAGGGCTGGAGTCTCGTCGACGACCCGGCGGCCGCCGAGGTCGCGGTCGTCAACACCTGCGGCTTCGTCGACGCCGCCAAGAAGGACTCGATCGACACGCTGCTGTCCGCCGCCGACCTGAAGGGCAACGGCGTCACCAAGGCCGTCGTCGCGGTCGGCTGCCTCGCGGAGCGCTACGGGGTGCAGCTCGCCGAGGAACTGCCGGAGGCGGACGCGGTACTCGGGTTCGATCAGTATCAGCAGATCGGCGACCGGCTGCGCACGATCCTGGGCGGCGGGCACGTTGCCTCGCACACGCCCTCCGACCGCCGCAAGCTGCTGCCGCTGACGCCGGTCGAGCGCGCGGCGGCGACGGGGTCCGTGTCTGTGCCTGGCCACGGCGAGCCGGCAATCGGTTCAGGCATCGCCGATCTGCCTGACGGCATCGCACCGGCGTCCGGGCCGCGTGCCCTGCGTCGCCGCCTCGGCGATGGCCCCTCCGCCGCTTTGAAGCTGGCCTCAGGCTGCGACCGCCGCTGTTCCTTCTGCGCAATCCCGTCCTTCCGCGGCGCGTTCCTCTCCCGCCGCCCCGCCGACCTCCTGGCCGAGGCGCGTTGGCTCGCCGAGCAGGGAGTGCGTGAAATCGTGCTGGTCAGCGAGAACTCCACCTCTTACGGCAAGGATCTCGGCGACATCCGGCTGCTGGAGACCCTGCTGCCGGAACTGGCCGCGATCGACGGCCTCGACTGGATCCGCGTCTCCTACCTCCAGCCGGCCGAGACCCGCCCGAGCCTGATCGACGCGATGGCGGTCACGCCCAAGGTGGTGCCCTACTTCGATCTCTCCTTCCAGCACAGCGCCCCGGACGTGCTGCGTCGGATGCGGCGTTTCGGCGACACCGAGCGGTTCCTCGACCTGCTCGGCTCGATCCGGGAGAAGTTGCCGCTGGCCGGCGCGCGCTCGAACTTCATCGTCGGCTTCCCCGGCGAGACCGAGGCCGACTACAAGGAGCTGGAAGGCTTCCTGACCGAGGCGAGGCTCGACGCGATCGGGGTCTTCGGCTACTCGGATGAGGACGGCACCGAGGCCGCCGGTTTCGACGGGAAGCTGGACCAGGACGAGATCGACGAGCGGGCCGCGCGGCTGTCCGAGCTGGCCGAGGAGCTGACCGCGCAGCGCGCCGCCGAGCGGATCGGCGAGCGGATCGAGGTGCTGGTCGAGAGGGTCGAGGCCGGCAGTCACGAAGCCGGCAGCCACGAAGCCGGCAGCCACGAAGCCGGCAGCCACGAAGCCGGCAGTCACGAAGCCGGCGGCGAGGAGACCGGCGGGCTCGGTGCAGCGCAGGCCGAGATCGAGGGCCGCGCGGCGCAGCAGGGCCCGGAGACTGACGGCTCGGTGCGCCTTGTCGGCCAGGCCGCGGCCGGGCTACGCGTCGGCGCGTTGGTCAGCGCGGTCGTCGTGGACAGCGACGGGGTCGACCTCGTCGCGGAGTTGGTGTGACCGCCCCGGCGCAGCCTCCGTCCGTCGCGGGTGGGCCACCGGACCGCGAGGTCGAGCGCGCCGCCGTGCCGCTGTGGAACATCGCCAACATCCTGACCCTGGTCCGGCTCGCGCTGGTGCCCGTCTTCGCGGTGCTGCTCTTGCACGCCGACGGCCGGGAGACCTGGTGGCGGCTGGCCGCGGCGGTCGTGTTCATGATCGCCTCGTTCACCGACCGGCTCGACGGCCAGCTGGCCCGCGAGCGCGGCCTGATCACCGACTTCGGCAAGATCGCCGACCCGATCGCGGACAAGGCGCTGATGGGCACGGCGCTGGGCGCGCTCAGCGCGCTCGGCATGCTGTGGTGGTGGGTCACCGTGCTGATCCTGGTGCGCGAATTCGGCATCACGCTGCTGCGTTTCTGGGTGATCAAGTACGGAGTCATCGCGGCCAGCCGGGGCGGAAAGCTCAAGACGCTGCTGCAGGCCCTGGCCATCTGGATCTACGTGCTGCCGCTCGGCGCCGTTCCCGGGCTGGCCTGGCTGACTTGGGTGAGCACCGTGATCATGGCGGCCGCGCTGGTGGTGACCATGGTGACCGGCGGCGATTACGTGCTCCAGGCCATTCGGCTGCGGCGATCGGCCGGCACCGGCACCGGCGCCGGGGCGGGCGCAGGCCATGGAAGCGCGACGCTGGAACGAAGCGCTCCGGGAGAACCGGATCCGTCCGGCGCATCGGACGCAGACGGCGCCGCCGCGGCGGGGCGTGCGGCCAAGTGACCGACGGCTCATACCAACCCGAACCCGACCCGGCGCAGCTGTCGGACCTGGCCGAGCAGGTGCTCGCCCGCGCCCGCTACCTGCGCTTGACCGTCGCCGTCGCGGAATCGCTAACCGGCGGACAACTCGCTGCCGCCCTCACCGCCGTGCCCGGTGCGTCGGCCGTCTTTCGCGGTTCAGTTACCGCATACGCGACCGACCTAAAGGCAGCAATCCTCGGCGTTGACGGCATTCTGCTCGACCAGGTCGGTGCGGTACACGCCGAGGTGGCCAGCCAGATGGCCGAGGGCGTGCGCCGCGTGTGCCGTGCCGACCTCGGCTTGGCGACTACCGGTGTCGCCGGGCCGGAAACGCAGGACGGTCAGCCGGTCGGCACCGTCTTCATCGCGGTCGCAGGTCAAGAAGGAGTCGAGTTCGAGCAATGCTGCTTCGGCGTCGGCGACGGCGGCCCCGCGCAGGATCGAGCCCGTATCCAGCACCTCTCCGTCGCCGCTACGTTACAACTGACGTTGCGTTATCTCGGTATGCGGACCGGAAGTTAACGGGTCAACAAAAGATTCCCAGCTTTCGCATGAACCGGCCGCTGGCGTGGCACGTCTCTGAGTGAGTACCCGCCCGCTGGAGTCCGGGAATAGCCGCAGGACGCTTAGCGGTTGCGTACGGTTGTAGTGCCGGTTCAGCTTTCACCGCCCGCGGTGAAGGCGGCGGCGCGAGCCGCCGAAAGCGGGTACGGTGGCGAGAAGACCTAGTGAGGGAGGGAGCGACGACATGATCCTCATCCGTCGCCTGCTCGGCGAGGTGCTGCGGCGCAAGCGGCAGGACGAGGGGCGCACGCTGCGCCAGCTCGCCGCCGAAGCGCGGATCTCGCCGGGATACCTCTCCGAGATCGAGCGGGGCCAGAAGGAACCGTCCTCAGAGCTGCTCGCCGCCATCTGCGACGCGCTCGACATCAAGCTGTCCGACCTGCTGCGCGAGGTCTCGGTCGACATGGCGGCCGCGGAACTGGCCGCCCGGATCGAGGCCGAGCGGATCGGCGCCTCGATCTCCGGTACGGCGTCGGTGCCGCAGGCCCGCGTCGGTGCGACGCCGGTCAAGAGCGTCGCGCTGGCGAAGCCGGTGGCGCGCACCATGGCCCGTCCCGGCGCCCGTCCGGCGCCGCGTCCGGTCACCCGCCGCGTTCCGCCGCCGGTCGCCACCGGCAGCGCCCCGGTACCGAGCGCGGTACTCGCGCAGACGGTGCTGGACTCCGCGTCGCGGCTCGGCGACGCCACCACCGTCCCGACCAAGACCGCCGCGTCCCGCGCCGCGATGGGTCCGATGACCCCGCTCGGCCCGGTCGCCAACGTCGGCCTGGCCGGTGGCCACGTCCGTCCGGGCGAGGGCGAGATCATGTTCGCCTTCCCGCTGATGAATCTCGGCGACTTGGCGTTGCGATAGCCGCATCGTCCGTTACGACGGCGGCCGACGGGTATGCGTTACCCGTCGGCCGCTGTAGTTCACCGAAAGTTCACCGACACGGTAATTCGGTCGAAAGGTACGACCGGCCGTGCGACCATCGAGAGGCAAGGCCGCCGGAAGCGGCAGACGCCTCTGAAGGGAAGATATGACCAACTCGCGCCACCTCGTAAATGAGAGCAGCACCGACGAGGAGGAGCGTTACGGCGTCGATCCCCGCTACGGTGTTGATCCGCAAGATGTGAACGGCTCCGGCGCCGACGGTTATGACGGCGACCAACTCGACTTGGCCGACCGCCAGTCGCTGCGCCGAGTCGCCGGGCTCTCCACCGAGCTCGAGGACGTCACCGAGGTCGAATACCGGCAGCTGCGCCTCGAGCGCGTGGTGCTGGTCGGGGTCTGGAACTCCGGGACCGCGGCCGACGCCGACGCCTCGCTGCGGGAACTGGCCGCGCTCGCCGAGACGGCCGGCTCGCAGGTCCTCGAAGGCGTCACCCAGCGCCGCGACCGGCCCGACCCGTCGACTTACATCGGTTCCGGCAAGGCCCGAGAGCTACGCGAGATCGTGGCCTCGTCCGGCGCGGACACCGTCATCTGCGACGGCGAGCTGACCCCGGCCCAGCTGATCCACCTGGAAGACGTGGTCAAGGTCAAGGTCGTGGACCGCACGGCGCTGATCTTGGACATCTTCGCCCAGCACGCCCGCTCCCGGGAGGGCAAGGCGCAGGTCGCCCTAGCCCAGATGCAGTACATGCTGCCCCGGCTGCGCGGCTGGGGTCAGTCGCTCTCCCGGCAGATGGGTGGCGGCGGTACCTCGGGCGGCGGCGGGATCGCCACCCGCGGTCCCGGTGAGACCAAGATCGAGCTGGACCGGCGCCGGATCCGGGAGAAGATGGCCCGGATGCGCCGGGAGCTGGCCGACATGGGCAAGTCCCGTTCGACCCAGCGCCAGGAGCGCCGGCGCGGCGCGGTGCCGGCTGTGGCGCTGGCCGGTTACACCAACGCCGGCAAGTCCTCGCTGCTCAACCGGATCACCGGAGCCGGAGTGCTGGTGGAGGACGCGCTGTTCGCCACCCTGGACCCGACCGTGCGCCGGGCGCAGACCTCCGGCGGCCGCGCCTTCACCATCGCGGACACCGTCGGATTCGTCCGGCACCTGCCGCACCTGCTCATCGACGCTTTCCGCTCCACGCTGGAGGAGGTCGCCGACGCCGACCTGATCCTGCACGTGGTCGACGTGTCCGACCCGGACCCGGAGGGCCAGATCGCCGCGGTGCGTGAGGTGCTCGGGGAGATCGGCGCCGCGAAGGTGCCCGAGATCGTGGTGCTCAACAAGGCGGACGCGGCCGACCCGGAGACGGTGGCCCGGCTGCTGCGCCGCGAACCGCACTCGGTGCTGGTCTCGGCCCGCACCGGGGAGGGCATCGACAAGTTGCTCGCCGCGGTCGAGGCGGACCTGCCGCGGCCGTCGATCGAGGTCGACGCGCTGGTGCCGTACGGCCGGGGCGACCTGATCGCGCGGGTGCACTCGACCGGCGAGCTGCTGAGCGAGACGCACCTGGAGTCGGGCACCCGGATCGTCGCGCGGGTGGACGCCACCCTCGCGGCCGCGCTCGAGGAGTTCGCGGCGGTATAACGCACCGACGCTCCAGCACAGATACCGACCGGCTCGCGAGTCAGGACTCGCGGGCCGGTCTGTTCATCGCACTACTCACTCTTCGCGGTGACGCTCGGTTGACCCAGCGATCACAGTAGGTAAGGCTTACCTCACTTGATCGTCCGGCGCGGCTAGCCGGTCCGGGGTTCAGCGGGGAGTGGTGAGATGGCCGTCAGCAGCACCGCGATCCTGGATCGGCAGCGCGACCGCGAATCCGCGGCGCGCAGCTACGCGCGACACCTGCCGATCGTGCCGGTCCGTGCCGAGGGAATGACCATCTACGGCGCCGATGGCCGCGCCTACCTCGACTGCCTTTCCGGTGCGGGCGTCCTCGCGCTCGGCCACAACCATCCGGTCGCCGTCGCCGCCATCCGCCGAGTGCTCGACTCGGGCGCGCCGCTGCACGTGCTCGACCTCGCGACGCCGATCAAGGACGAATTCACCGAGACGCTGCTCGGCATCCTGCCGCCTGACTTGGCCGGGGATGCGCGCATCCACTTCTGCGGGCCGTCCGGAGCAGACGCCGTCGAGGCGGCCATCAAGCTCGCCCGGACCGCCACCGGAAACACCGGGCTCATCGCGTTCACGGGCGCGTACCACGGCATGACCGCAGGTGCCTTGGCCGCCACGGGCAACAACGCGATCCGTACGCCTGCGCGCGTTAACGACGCCGGCGTCACCCGCCTTCCCTATCCGCAGAGCTATCGCTGCCCGTATGGCGTCGGCGGCGCGGAGGGCACGCGAATCGCCGCTGAGCAACTGCGGCGGCTGCTCGACGATCCCGGCAGTGGCCTGACTCCACCCGCGGCACTCATCGTCGAACCCGTACAAGGCGAAGGCGGCGTCATTCCCGCGCCTGACGAGTGGCTGCGCGCGGTGCGAGCGCAGAGCGACGCACACGGGATCCCGCTGATCGCCGACGAGGTGCAGACGGGGCTGGCCCGCACCGGCGAGTTGTGGGGAGTGGACCACGCGGGCGTCACACCGGACGTCATGGTCCTCTCGAAGGCCGTCGGTGGCGGGTTACCGCTCGCTGTGATCGCGTACCGCTCGTCGCTCGACCTATGGGCCGAAGGAGCGCACACTGGCACGTTTCGCGGCCAACAGCTTGCTATGGCCGCGGGAACGGCAACGATCAGGTACGTGATGGAACACGACCTGAGCACTCGCGCCCGCAAATCGGGCGAACAGCTCCGCACCGCCTTCGAAGGGGCCGCCGGCGAGCTGCCCTCTATCGGCGAGGTGCGCGGCCGCGGCCTGATGCTGGGCGTCGAACTGGTCGACCCGGACGGCGCGCCGGACGCGCTCGGCGCCCGCCCCGCCGCGCCCGAACTGGCCCACGCGGTTCGCGGCGCCGCGCTGAGCCGGGGCGTGCTCGTCGAACTCGGCGGCCGGCACGGGAGCGTCTTGCGCCTGCTCCCGCCGCTGACGATCACGGAGCTGGAAGCCGAGCAGGCCGTCAGCGCGCTGATCGACTCGATCGAAGAAGCGCAGGGCCGGTACCGCACGCTCCGGGCGCAGGCGGGTGCACGCGCATGACCGAGACCGAGATCGCGGCCGAGCTCCCGAACGAGCTCCCGAACGAGCTCCCGAACGAGGTCCCGAACGAGGTGCCGACCCAGGTCGCAGCCGAGATCCCAAGCGTGCGGACCGACGCGATCGAGCCCGCGGCACCAGCGCGGGCCGATCGACCGCTGCCGCCCGGCGGTCCCGCCGCCGTGGCCGAACGAGTGCGCGCCGCGCTCGGACCGGTGCTGCCCGAGCACGGCCGGGGCCAAGCCGCCTTCGACGAACTCGCCGCACTCGTCGTCGCCGAGACCGTCCACGCCAGTCACCCACACACCGCCGCGCACCTGCACTGTCCGACCCTGCCGGTGGCGGTGGCCGCCGACACCCTGGTCGCCGCGCTCAATCCCTCGATGGACTCCTGGGACCAGTGCGCCGCGCCGAGCGTCATCGAGGACGAACTCATCCGGGCCCTCGCCGGACTCTGCTTCGGGGACCGCGCCACGCACCCCGGCGGCGCCGTGACCACCGGCGGTAGCGAGTCGAATCTCATGGCTCTGCTGTTCGCCCGCGACGAGCTGATCCGCCGCGCCTACGACATCGACCCGGCCGAGGACGGGATCCCCGGCTACGCCGCCGGTCGGCTGCGCATCCTCTGCTCAGCCGTCTCGCACTTCTCCATCGCGCGGTCCGCCGCGCTGCTCGGCCTGGGGGAGCGGGCAGTCGTTCCGGTACCGGTCGGCCCGGATCACAGCATGGATCCGCAGGCCCTGGAACGCATCGCGGCTCGGCTCGTTGGCGACGGCGACCGCATCATCGCGGTGGTGGGAACGGCCGGAACGACCGACGCCGGCGCGATCGATCCGCTGGAGGCCTGCGGCCGCGTAGCCCACAAGTACGGGGCCTGGTTCCACGTCGACGGCGCCTATGGCGGTGCGCTGATCTTCTCCGACGTGCTCCGTGACGCGCTGCACGGCGTTGCCACGGCCGACTCGGTGACGCTGGACCTGCACAAGTTCGGCTGGCAGCCGATCCCGGCCGGCGTGCTGCTGTGCCGCGACCGCGCCGCCTTCGGCACGCTGACCCGCCGCGTCGCCTACCTGTCAGCCCTCGATGACGAACGCGCCGGATACCCGAACCTGCTGGATCGCTCGCTGCGCACCACGCGGCGCGCCGACGCGATCAAGATCGTCGCGACCTGCCAAGCGCTCGGCCGATCAGGGCTCGCCGCCCTGATCGAACGCTGCTTCGCCCTCACCGCCCACGTCGCAGCGGCACTCCGCAAGCACCCTGACTTCGAACTCGACCGGGAACCGGCACTCACAACCGTGCTCTTCCGCTATCGGGCCAGGCACGGCGACCCGGACCAGGTCAACGCGGCGCTGCGGCGCAGGCTGCTGACGGACGGTACGGCCATCATCGGACGAACCGAACTGCCGGCAGTGGGCAACACGACCGGGGCGGGCGGCGCGGCCCGGCCCGGATCGCTGAGGCTCAAGCTGACTCTGGTCAATCCGGAGACGTCGAGCACTGATCTCGACCGGCTGATCGAGCTGATCGCCGCCGCGGGCGCGGCCGAGGACAAGACCCGTTAGTGCCGTGGCTGCCACGGCACTAGCTGGTCCAGCCCGAATTCAATGCAGTACCAGACCAGTGAACGGTTTCCGGAGGACCTGCGCGTGATCCCGACGAGCCAATTGGCGCCCCTTGACGTCTCGCCGGAGCCGGAGCCGGACGCGGTAGCGGACGCTCGGCAGGCGACCGGCCGGAGCGTCGATCCGGCCACATTTCAGCGCGCGGCCGACCGGCTTACCGCGGAGGCGTTGCTGCGCTGCTGGATCCGCGAACGCCGGCTCCCGCCGCCGAACGAAGGGGAACAGCTCGTCGCCGACCTCGGCAGCAGCATCCTGCGAATCCCGGTGGAGTACTGGTCACGCACCGGGATTCACCGGCTCGCGGTGGCCTCCGGACCGCTCGGACCGCTCAGCCCCGGCGCGCTGGCCCGGCTTCTCGGCGAGGCGGCCGGCGCGAGCGGAGAAGGGCTCGAACAGCTCGTGCAGCGCGCCGTGGAGTCCGCCGCACGCATTGGCGCGCATCTCGAGGCCCGGGCGACGATTGCGGCGCCCAGGCAGCCCGCCACGCCCTTCCTGGCCGCCGAGCAGGGACTGCTGGCCGGGCATCCGCTGCACCCGACGCCGAAGAGCCGCGACGCGCTGACCGCGACTGAGGCCGCGCGCTACTCGCCCGAGTTGCGCGGCTCGTTCCCGGTGCACTGGTTCGCCGCCGCGCCGGATCTCGTGGCGCACGACAGCGAACTCGGCCCGGCGACGCCCGATCTCGCGGCCTTCCTCAGCGGTCTGACGATGAGCGACGGCGACGACCGCGTGCTCGTGCCGGCGCATCCGTGGCAGGCGAACGCGTTGCTGCGGCGCGACAACGTCCGTGAGCTGATCGTCTCGGGACGACTCGAACATCTCGGCGAGGCGGGCCCGCCCTGGTATCCGACCTCATCCGTGCGCACCGTGTACCGGCCCGATCAGCCGGTCATGCTCAAGCTCTCGCTGGCGCTGCGCATCACCAACTCGCGGCGCGAGAATCTGCGCAAGGAACTGCTGCGCGGGGTCGAGGCGCACCGGCTGCTCTCCGGTCGGCTCGGCGTGCAGCTGCTCACCGCTCATCCGGGTTTCCGCGCCCTCACCGACGCCGGATTCCTTGCCGTGGACGGTGTGCCAGGACTCGACGTCTCCTTCCGGCATTCGCCGTTCCGGCCGAGTGACCACGTGTTCTGCCTCGCCGCGCTCACCGACCTCGGCCGCGGTGCGATCGCGGCCGACGGTCACCCGCACGAACTGGCCGCGCATCTGCACGGCCTCGCCGCGGCGGAAGGGCGGCCGGTGCGCGCCGTCGGCCTTGAGTGGTTCGCGCGATACGTGACCGCGCTGATCACGCCGCTGCTTTGGCTTGACGCAGAGCACGGAGTGACGTTGGAGGCGCATCAACAGAACACCCTGATTCAGCTCGACGCGGCGGGCTATCCGGGTGCCGGCTGGTATCGTGATAATCAGGGCTTTTACTATCGCGCCTCGCGGATCGCGCATCTCGAAGCGGTCAGCGGGATCTGCGCGCTCGGGCAGGCCAGCGAGACGATCGTCGCCGACGACGTGGTGACCGAGCGGCTGCTCTACTACGTCGGCATCAACAATCTGATGGGCGTCGTCGGGGCGCTCGGTTGCGCGCGGATTGCGTCCGAGCGCGACCTGCTCGGGTTGGCGGCCGACCTGCTCGCGCCGTTGCGCGGCCACCAGCCCGTCGACCTGCTGCTCGGCGCGAACCTGTTGCGCTGCAAGGCGAACCTGCTCACCCGCGCCGCCGACCTGGACGAACTTGTCGGTGACTTGGCCACGCAGTCGGTCTACGTCGAGATCAGCAACCCTTTCGCAGGACTCTCACAGGAAGCTGGTGTCGGCACGACGCTCGGAGGCGCCGCGTGACTGAACTACTCGCCGCTCCCGCCTGGTGGGACCTCTCCACCGCGGCCGGCCGGTTCACCCTTTGCCCGGTGAAGGCCGATCGCGACCTCCCTCTCATCCACAAGTGGATGAACGATCCAGACGTTGCCCGCTACTGGGAGCTACAGGGGCCGGTCGAGCTGACCGCCGCGCATCTCGCCGAACAGCGAGCGCTTACATACAGCGAGCCCTACCTCGCGCGGCTCTCCGGTCGGCCGATTGGCTATTGGGAGCTCTACCGCGCAGCCGAGGACCGGCTGGCTGCCTACTATCCGGCGCAGGCTGACGACGTGGGCGTGCACCTGCTTATCGGCGAACCGAGCCTTCGCGGCGTCGGGCTCGGTGCCACGCTGCTTACAGCGCTCTGCGATGCGATTCAAGGTGAGTCGCGCCGCCGCATCGTCGCAGAGCCCGACGAACGCAACGTCGCCTCTGTACGAGCCTTCCTGGCGGCAGGATTCCGCGTAGCCGGGACTATCCGGCTGCCCGAGAAGCGGGCCACCCTCGTCATCCGAGACCTGCCGACGCGAGACGTGCCGACGCGAGACGTGCGGATCAGGACCGTCCCGGCATGACCTTCGAGCCCTGCTACGACCTGATCGGCATCGGTCTCGGCCCGTTCAACCTCGCGCTGGCCGCGCTGGCCGAACCGGTAGCCGGCCTGCGCGCGCTCTTCCTGGACGAGAAGCCGCGCTTCTCTTGGCATCCCGGCATGATGGTCGACGGCGCGACGCTCCAGGTGCCGTTCCTCGCCGACCTGGTCACCCTGGTCGATCCGACGAACCGGCATGGCTATCTGGCGTATCTGCGCGACACCGGCCGGCTATTCGAGTTCTACTTCGCCGAGCGGTTCCATGTTCCGCGCGCCGAGTACGAGTCCTACTGTCGTTCGGTCGCCGAGGCGCTTCCAGCGTGCCGCTTCGGATTCCGGGTGACCGCAGTGCAACAGGCGAGGCTGCCAGACGGCCGCGACGGGTTCGCGGTGGCGTTCGCGGGTGCCGGCGGCGAAACCCACCGCGTTCTCACCGCCAATGTCGTGCTCGGCATCGGCACCGAACCAATCGTGCCGGACACACTGCGGGGGCTCGTGTGTGAGGCCGATCCACTGGCCTGCCACAGCGCGCACTACCTCGACCACGCCGGCATGATCCGCGCGGCCGACGACGTAACGGTGCTCGGCTCGGGCCAGTCCGGTGCGGAGGTCGTGCTCGACCTGCTACGCACCTGGCACCGCCCTGGCCACCGGTTGCGCTGGCTTACCCGCAGCGCCGCGTTCGAACCGATGGAGTACTCGAAGCTCGGCCTCGAACACTTCACCCCCGACTACACCGACTACTTTCACGCTCTGCCCGCCGAGCAGCGCGCTGCGCTACTAGCCCGCCAAGGCCGCCTGTACAAAGCCGTCTCCGCGGACACGCTCGCCGCTATCCGCGACGAATTGGACGCGCGCTCATTCAGGAATGGCATCTCGGGCACGGGCATCACGCTCATGCCTGGAGTCGAAGCCCTCGGCGGAAGTCGCTCCGGTGACGTCCTAAGCATTGCGCTCAGGCAG
>DASTAE010000117.1:0-10163 GCA_035712985.1 Actinospica sp.
GCCCGCCGAGATTCGTTGCTGGAAGGCGGAGATCGCCGAGCTGACCTCGCCGAGCAACGTGCTCTGCGTTCCCTTCTCGGCCGAGTGGGTGTCGAATCCGCCGAGGCTGACCGCGTAGACCTGGGTCGGCACGGAGGATTCGATGCACGAGGCAACAATGTCGAGCTGCTGGGCGAGTGCGCTGGTCTTCTTCGTGTTCTTCTGCGTCGGCAGCACGGGTTGGAAGGCCGCTGCGACGGTGAAGAGGTCCCCGGTGTCCCGAGCGGCGTACGCGGCGTACGGGCAGTCCTGGGACGAGGAGTCGCCGAGGGCGCGCAGCGCGGTCCCCGACTCTCCCTTCGGCAGCCTGAACTGGCCCAGCGGCAGCGAGGAGCCCGCGGTCACGGTGCCCGCGAGCAGCGGCGGGAGCGTCCCGCCCAGGGACACGGCCCGCAGCGCGCGCAGCTGGTCGTCCGGCTGGGAGTCCAGCCAGCGGCCCAGCCAGCCGGAGGTCTGCGGGTCGGTCGGCGAGGCGGTCTGCCAGATGTCCATGGACACGAAGTGGCTGTGGTTCGGGTTCGGATAGCCGACGCCGCGCACGATGGCCAGCTTCTTGTCCTGCCAGAGCTGGTGCAGGCCCGTCATCGAGGGGTTCAGGCCCAGGCCGTCGCCGAGGTCGAGCACCTCGGACTCGGAGTAGGCCAGCCCCGGGCGCGAGCTCTGGTACACCGGGTCGGCGGCCGGGATGACGGTGTTCAGGCCGTCGTTGCCGCCGTAGAGGGTCAGCAGCACGAGGATGCCCTGGCCGGCCTCCAGCGGGGCGCTGCGCGCCGCGCCGTGCAGGGCGTCCCAGGTCAGGGTGCCGGCTCCGGCGGCCAGCGCGCCCGCGCCGACGACTCCGGAGGCGATCAGGAACTTGCGGCGGGTGACGGTGTCCACGTGGGCTCCCTCAGTTGACCTGGTATTCGGGGCTGAGCAGGGCGAGTTCGACCAGGCTCGGCGGATCGGCGACGACGTCCGACAGCGCGGCGGCGGTGCGGGCCGAGAAGGCGTCGATGCCCAGCAGGTAGGCCACGGCGTCGATCCGCGAACCGCTGGAGGCGTCGCTGACCGTGGAGTACTCCCCCACGCTCACAGCCCAGCGGGCGAAGTCGATGCGGGCCTGAAGCGCCGCCGTCGTCAGCCACAGCTGCCCGGACGGCCAGCCGCCGACGTTCGGCGGATAGAACGGGAGCTGGCCGAGGCCGGTGAGCACGGCGCGCAGAATCGGCGTGTCCTCGGAGGCAGGCGTGATCTTCAGGGCCCTGAGGACGCCCACCACGTATTCGACCGGCTGCTTGACCAGGGCGTACCGCGCGTTCGTGCCGGTGAACGAGGAATCGGTGAACAGCGCGCGGGCCAATGCGGTCAGATCGCGGCCCGCGCCGTACGCGGAAAGCAGATTTTGTTGTGTCGAGGCCGGAACCGCCGCCGAGGAACCGAGGCGGAACCAGTGCCGTGCGACGACGAACTCCGGGCCGGCCGATTGCGAGAGCACCAGATCCGCGAAGGAGTCGGCGTCGAAGGAGGCCGTCCTCCCGAGAATCGTCTCGGGTCCGGTCGCGTGGTTCTTCGCGGAGAACGTCGCCGCGCCGCTGGCCCGGTCGAGCCGCCAGCCGGTCAGCGCGAGCGCCGCCTGGCGCACGTCGGTCTCGGTGTAGTGGCCGACGCCGAGGCTGAACAGCTCCATCGATTCGCGCGCCAGATTCTCGTTGGGCGCCTTGGCCGTGCTGCCCTCGGCGTCGAGCCAGAGCATCATCGCCGGGTCGGTGAGAATCGTGCGGAACAACGTGCGGAAGTCGCCGCCGCCGAGAGCGCGCAACGTCTGATTCTGTTTGAGCATCAACGAGGCGTAGCGCACCTTCTGGAGCGAGGTGGCGAAGTGGCCGTGCCAGAAATAGGTGCGCTTCTCAGGCCACGGATTGTGTGCCGCGGTCATTCGGGCGAGCCACCAGGTGATCAGCTCGGCGTCGGCGCCGGTATCGATGGCGGACGGGAGGTTCGGCGCGGGTGTCGCGGCGACGCCGGGATCCGCCCCGGTCGCGAACAGGCCGTTCACCGTGCCTGGGTATCCGGCGGCGCAGGCCGCGTCGATCTCCGTCCCGCTGGCGCCGAAGCCGGTGCGCCGCAACAGATGGGCGATCAGGGAGCGGTCCGCGTTGCTCGTCACCCCATCAGTAGTACGCGCTCCGGAATAAGGAGGCGCTAAACAAGGATGGCCCGCGGCGCATCAGCGCCGCGGGCCATCCGTCAAGCGGGGACTACGCGTCCTTCAGCAGGTTGCGCAGCACGTACTGCATGATGCCGCCATTGCGGTAGTAGTCGGCCTCTCCGGGGGTGTCGATGCGGACGACCGCGTCGAACTCCACGTTCCCGGCCGAGACGCGCACCGTCTTCGGCGTGACGCCCTGGTTCAGCGCCGTGACACCGGTGATGGTGAACTCCTCCTCGCCGGTCAGGCCGAGCGAGGCGGCGTTCTGGCCCGCCGGGTACTGCAGCGGGAGCACGCCCATGCCGATCAGGTTGCTGCGGTGGATCCGCTCGTACGACTCGGCGATGACGGCCTTCACGCCGAGCAGCGCGGTGCCCTTGGCGGCCCAGTCGCGCGACGAGCCGGAGCCGTACTCCTTGCCCGCGAGCACGACCAGCGGGACCCCGGCCTCGGCGTACGCGGCCGAGGCGTCGTAGATCGTGGTCTGCTCGCCGGTCAGCAGGTTCTTCGTGAAGCCGCCCTCGACGCCGTCCAGCAGCTGGTTGCGCAGCCGGATGTTGGCGAAGGTGCCGCGGATCATCACCTCGTGGTTGCCGCGCCGGGAACCGTAGGAGTTGAAGTCGCGACGCTCCACGCCGTGCTCGGCGAGGTACTTGCCGGCGGGCGAGTCGGCCTTGATGGAGCCGGCCGGGGAGATGTGGTCGGTGGTCACCGAGTCGCCGAGCTTGGCCAGCACGCGGGCGCCGGCGATGTCGGCGACCGGGGCCGGGGTGGCCGGCATGTTCTCGAAGTACGGGGGCTTGCGCACGTAGGTGGAGTCGGCGTCCCATTCGAAGACGTTGCCGGTCGGCGTCGGCAGCGACTGCCAGCGCTCGTCGCCGGCGAACACGTCCGCGTAGTCCTTGGAGAACATCTCGGAGGAGATCGCCGAGCCGATGACCTCCTGGACCTCGGCCGGGGAGGGCCAGATGTCCTTGAGGAACACCTCGTTGCCGTCCGCGTCGGTGCCCAGCGCGTCGTTCTCGAAGTCGAAGTTCATCGTGCCCGCGATGGCGTACGCGATGACCAGCGGCGGCGAGGCCAGGTAGTTCATCTTGACGTCCGGGTTGATCCGGCCCTCGAAGTTGCGGTTGCCGGAGAGCACCGAGACCACCGCGAGGTCGGCCTCGTTCACCGCCGCCGACACGTGCTCGGGCAGCGGACCGCTGTTGCCGATGCAGGTCACGCAGCCGTAGCCGACGAGGTTGAAGCCCAGCTTGTCCAGGTACGGCGTGAGCCCGGCGCGGTCGTAGTAGTCCGTGACGACCTTCGAGCCGGGCGCCAGCGTCGTCTTGACCCACGGCTTGGCCTTCAGGCCCTTCTCGACGGCGTTCTTCGCCAGCAGCGCGGCGCCGAGCATCACCGAGGGGTTCGAGGTGTTGGTGCAGGAGGTGATCGAGGCGATCACGACCGCGCCGTTGTCGATCTCGAAGGTGGAGCCGTCGGGCGCGGTGACCGCGGTCGGCTTCGAGGCCTGCTCCGAGTAGGTCGGCAGCGCCTCGCCGAACCTGCCCTTGGCCTCGGCGAGCACCACGCGGTCCTGCGGGCGCTTCGGGCCGGCGATGGACGGGACGACCGTGCCGAGGTCGAGCTCGATGTACTCGGAGTACTTCGGCTCGTGCGACGGGTCGTGCCAGAGGCCCTGCTCCTTGGCGTAGGCCTCGACCAGCGCGAGCTGCTGCTCGGTGCGGCCGGTCAGCTTGAGGTAGTTCACCGTCTCCCGGTCGATCGGGAAGATGGCGCAGGTGGAGCCGAACTCCGGCGACATGTTGCCGATGGTGGCCCGGTTGGCCAGCGGCACGGCGGTGACGCCCTCGCCGTAGAACTCGACGAACTTGCCGACGACGCCGTGCTTGCGCAGCATCTCGGTGATGGTGAGCACCAGGTCGGTGGCCGTGGCCCCGGCCGGCAGCTCGCCGGTGAGCTTGAAGCCGACCACGCGCGGGATCAGCATGCTCACGGGCTGGCCGAGCAGCGCGGCCTCGGCCTCGATGCCGCCGACGCCCCAGCCGAGCACGCCGAGGCCGTTGACCATCGTGGTGTGCGAGTCGGTGCCGACCACGGTGTCCGGGTAGGCCTGGCCGCGCCGCGCCATGACCACGCGGGCCAGGTGCTCGATGTTCACCTGGTGCACGATGCCGGTGCCGGGCGGGACGACCTTGAACTCGTCGAACGCGGTCTGGCCCCAGCGCAGGAAGCGGTAGCGCTCCTGGTTGCGCTGGTACTCGATGTCCACGTTCTTGGTGAAGGCGTCCGGGGTGCCGAAGACGTCGGCGATCACGGAGTGGTCGATGACCAGCTCGGCCGGGGCCAGCGGGTTGACCTTCGCCGCGTCGCCGCCGAGCGCCACCACCGCCTCGCGCATGGTCGCCAGGTCCACGACGCAGGGCACGCCGGTGAAGTCCTGCATGATCACCCGGGCCGGGGTGAACTGGATCTCGGTGTCCGGCTCGGCCTGCGGGTCCCAGCCGGCCAGCGCCCGGATGTGCCCCTCGGTGATGTTGGCCCCGTCCTCGGTGCGCAGCAGGTTCTCCAGCAGCACCTTCAGCGAGTAGGGCAGGTGCTCGGCACCGGGGACGGCGTCGAGCCGGAAGATCTCGTATGTCTCTTCGCCGACGCGCAGGTCGGCGCGCGCTCCGAGGCTGTTGGTGGACACCGCGGGTCTCCTCTGGTCTGGCGTGTGACTTTATCTCGACATCAAGATACCCCATCCGCCGGGCGATTCCGAACCCGGGCGCGAGGCGAAACTCACGTGGCCGAAACACGGCCCCTCGACCATCATGGAAGCGGTTGCCCGACCGGGCAGCGCAGTATCGATCAGGAGGCCGCGGGCGTGACCTTCAGCGACACTCTGGCGCGGGACTTCCCCGGCGCCGTGCCGGCGAACCAGTTCGTGACCGGCACCCAGAATCTACTCGCGCGGTTCGGGGTGATCCGCGGCACCGCGCTGCCGCTCATCGCCACCTGCCGGGACGAGCTCGCCTTCGGGCTGACCGCCGAGCTGCAGCGGGCCTGGGGCGGGGCTTTCAACATGGCCGGCCTGGCCGGACTCTTCACATTGGGCCGTACGGGTGTCATCGCGGCGCGTGGGCACGCTCCGCTGGTCGAGGGACGCCGGACCTTCGTGCTCATCGGACTCACCCATGTGGGCCTCGGCGAGTCGGGCGCGGTCGGCGAGTGCGAGCGCCCCGGGGTCCCCGGCGTGACCTACGCCTGCGGCGCCCTGCTGGCCGTCGGCGACGCGCTGCGCAGCGACGACGTGCACAACTCCGACTACCCGTATCTGGACCCTGAGGACCCGGAGCAGTCCCGGCTGCGGGACCGGATCGCGCCGCGGGTCTCGGACCACGCGAAGGCGGACCTGCTGGAGATCACCCGGATCGCCGGGCAGCTGATAGACGAGGGCACGGCCGACGTCGTCAACGTCCTGCGGGACGACAGATATCCGACGGATATCGCGCTGTTCACCGGGATCCAGATCCACGGACCGCGCGGCGCCGACTACGTGCAGCCGAGCCTCGCGGTATTCGACCGCGCGGACGGCGAGACGACGGAGCTGGCCTTCTAGAGGGCCGGCGGCCTGGACCGGCGAACGGCGGCCTGCTCGGGATCCCGAGCAGGCCGCCGTTCTCGTTCCGCAGAGCACTGATTGCGATCAGGTGCCGGTCAGGACGGCCGGCGAGACGATGGTGTCGGCCACGGGGGTGCCGTTCGCGCCGGCCATGACCTTGACCTTGAACACGCCCCACACCCAGTCGTTGGGGTCCGTCACCGTGGGGGCGAAGCACGCGTAGGACTCGTGCGCGTAGACCAGGTCGTAGTAGCCGCCCGAGTCGACCCACATGTCGCCGCCGCTCGTGCCGCCCGCGCAGGCGTCGCTGTACCACGACGCATTCCTGTTCGACGACTCGGTCTGGACGTCGAGGATGTAGTGCGCGGCATCGCCGCCGGTGACGATGAGGATCGCCTGCCAGGACGAGCCGATGTGCTTGGTGCAGGGCAGCAGATACAGGCCGTTGACGTCGACGGTGGACCCCGCCGGCCCGCAGTTCCAGGTCGAGTCCCGGGTGTAGCCCTGCCACGTCCACGCGTCGGCGTGCGCCATGCCGGTGCAGGACAGGACGAGCGTCGCGGCCGCCCCCGGCACGGCCAGGTACTTGAACAGCTTCCTGATTCGATCCCTCACGGACTGACCCCCTCGTGTATGCGGCGGTTCCGGCCGGTCCGCGAAGCCCGGCCGGCCCCCGCCTGCGGTGCGGTTGCCCGCCAGCCTTCCGGGGGCGGAACGCGGGGGCCAGGAATTCGTACAAGTCCGTACACCCCGGGCCGGGCGCGGGGCGGCGGTCCGGCTCAGCGGGCCGGAAGACCGGCTCAGGGGGCCGGCAGCCTGGCGTGCCAGTCGTTGCGCACGGCCAGCATCCGCAGCGCCATGGTCACGGCCGCGGCGACGAAGGCGAGCGGCGTCGCGGCCGGGTCCAGCTGATTCGTCGCGCCCACGATCAGCGCGCCGACCAGAGCGGGGACCGCGTACAGCTCGCGGCGCAGCACGGTGGGCACCTCGTTCACCAGCACGTCGCGGACCACGCCGCCGCCGACCGCCGTCACCACTCCCATCAAGGCCGCCGGAATCAGGGCCAGACCGTAGTCCAAAGCCTTCGCGGTGCCCGAGACCGCGAAACAACCCAGGGTCGCGGAATCGGCCAGCAGAAAGGCCGTGGACAAAGGAATCCGGCGACGTACGCCCTCGACCATCGGCACCCGTCTGCCGAGAATCCGGGGATGTTGCGCGAGCAGCACCGCGGCCGCCGCGAAACTGGCCGTCGCCAGATATCGCCAGTCGGTCAGCATCGCCACCGGGACCGCGCCGATCATCAGGTCCCGCACGACGCCGCCGCCGAGCCCGGTCACCGCTGCCAGCACCAGAACCCCGACCAGATCAAGCCCCTTACGGACACCGGTCAGCGCCCCGGCGGCCGAGGAGGTGAGGATGCCCAGCAGGTCGAAAACGATAGGCAGATGGGGCGCCGGGGATGGGAGCATAGGGCAATGATCCCAAGCGAATCCGGGGATACACCACCGCACACCAAATGTCCGAGGTGTGTTGAGCGGCTCACTCGCGTTGGCTTTGCTTCGGGATGTACGGTGTTGGGCCTCCGCGAAAGGGATGCGCACTGATACCGTGGATGCAGCGCCCGACCGGGTGCCGACGGAGGTTTCCGGATCCGCCTGGGGGATAGGTACAGATGGCGACACGCGAAACCGGCTTCGGCCGGAGCCGCGGCCGCCTGGTCCCCCGAACGGGTAGCGCGAGTGTCACGGCGTTGCGCCGAACGGGCGTGGTCTCTTCCCAGAGGCCGCGGAATGCCGCCACACTCGGTACAGGAGCGCGCTCGGCCCAACCCGCCAGGGGCAGCACACAGGAGGTCCCATGACCGAACTGCGAGTGATGGCGGTCACCGGCGATGGTGACCGTCTGGTGCTGCGTGCCCCCGACGGCCAGGAGTTCTTCCTCGCGATCGACGACCGGCTGCGCGCCGCGGTGCGCGGGGACCGGGCCAGGCTCGGCCAGATCGAGATAGAGCTGGACGCGCAGCTGCGGCCGCGCGACATCCAGGCCCGGATCCGGGCCGGACAGACCGCGGAGCAGGTCGCGGACGCGGCGGGCATCCCGCTGGAGCGGGTGCGCCGTTTCGAGGGCCCGGTGCTCGCCGAGCGCGCCTTCATGGCCGAGCGGGCGCAGAACACCCAGGTGCGCCGTTCGGGGGAGACCCACGGCCCGAAGCTGGGCGACGTGGTGCGCGAGCGGCTGGCCGCGCGGGACCCCGACATCGACTCGGTGCAGTGGGACTCCTGGCGCAAGGACGAGAGCGTGTGGACGGTCCGGATGTCCTTCCGGATCGGCGGTCTGCCCTATGAGGCGACCTGGAGCTTCGACCCGCCGCGGCGCCTGGTGCACCCGGTGGACGACGAGGCGCGGCTGCTGTCCAGCGACGCCGCGCCGGACACGGCCTTCCCCTTCGCCGCGCGGTCCTCGGCCGCCGCGGTGGGCGGCGGATCGCCGACCGGCGGCGCGCGCTCGGCGCAGGTGACCTCGCTGCAGTCCTGGCACGGCCGCCCCGCGGTGGGTCAGGGCTCTGTGACGGCGCTTCCGGTGCGGCCCAACGGCACCAGGACCGCGAACGGCACGACGACGGCCGCCCCCGAGGCGGACGGCGACGTGGACGTCGCGGCCGAGACCCCGGCCGCGCAGGCCCCGGCCGCCACGGCTCCGGCGGCGGGCACCCGTCCGGCGGCGGCCGCCGCCGCGGCCGCGGGCGCGGGCGGCACCGGGGCGGGCTCGGCGTACTCCGACGCGCTGTTCGGCCCCGTCGGCCCGCACAAGGAGCGGCTGCGCGGCGACACCGACCAGCAGGCCGTCAACGACGGCGTGAGCCCCGGCCGCCGCGCCACGGTGCCCAGCTGGGACGAGATCGTCTTCGGCACCCGGCGCCGCAAGGCCGACTGAGCCGTACGGGCGAACCAGGCGCGAGGGCTGATCGGGTGAATCAGGTAACGAGTTCACCCGATCACCCGGCGTGAACACTCAACGCCTGAAGCAGCCTGAGCGCTTTATGAGTAGTACAGGTGAAGTTCACCGTCGCGTCGGCTCGGGCTCGCCAAAGGGATTTCCGCGGAGTCGAGGCTACGGTCTCGTAGGCTCAGTACCATCCGCTGCCCTGCCTCATCCGGAGGGGAATCCCTGATGCACGCCAAGACCAAGCGTCGCGTGGCGGTCACCGCCGCGGCCGGCGCGGTCGCCCTCGGCCTGTCCGTGGCGATCGCCCAGCCGAGCTTCGGCTCGCAGAACCCCGGCACCATCACGCCGCAGTCCTCGGGCGCCGGGGTCGTGCTCACCGGCGCGCACGCCGGCACCACGACCCCGATCCAGCACGTGGTCGTGCTGTTCGACGAGAACGTGTCCTTCGACCACTACTTCGGCACCTACCCGAACGCGGCGAACACCGACGGCACCACGTTCCGGGCCAAGTCGAGCACGCCGAGCGTCAATGGCCTGACGGCCAACCTGCTGGAGAACAACCCGAACGGGGTCAACCCGACCCGGCTGAACCCCTCGCAGGCGCTGACCTGCGACCAGGACCACGCCGACACCCCGGAGCAGGAGGCCTACGACAAGGGTCTCGTGGACAAGTTCCCGACGTACACCGGTGTCGCCACCTGCTCCTCCCCCGACCAGGGCGAGCCCGGCCTGGTGATGGACTACTACGACGGCAACACCGTCACCGCGCTGTGGAACTACGCTCAGAACTACTCGATGAGCGACAACTCCTACGACACCACGTACGGTCCGTCCACCCCGGGCGCGATCAACCTGGTCTCGGGCCAGACCTACGGCGGCCAGGTCGTCGACGCCACCGGCACGCCGGTGTCCGACAGCGCCGTGGTGGCCTCGGCGAACTCGAGCTTCCTCGGCACGGACGTCGCCGACATGGACCCGTACTACGACAACTGCTCGAAGGCCGGCGACACGCTCAAGATGACGGGCACCAACATCGGTGACCTGCTGAACGCCAAGAACGTGACCTGGGGCTGGTTCCAGGGCGGCTTCGGCGCCACCACCGCCGCCACCTCCACCACCAAGGCCGTCTGCGGCGCGACGCACACCAACATCGGCGGCGCCACCATCTCCGACTACAGCGCGCACCACGAGCCCTTCCAGTACTACGCCTCGACCGCGAACCCGCAGCACCTCGCCCCGAAGACGGAGTCCGAGGTCGGCCACAACGGCCAGGCGAACCACCAGTACGACCTGTCGTACTTCTACCAGTCCATCAAGGACGGGAACCTGCCCTCGGTCTCCTACGTCAAGCAGGCCGAGTACCAGGACGGCCACGCC
>DASTAE010000118.1:0-9442 GCA_035712985.1 Actinospica sp.
CGCCTGGGCCACGGCCGAGGCGAGCGCGACGTTCTGGCCGTAGTTGTCGGCCAGGACGAGGTCGGCGATCTCCTCGGTCATCGAGGCCAGCAGCGAGGTGCGCTCCTCGGCCTTCAGGACGCCCGACTTCACCGCCTGGTCAACCAGGATCTTGATGTTGACCTCGTGGTCCGAGGTGTCCACGCCGGCGGAGTTGTCGATCGCGTCGGTGTTGATCCGGCCGCCGCCGCCGGTCGGGCCGCCCTGCAGCGCGTACTCGATCCGGCCGAGCTGGGTGCAGCCGAGGTTGCCGCCCTCGCCCACGACCTTGACCCGCAGCTGCGCGCCGTTGACCCGGATCGAGTCGTTGGCCTTGTCGCCGACGTCCGCGTGCGACTCGGCGGCCGACTTCACGTAGGTGCCGATGCCGCCGTTCCACAGCAGGTCCACCGGCGCCAGCAGGATCGCCCTCATCAGCTCGGCCGGCGTCGTGCGGGTCACGCCGTCGGGCAGGCCGAGCGCGCGACGCACCTGCGGGGTGACCGGGATCGACTTGGCCGAGCGCGGGAAGACGCCGCCGCCGTCCGAGATCAGCTTCGTGTCGTAGTCGGCCCAGCTGGAGCGCGGCAGGTTGAACAGCCGCTGCCGCTCCGCGTACGAGGAGGCGGGCTCGGGGTTCGGGTCGATGAAGATGTGCCGGTGGTCGAAGGCCGCGATCAGCTTCGCGTGCTCCGAGCGCAGCAGGCCGTTGCCGAACACGTCGCCGGACATGTCGCCGATGCCCACGACGCTGAACTCCTGCGTCTGGGTGTCCACGCCGAGCTCGCGGAAGTGCCGCTTGACCGACTCCCAGGCGCCGCGCGAGGTGATGCCCATCGCCTTGTGGTCGTAGCCCACCGAGCCGCCGGAGGCGAAGGCGTCGCCGAGCCAGAAGTTGTACTCGGCCGACACCGCGTTGGCGATGTCGGAGAAGGTCGCCGTGCCCTTGTCCGCGGCCACGACCAGGTAGTGGTCGTCCCCGTCGTAGCGCACGACGTTCTGCGGCGGCACGATCACGCCGTCGACCAGGTTGTCCGTGATGTCGAGCAGGCCCCTGATGAACATCTGGTAGCAGGCGATGCCCTCGGCCATGAAGGCCTCGCGGTTCGAGGGATCGACCGGGTTCTTGACCACGAACCCGCCCTTCGCGCCGACCGGCACGATGACCACGTTCTTGACCATCTGCGCCTTGGCCAGGCCCAGGATCTCGGTGCGGAAGTCCTCGCGCCGGTCCGACCAGCGCAGACCGCCGCGCGCGACCTTGCCGAAGCGCAGGTGCACGCCCTCGACCCGCGGCGAGTAGACCCAGATCTCGAACTTGGGCCGCGGCATCGGCAGCTCGGGCACGGCCGGGGCGTTGATCTTGAAGGAGGTGTACGGCTTGGGGGAGCCGTCCTCGGCGGGCTGGTAGAAGTTCGTCCGCAGCGTCGCCCGGATCACACCGAGCAGCGAGCGCAGGATCCGGTCCTCGTCCAGCGAGGCGACGGTGTCCAGCGCCCCCTCGATCTCCTCGACCATGCCGTCGATCAGCTCGTGGCCCGCGTCCGAGTGCGCCGGGTCGAAGGAGGCCTCGAACAGCCGGACCAGCAGCCGCACGATCCGGGTGTTGCCGCCGAGCACCTGCTCGACCAGCGACTGGCTGAAGGTCATCCCGCCCTGCCGCAGGTACTTCACGTACGCGCGCAGGATCGAGGCCTGACGCCAGTTCAGCCCCGAGCCGAGCACCAGGTTGTTGAAGCCGTCGTTCTCCGCCATGCCGGACCACACGGCGCCGAACGCGGCGGTGAAGCGGTCCCGCGCGGCGACGTCCATCAGCGACTCGGGGTCGGTGACCCGCAGCCCGAAGTCCAGGATCCAGGCCGCGTCGCCGCAGCCGCGCTGCAGCTCGTAGGGCTGCTCCTCGAGCACCTCGACGCCGAAGCGCTGCAGGATCGGCAGCACCTCGGCGAGCGTGATCATCCGGCCGACGCGGAAGATCTTCAGCCGGTACTCGTCCGGGGCCGAGCCGTTGCGCCGGTAGACGGCCAGCGAGGAGTCGGTGCGGTCGTCCGCGTGGATGGCCTCGATCCTGGCCAGGTCCTGCGCGGCCCGCTCCGGCGGGAAGTCCGCCTTGTAGCCCTCGGGGAACGCGTCCTTGTACTCGGCGATCAGGGCGCTGGCCCGCTCGGCGCCGAGCTGCTCGCCGAGCAGGTCCTCGAGCGCGTCGTTCCAGGTGCGCAGCGCGCGGGCGAGCGTGCGCTCGATCTGCTCGGCGTCCACCCGGGGCAGCCGCTCGCCGTTCTCCATCCGGATCACGAAGTGCAGCCGGGTGAGCACCGACTCGGTGGAGCGCACCGTGTAGTCGATGGCCTTGCCGTGCAGCTCGGCCATCAGGATGTTCTGCAGCTTGATCCGGTTCGCCGTGTCGTACAGGTCGCGCGGCACGTAGACCAGCGCGGAGAAGAAGCGCCCGTAGACGTCCTCGCGCAGGAACAGCCGGACCCGGCGCCGCTCCTGCAGGTGCAGCACCGCGCCGGAGATCTCGGCGAGCTCGTTCACCGGGATCTGGAAGAGCTCGTCGCGCGGGTAGGACTCGAGGATCTGCAGCAGGTCCTTGCCCGAGTGCGAGTTGAGCGTGTATCCGTGCACGTCGAGGACCTGACGGACCTTCTGCCTGACCACCGGGATGTGCTGCACGGACTCGGAGTACGCGGCGGCGGAGAACAGGCCCAGGATGCGGCGCTCGCCGATGACCTGGCCCTCGGCGTTGAACATCTTCACGCCGATGTAGTCGAGGTAGCCGGGGCGGTGCACCGTGGCGCGCGAGTTGGCCTTGGTGAGCACCAGCAGCCGCGGCTCGCGGGCCTTGGCGCGCACCTCGGGCGGCAGCTTGGCGAAGGAGCCGGCGGCGTTCTGCTGCTGGTCGGAGCGCAGGATGCCGAGGCCGGTGCCGGGCACGGCGCGCAGCCGGTCGTCGCCGTCCTCGGTGACCAGCTCGTACTCGCGGTAGCCGAGGAAGGTGAAGTGGCCGTCCACCAGCCAGCGCAGCAGCTCCTGGCCGGCCGAGAGCTCCTCGAAGTCGAGCCCGGCGGCCTGCGCGGCGGCGCCCTGCTCCCCGTCCAGCGCGTCGGCGGCGGCGAGCGTCGCGTTCTTCATCTTCGGCCAGTCCTCGACGGCCTCGCGCACGTCCCGCAGCACGCGGCGCAGGTCGGCCTCGAGGGCGGCGATCCTGGCCGGGTCGTCGGCGAGGCGGTCGATCTCGATGTGCATCCAGGACTCGACGCTGGCGCCCTCGGGGGCGGACTCGGCATCGACGTCGTAGACCTCGCGCAGGTTGCCGGCGACGTCGCGGTCCACCGCGAGCACCGGGTGCACGACGAGGTGGATGCCGTGGTCGCTGCGGCTGAGCTCGGCGGTGACCGAGTCGACCAGGAAGGGCATGTCGTCCGTGACGATCTCGACGACGCTCCGGCGGCCGCGGCCGGTCCCCCAGCCGTCCTCGGCGGAGGGCGTCAGCACTCTGATCTTGGCGGTGCCCTGCGGGCGCTGCGCGGCGAGGGCGGCGCTGGAGGCGGCGGCCCCGAGCAGGTCGGCGGGGCTGCGGTCGGTCAGGTCGTCGAGGGCGACGTGCCGGTAGTAGCGGTTGATCACCGCCTCTCCCACCGCTGTGCCACCCGGCTGCCCGCTGGATCTGGCCAAAGCGGCCGCCTCCCCGAGCAGCGCGGTCTTAGCCGAGTCCAGTTGCGTCACCATGAGCGCTCGCTCCATACCAGCCGTGCGCCTTTGCACGGCAACGAGACTTAGGCCGGGACGGTTCCCGACCTCGGGTACGCCTGAAAGGCTACCCGGCAAAGTGGAACGCCGGGATGCGGCTGTCCGATCACGTTGTTACGTCTGAGTTGTGGATTCCTACAGTGTGGACCGAACGAGGGAACAGGCGAGCGAAGAGCGCCGCCGCTACAGCAGATCGCCGAGTTCCTGCGCGGCGAACCAGAGCAGGTCGTAGTCCTCGACCGCGTCCACGGTGAACAGGGCGTCGGGGTCACCCGCGTCGGCGGCGGAAAGGGCGCGCGCGGCCTCGGTGACGTACTCCTGTGCGCCCGCTTCGTCCACGTGAAGCGAGGCGATGTCGACCAAACGCACAGAGCCTGTGATCTTGATCACACCGGGCTCCTCGGAGCCCTGCGGGACCGTGATCCGGCCGTCCGGTATGTCCGAGGCGATCACCACGCGGCGGCGCGCCGCGTCAGGTTCGGCGGCCACCCGGCGCAGTGACGCGCGGGCGGCGGCGGTCAGCGCGGCGTACTCCAGCTCCTCCTCGTCGCCGTCCGCGTACCAGCCGCGCAGCGACTCGGTGACCGCGAAGCCGTCCGACAGCGGCAGTTCGCCGTCCGCGGAGAGCCGCGCGAGCAGGGGCATCGTGGCAGGCAGGTAGACGCGCATGGGACGAGGTTAACGCTTGGGGACCGGGTTCAGCTCCGTCTGCGGATCGTGCTCGGCCGCCAGACTCGCGTCGACCGTGCGCAGCGCCGTGTCCAGCACCTCGCGGCGCCGGGTCGGGTCCATCAGGTTGGCGCCGATCACCTCGAGGTCCTCGGGTCCCGGGCAGAGCACGTGCACCTTGGTCCCCTCCCTCCGCGCCTGGATGACCTCGTGCAGCATCTGACGGGTGACCAGGTGCCGGAAGCTGCGCTCCAGCCTGCCGAGCACGCCCGAGGGCTTGTCGTAGCCGCGGGCCGCCGAGGGGGCGAGCACGTAGACCTCGTCGAGCGGCCGGCCGCCGGGCATCTCGTCGGCCGCGAGCACGTCCAGGTTGGTGCTGGAGACGGTGCCGCCGTCCACGAAGCGGCGCTCGCCGAGCCGCGCGGGCGGGAACCAGCCGGGGATCGAGCAGGAGGCGACGACGGCCTCGGCGAGGCCGATCGGCGGGGCGCCGGCCCGGCCGAAGACGACGCGCTCGCCGGAGTCGTAGTCCATCGCGACGATCCGGATCCCGGGGTGCGCGGACCAGGTGCCCGAGGGGATGACGTCCTCGACCATCTGGCCGATGTCGCCGAGCGAGCCGCGCCCCGGCGGCATGAAGGCGGAGAGCACCGCGGTCCCGGGATAGCGGCGCGGATGGCGCACCGAGCGGGCGATCAGCCGCGGCGAGCCGAGCAGGCCGGGGATCGGCAGCGGCGGCGCGGCGCCGCCCGCGGCCTGGTCGTAGTCGAAGCTGCGCCCGGCCAGCGGCCCCAGCTCGACCGGCTCCCCGCGCTGGTGCTGCCACAGGTCCTCGGCCGACGCGCCGGCCCCGAGCAGCGAGGCCAGGATGGAGCCGGCCGAGGTGCCGACGATGAGCTGGGAGGTGCGCGGATCCAGGCCCGTGCGCTGCTCGATCGCGCGCAGCGCCCCGATCATCCAGGCCGCGCCCAGCGTCCCGCCCCCGCCGAGGACCAGCCCGCGCCGGACCGCGGGAAGCTGCGTGCCCCGTCCCCTCACGTTCTCCAACACATTCATCACCATCTCATAACGCCGTCCGGGCCACGCTGCGGGACCGGCGGATCGGGGCTTCCCCCGGATGCGCTAACGCCGACTGGTCCGAGAGGCTGACGGGGGTGGAACATGCGGCTGCGCAGGGGCGCGGGAAGCCGGGGACCCGAGGGGCGCGAGCGCCGTGTGGGCCGTAGGTCACCTCGAGCCCATGCACCTCGGTAACGACTCGACAACTCCGGCGCCGGACGGGAATCCGCGGGCACTGCGGGTAGTTGCACTATTGCGGGGAGGTGGCCATGAATGTGATGTCTGTGCGCCAGGTCGAGGTGGGCGATCGGGCCCGCGGCGACCGGCACGAGCGGACCGTATGGCCGTTCGCGGCGCTGCTCGCCGCGGCCGGTCTCGTCATGCTGGGCTACGCGCTGCTGTCCGCGCCGGGCTGGCTGACCGGGCTGACGCTGACCGTGTGCGGCGCCAACCCCACCTCCCCGCACGCCGTGCTCCTCGCCGGCGTGCTGTTCGTGCTGGCCTGGGGCCTCGGCCGCGGCAGGCAGACGGCCTGGGCGCTCACCCTCGGCCTGATGACCTGGAGCGCCGTCGCCGAGATCGAGGCGGTGATCGCGCCGACCCCGGCCGCGCCCTGGCGGCTCGCCCCGCTCGGCTTCGCGATCATCGGCTTCTGGCACGCCAGAGCGCGCTTCCGGGTCCCGCTCAACGCGACGCGGCTCAAGCAGGCCGCCGAGATCAGCGCCTTCTCGGTCACCGCGATCCTGATCGTGGGCGGCGGCGGGCTCCTCATGGAGCGCTCGCACTTCGAGACACCGGTGTCCACGCCCGACATCGGCCGTACCGTCGTGGCGATGGCCGCGGCCAACCCGGGCCCCGCCGCCTTCGACGGCCCCGCCTGGCAGACGAACGGCATCGCGCTGCTCAGCGGCGCGCTGGTCATCGTGGTGACCGGCTGGCTGCTCGCCTCGGCCCCCGCCCCCCGACCGGGCGGCCGCGCGCAGCGGGCCATCCTGCGCGCGATGGTCTCGCACCCGGACTCGGAGACCCTCGCCCCCTTCGCGCTCCGGTACGACAAGAGCTACGTCTTCTCGGCCGACGGCCGCGCCGCCATCAGCTACCGCGTGCTGGCGGGGATGGCCGTGGCGGGCGGCGACCCGGTCGGCGCCCGCGACTCCTGGCCCAGTGCGGTCGAGGAGTACTGCAGGCTGGTCGAGCGCAGCGGCTGGCGCCCGGCCGTCCTCGGCGCGGGGCCGGACGCCCTCCCGCTGTGGCGCGAGCGCGGCATGCGCTGCATCGGCATCGGCGACGAGGTCATCGTCGACACCAACGCCTTCACCCTGCACGGCCGCCAGATGCGCAACGTCCGCCAGGCCGTCCGCCGGACCGAGCGCGCGGGCCTGGTCACCGAGGTCATCCTCGAACGCCAACTGGACCCCGGCCTGGCCGGCCAGCTCCGCCGCATCCACCGCGAATGGCTCGGCGCCGCGGGCCGCGAGCACGGCTTCGCCATGAACCTCGACGCCATGGCCAAAGGCGTCCATCCCGACGCGCTGGTAGCGGTGGCGATGGCCCCCGAAGGCTATGCCGTGGCCTTCCAGCGCTACCTCCCGGCAGCCCACGCAGGCCGGAACGCGGCGCTGTCCCTGGACGTCATGCCCAGAACCCCGCTCTCACCGAACGGCGTCAACGAGCGCCTGATCGTCGACATGGTCGACTACGCGCGCAACCACGGCTATCCCCGCATCTCCCTCAACTTCGCCGCCTTCCGCCCCCTCCTGGCCCAGGCCAGGTCGGAACCCGCGTCCCTCACCAGAACCCAGCGCGGCACCATCCGGGCCATCGGCCTGCTGGACCCCCTGATCCAGGTCGACTCCCTGTACAGGTTCAACGACAAGTTCCAGCCCGGCTGGACCCCCAGGGCGGTGCTGATGGGTTCCTGGTTCGACCTCCCCCGCTTCGCCGTGGCCGCCTTCGGCCTGGAGTTCGCCCTCCCCTACGACCGCCGCCGCACCGGCCGCGCCGTAACCGCCGGCGACCCGGACTTCGAGCCCCTGAAGGGCCCGCGGCCCGTGGAGGCCCAGCGGATGGTCCGGCACTGAGGGGCGCAGCGCCGGCCGTCAACCGCCGACCGCCGACGGGGTCCGCTTCGAGCGGCGGCCGGGCGCGGTTGATCATCGCGCTCGCGGGGCGGCGATTCTTTCCCGCCGACCGTCGGCCGCGGTGCTTTTGACGCATGGTCAGTTGAACTGCAGGGCGGTGCAGAGCCAGTCGAAGCCGCCGGGCTTGGCGGCGCCGTGGCGGCCGGGGGTGGCGGGGGCGGACTGCTCGAAGCGCAGGGCCACGGCGCGGACTCGGGGGCCGTCCTGGACGACCACCGTGGACTCGACGATGCCGGCCGCGGGCTGGTGCAGCCGGACGGAGCGGATCATCGAGCGGGAGGCGAAGCGGGGGGCGCGCGGCGGCGGGGGCTGGGCGTGCGCCGGCGACTTCCCCGGGGACGGCGCCGGCGCCTGCGGCATCAGTTGGCCCGCCACGTCTCGCGAGAGCCATCGGCGCATCTGCTCCAGCGGTCTGCGCTCCAGCAGCACGTCGACCACGGCCTCGGCCAGGCGGCCCACGCCCGCGATGGGCTCGGGCTGCGGCAGGCCCAGCGGGTCCACGTCGAGGCGGTGCGTCCAGCCGGTCACCCAGGACTTGAGCCAGCCGCGCTGTCCCGGCGCGGTGCCGCCGGCTCCGCCGTGGTCGGCCAGGGCACCGGCCACGCGCTGCAGCCCGCTGTCCGAGATGTTGACCTCCGTGATGAGGAAAATGTCGTCCTCGAGCATCTTTTAACGCCCCGTTCTCGTCGAGACCCTAAAGACTCTGATGCCACGTACGACCGACGGGCGGGGGCATCCGTTGCCCTGCGTACGTGAAGATCACCCGATACGGTGACCTCCACTGCTCCAGTCAGCAGACATCTCCCCGACGCGAGACGCCCCGGCAGGTCGTGGACCTGACGGGGCGTCGGCGGTGGTTACCGCGGGCTGCGGCTACGGCTGCGGACTACTTCTTGCGCCGCCGGCCCTGCGCGCGCTTGCCCTCGGGCTTGGCGTCCTGCGGGACCGCGTCGTTGACGACGGTGCGCTCCTCGGCCTCGCCGGTCTCGCCGGGCGCCGAGTAGTTCAGCTTGGCCGGCTGCTGGGGGGCGTCGAGGCCTTTGGCGTTCAGCTGGGCGGTCGCGGCGTCGGCGCGGGCCTGCTCCTCGGGGTCGTCGCTGGCCGCCTCGACCTGGACCTCCAGGTTGAACAGGTAGCCGACCGACTCCTCCTTGATCGCGTCCATCATCGCGTTGAACATGTCGAAGCCCTCGCGCTGGTACTCGACCAGCGGGTCGCGCTGGGCCATGGCGCGCAGGCCGATGCCCTCCTGCAGGTAGTCCATCTCGTACAGGTGCTCGCGCCACTTGCGGTCGAGCACGGACAGCACCACGCGGCGCTCGAGCTCGCGGGTGATGGCCTCGCTGAGGGTCGCCTCGCGCTTGTCGTAGGCGGCCAGGATGTCGGCGGTCAGCTCCTCGGTGAGCACCTGCTCGGTGATGCCCGAGCGGCTGCCGACCGAGTCCTCGACCTCCTCCAGCGTGATGGACACCGGGTAGAGGGTGCGCAGCGCCGTCCACAGCTTGTCCAGGTCCCAGTCCTCGGAGTAGCCCTCGGAGGTCGCGGCGCCGACGTAGCTGCCGACGGTGTCCTCCATCATGTGGCGGACGTGGTCGCGCAGGTCCTCGCCCTCGAGCACGCGCAGCCGCTCGGCGTAGATCACCGTGCGCTGCTTGTTGATGACGTCGTCGTACTTCAGGACGTTCTTGCGGATCTCGAAGTTCTGCTGCTCCAGCTGGCTCTGCGCCGACTGGATCGCGCGGGTGACCATCTTGGACTCGATCGGCACATCGTCGGCCACGTTCGCCGCGGCCAGCACGCGC
>DASTAE010000119.1:0-11960 GCA_035712985.1 Actinospica sp.
GCTTCTGCGCCTTCCTGCTCGCGATCGGCGCGACCCGCAGCTTCTGGTGGTCCACGGTGCTCAACAAGGTGCCGACCGCCGCGAACGCCGCGAACTCGGCCACCCTGTGGCAGCCGGGCACCGGGGCCACCTGGGCCTCCACGTGGATGGCGGACCGGATCGCGCCGGACAACATCGCCGTGCTCGGCGCGCTGCAGCAGGAGCGCCTGCTGATCAGCAAGGTCCCGACGGTCACCTTGATATACACCGACTCGCTGAGCAACGTGAACCTGAGCCTGCAGCTCGCGGTGCTCAACCAGCGGGCCGGCGAGATGAGCGCGGTGATCTACGGTTCGTCGACGGACTCCTTCCGGGGCCTGACCTCCAGCGACCACCTCGTGTGCGCGGGGCTGAACGGCGCCGCGTGGAGCGCCCAGGACCTCAAGAACCTGGCCGAGCTCGAGGCCGGGATCAAGGCCGTGGGCAAGCCGGTCCGGGTCATCGTGGCGACTCCGCAGCTGCGGCAGAAGCTGGAGCAGTGGGGCGGCGAGAACCCCGGCGCGATCGAAGGCGTCGTGCTGATCTCGCAGTTCCCGCCGGTCTGCTGACCCGCCCGACACCCCGTCACCCGAGCGGGTGCCGGTCCGCCCGCGCGCGACCGGTACCCGCGCCTGTCCTCGCGGAGCGCCAGTCACAGGTCGGTCACATGTTGTCCCCGAGTGTGTACGACTGTTCATAGCTGACTGAAGCGCTCATTAAGCTGGAGCAGCCCTTTTCACGAAAATCCCCCGGGATGACGGCTGCCGCCGCCGGAGCCCGCCTGTACCGAGGAACGGCCCACGTGCTCGAAGAAGCCCCTGCCCGGCCGGTCGAGGACCCGTCGACCGAACCCGGGGCCGTCGCCCCGCCCGTCGCGCCGGACGCCGAACAGCCCGTGCGCACGCGCCGGCAGCGCATCCAGCGCGGGCTGCGTCGAGCCGCGCTCTCCCCGTGCACCTGGATCGTGGCCGCGGCCTTCGCCGTGTACTGGACCTTCGCCTACAACGAGTACATGCAGGAGCAGGCCGGTGCCTGCGACCTCGGCATCTTCTACCAGGCGACGGTCGGCTGGGCCTACCACCTGTACCCGTACGTGCCGATCAAGGGCTACGCGCAGATCGGCGACCACTTCTCGCCGATCTACGTGCTGCTGGCCCCGGCCATATGGATCCACAACTCGCCGGCCACGCTGGTCTTCGCGCAGGCCGTGCTGCTGTGCCTGTCCGGCATCCCGGTGTACATCGCGATCCGCCGGGTCTGGGGCGTCCCGGCCGCGTCCCTGATGCTGGTGGCCTACCTGTTCAGCATCGGGATGCAGGGCTCGATCAACTTCCCGGTGCACGAGGTGATGTTCTCCGCGCCGCTGATCGCCTGGGGCCTGGAGCGCGCGCTCGCCGGGCGCTGGACCTGGGCCAGCGTCCTGATCGGCATGACCGCCTTCGTCAAGGAGGACATGGGCATGCTGATCGTCATGTTCGCCTTCTGGATGCTGCTGAACCGCAAGTGGCGGCACGCGGCGGTCCTGACGGTCTGGGGCATCGGGATGTTCCTGGTGACCGTGAACTTCGTCATCCCGCACTTCAACCCGGCCGGCTTCACCTACGCCGACGACTACGTCACCACGCTGCACGCCACCACGTTCACCGGCGAGATCCAGGCCATAGTGCTGCACCCCGTCCACACGCTGCAGCTGATGTTCGGCGGCGAGGAGAAGGCGCAGCTGTGGACGCACGTGCTGCTGCCGGTCGCGTTCATGTGCCTGGGATCGCCGATCTCGCTGATGGCGCTGCCCTCGCTGGTCACCTCCACGCTCTCCGGCCGGGTCGGGCACACCGAATGGTCCTGGAACCTGTACTACGAGATGCCGCTGATGCCGATCCTGTTCATCGGCGCGATGGACGGCACCAACCGGATCATCCGGACCGTGAGCCGGATCGCGAAGTGGAACGAGGCCAAGGGCCTGGACTGGCTCGACCACAAGCTGGTGCCCCCGATCGCCGGCGTGCTGGTGGGCCTGTTCGCGCTGCAGATCACCTGGTCGGTGACGCAGACCGAGTCGCTCGGCATCTGGTTCAACCAGAAGCACTCGTTCACCGCGCGGCCCGGCCAGATCGCGGACGTCACCGCGGCCCTGAAGTACGTGCCCTCCGGCGTCGAGGTACGGGCCACCAACAACCTGCTGGTGCCGCTCGCCGCGCGGGATACCGCGACGCTGATCGGCTCGAAGGTGGAGAAGGGCTCCTGGGCGGCGATGGACCTGGCGAACCCGGGCTGCCCGGTGAACGCCGACTTCACCTCCGGCTATCTCAGCACGCTGGAGCAGCAGGGCTTCCAGATCGTCGACGAGGAAGGCTCGATCGTCATCCTCCACCAGGTGTGACCCGCGTCCGGTCCGCTGGGTGTCCGCGAGGACGACCTAGTATGGTCGGACAGTCCGATCCGTGCACGATGACGCGCGCCGGGGTAGCACGCGCCACCGTGGCCCACATCACAAAATCAGCCTTGGGGGCAGATTTTGCTTCAGCACCCCGTGGCGCTGCCCGACGAGCAGCGCCGGCCCACGCACTCGCCGGACGCCGAGGACCCCGGTCCCGCGGCGCAGCACGGCACCGCGCTGCCGACCGAGACCGACCGGGCCTCGGCTTCCGCGGCGCCCCGCGCGTCGGCGGGCTTCTCCCGGCTGCCGTCCCTGACCGGCCTGCGCTGGCTCGCGGCCTTCATCGTGTTCGGATTCCACATCGGCACGATCGGCGTGATCCACCGGCCGGCGTCCCCGCCGAACACCGCGCCGAACCCGGGCGGCACGCTGCTGCGCTCCTGGGAGGCCTTGTTCAGCCAGGGTGACATCGGCGTGGCCTTCTTCTACGTGCTCTCCGGCTTCGTGCTCACCTGGGTGGCCAAGCCCGGAGACACCCGCACCGCCTTCTGGCGCCGACGCGTCGCCAAGATCTACCCGAACCACGCCGTGACCTGGGCGATCGTCATCGCGATCACCCTCGCGTGGGGCGACAAGATCAGCAAGGTCGTCGCGCTGCTGAACCTGGCGCTGGTGCAGCCCTGGTTCTACGGGTCCTACCACGGCGCCGGCATCGGCTACAGCATCAACACCGTGAGCTGGTCGCTGGGCTGCGAGGCCTTCTTCTACCTCTGCTTCCCGTTTGTGATCCCCGTGCTGCGCAAGCTGAACGTGAACCAGCTGTACTGGACCGCGTTCATGCTGGTCGGACTGACGTACTGCCTGCAGCAGTGGCAGTTCTACATCTTCCCGCACAGCCCGGAGCGCTCGTACTGGTTCGTGTACATGTTCCCGCCGGTGCGCAGCATCGAGTTCTGGCTCGGCGTGATCACCGCGCTGCTGGTCAAGCGCGGCCGCTGGTACGGCCCCGGCCTGGGGTTGGCGACGGTCTTCGCGGTCGGCGTCTACTACCTCAACGGCACGAACTGGATCCCGCTCAACCTGCACACGATCTACTTCGACCTGGCCTGCTGCGTGCTGATCGCGGCGGCGGCGAAGGCGGACCTGACCGGCGCCTGGTCGCCGTGGCGCTGGCGGCCGCTGGTGTTCCTCGGCGAGATCTCCTTCGCGTTCTACCTCGTGCACGTCGAGCTCATCGAGAACATCATGCGCGCCTGGCGCCCGGGCGGCTGGCACGGCGCCGAGGCGGTCCTCGCCATCGCGGCCCTGCTCGCGGGCGCGATCGGGCTGGCGTATCTGCTGTACCGCTTCGTGGAGATGCCCTGCATGCGCCTGCTGAGACCGAAGAAGAGCTAGCTCTCAGGCGTCGACCGAGGAGGGGGAGCGGGCCGCGTCGCGCGCCGAGTCGGCGGCGGCGCGGCGGCGCATGCTCCACCAGAGGTCCACGGCCAGGAACACGGCCGTGACCAGCGGGCCGACGATGGCCGCAGTGGCAGTGATGTGCAGGATGTCTCCCTTGATCATGAAGACCGGGAGAGTGGCGACGACCCCGAGGGACCAGCCGATCATCACGCTCTTGTGCCGGTTCATCGCGATCAGGCCAGGTTGCAGGATCATCGCGATCATCATGAACATCGTGGCGCCGGCGAACGTCGCGAGGAACCATCGGGGGAGTTCGGTCAGGGCGTGCATGATGTCGCGCATCACCCAGGGTCCGATCGTCGCGCACACGAGCACGGCTGCGAGGCCGATTCCGGCGCAGATGCCCACCAGCAGCAACGTCTTCTTACGTACCTCAGTGACGTCACCGCGCTCGGCGGCCGTCGTCAGCTTCGGCAGCAGCGGCGTCTGAATGGGAAGCAGAGCCACGATACCGATGCGCGCCAGACCGACCGCTGAGTTGATCGCGGCGCCGAGATCCTTGGTGTGCGCGTCGACGGCGTGTGTGGAGCGTGCGGTGACGAGCAGCGGGACGGCGTTGAGCAGCAACTGCGAGGCCAGCGTCGCGCCGGTGAGTAGACCGAGGTTGGCGGCGGCACGACCGCCGCTCTCCTCGCCCACCGTAGTGGCCTCCGTGGATTCGGATTCGGGGAACTCGGCGTACTGCGGCCGGTACCAGATCTTCGGCAGCACGATGCCGACCACCGCCGAGAACACCGGACCGAGCGCGAAGAACAGGCCGTAGAGCCACATCTCACGGTTGCCGATCGCCAGCAGCAGCACGCACGGCAGCATGCGCGTGAACGACTCGACGAGCAGCGTGATCGAGAAGACGTGGAAGTCCTGCTTGCCGGAGAGTGTGCCGCGTACCTGGAACGAGACGACGGCGCCGAGTAGGCCGACCATCAACTCGATGTACAGGACCCAGCTGCCGGCTAGGAAATGGTTCGTGAGCAGCGGCGAGAGCGCGAGGCATCCGACGATGGTCACGCCGACGAACCACGCGGCCTGCTTGACCTGCCTTCGGATCACCGGCGCGGTAGGCAGGCGGTGCACGATCGCGCGGCTGACCGCGCGGACCATCTCCTGCTCGATGCCGGACATCACACCGGTGCTGATCGCGGCCAGCAGTGTGTTCAGGCCCTGCAGGCCGAGCACGTACTGGGCGCTGTCCTTGAACGCCAGATTGACGATCAGCAGGTAGACCGAGCCGGAGAAGGCGGAGATGATCAGGCCCACAGCCAGGAAGATTGTGGGCCGGCGCAGGAACTCGAGTACGCGGCGCATGACCAGGTGATATTAGCGTAGCCCCGCGCTGAGCCGATACGCTCGGGCCTGTGCAGGAGATGAAGATCGTCGCGGTGCTCACCGCGTACCACCCGGACGAGCGGCTCGGTGCCGTGGTGGACTCCTCGCTGCGGGACTGCGCCGCCGTGATCGTCGTGGACAACACGCCCGCGGGGTCGCCGAGCCTGGCGGCCGAGCTGGACGATCCGCGGGTCACGGTGCTTCCGGTCGGGCGCAACCTCGGCCTCGGCGGGGCGCTCAACCTCGGTGTCGGGCGGCTTCCCGCGGACGCGGACGCGGTGCTGCTGATGGACCAGGACTCGGTGCTGCCGGACGGCCTCGTGGCCGGTCTGCGCGCGCACCTGGAGTCCGACCCGAAGATCGGCATCGCGGCCCCGACGCCCTGGGACGCGGCGCACGGCGCGGCCTACAACTTCGGCACCGAGGGCAAGACCGTCGAGGACGCGACGGCCGTCATCACCTCGGGGATGCTGGTCCGGCGCGCGGTCGTCGACCGGTGCCCGTTCCGCGCGGACCTGTTCAACGACTTCGTGGACATCGCCTTCTGCGTCGACGCGCGCAAGGCCGGATACCGCGTCATCCAGGACTTCACGTTGAAGCTGCCGCACTCGATGGGCAACCGGCAGGAGCACGGCATCGGCCCGGTGAGCGTGCGCGTCACGCACTATCCGCCGTGGCGGCACTACTGGATCGCGCGCAACGGCGTGCAGTACGCGAAGGACTACGACCGCCGCCGGCCGCAGGGCGTGGCCTCGATGGCGATCTTCCTCGCGCGCAAGTTCCTGTCCGTGGCCTGCTGGGGGCCCAAGCGCGGGGCGCAGCTGACCGCGCTGAGCCGCGGTGTGCTGGACGCGTTCACCGGCCGCTACTCGCTCGGCTACCTGCCCGAAGGCGCGTACCCGCCCGGAGTGAGGGACCCCGAGTGACCGCGCGCAGGATCGCCGCGGTGGTCACGGCCTACCACCCGGACGAACGGCTCGCGGCCGTGGTCGACGCGGCCCTGCGGAGCTGCGCGTCCGTCGTCATCGCGGACAACACCCCGGGGGACGGCGAGACGCTCGCCGCCAAGCTGGAGGAGCCGCGGGTGACCGTGCTGCGGACCGGGAGCAACCGCGGGCTCGCGGGCGCGCTGAACCTCGGCCTCGCGCAGGTCCCGGCCGACGCGGAGGCGGTGCTCTTCCTGGACCAGGATTCGGTGCTGCCCGCGGAACTCGTCACCGGACTGGCCGCGCACCTCGACGACGAGACGATCGACGTCGTCGGCCCGACCCCCGTGGACGCGGCGACCGGCGACCGGTACGAGCGGACCGCCGACCGGCACGCCGCCCTGGACGACCGGCCGAGCATCATCACCTCCGGCATGGTGGTCCGGCGCTCGGCCTTCGCGGCGGTGCCCGGCTTCCGCGAGGACTTCTTCGTGGACTGCGTCGACTCCGATTTCTGCCTGCGGGTACGGCGTTCCGGGCGCCGCGTGGTCCGCGACGCCGCGCTGGTCCTGCCGCACTCCATCGGCTCGGGGCGGGACCACGGGCTGGGCCCGGTCAATGTCAGGGTCCTGCACTATCCGGCCTGGCGGCACTACTGGATCGCGCGCAACGGACTCGTGCTGAGCAGGGAGTTCCCGGCCGAGCGCGGCTTCGCCCTCACCAACGCGCTGTTCATGGCCCGCTGGCTCGTGGTCACGGCCCTGTTCGACGAGCACCGCGGCTCCTCGGTCCCGGCCGTGCTGCGCGGACTGCTGCACGGACTGACCGGCCGCGTCGACCGCCGCTACCTGCCCGCGGGCGCCGAGTACGCCGGTCCCCGGAGTGCTAATCTGCCGGGGTAACTCGGGCAAGCCGTCAGCCGACGTCGTGAACGTGATGGAGTAACACGGAGATGACCGCTCAGTCACCAGTGTTCGACCTCGAGAAGTTCCGGGCCAACGCCGAGGAGTGGTCGGTCCGCTACGCCTCGAACAAACCGTTCCCGCACATCGTGCTCGACGACATGCTGCAGGTCGGCCCCGAGTTCGCCGACGAGCACTTCCCGAAGCCGGACTGGGCCGACTGGCGCCCGCTCGGCGACACGTACCAGATGCAGAAGTACACCTGCGACGACATCGCGAAGATCCCGGAGCCGCTGGCCCGGCTGATCAACGAGCTCTCGCAGCCCTCGTTCCTGCGCGCGCTGGAGAAGGTCACCGGCATCCCGAAGCTGCTGGTCGACCCGTACCTGGTCGGCGGCGGCCTGCACCTGAGCGGCCCCGGCGGCATCCTCGGCAAGCACACGGACTTCCACATCTACGACGCGATGGACCTCTACCGCCGCGTCAATGTGCTGGTGTACCTGAACGAGGGCTGGGAGGAGTCCTTCGGCGGCTGCCTCGAGGTCGGCGACCTGAGCAAGGACGGCGCGCTGGTCGTGCCGGACTGGGGCCGCGTGATGATCTTCACGACCGACGACAAGTCGGTGCACGGCTTCCCGAAGCCGATCGTCGACGGCCACTGGCGCCGCTCCGTCGCCCTGTACTACTACACCGCGCTCGAGGCCCCCGGCTTCAGCGGCGACGCCTCGACGCACTGGCGCGAGCACGGCGAGCAGAAGGGCGTCGGCCGCAAGGTGCGCTTCGGCCTGTTCAAGTTCTTCATGCAGACCTCGCGCGCCTTCTCGCTGCTCGCGCACCTGAGCAACCCGAACCAGGGCGCCGGCTGGTGGAAGAACCGCCAGGAGCGGCTGAAGCAGGACGCCGAAGAGGGTCGCTGAGCAGTGCTGCGCATCACCGCGATCGTCACGGCGTACCACCCGGACGAACTGCTGCGGGGCGTCGTCACGTCGGCGCTCGCGGCCTGCGAATCGGTCATCGTCGTCGACAACACCCCCGGTGACGCGCCCTCGCTCGCCGAGAGCATCGAGGACCCGAGGGTCACCGTCCTGGGCGGCGGCCGCAACCTGGGCCTGGCCGCCGGCCTCAACCGCGGCCTCGCCCACCTCCCGGACGACGCCGAGGCGGTGCTGCTGCTGGATCAGGACTCGGTCATCCCCGACGGCATGATCGAGGGCCTGGCCAAGGTGCTGGGCGACCCCGGCATCGGCATCGCGGGCCCCAGTCCCGTGGACGCGGACACCGGCCGCACCTACGAGACCATGGCCGACCGCAGGCACGACCAGGTCGACGACCGCGACCTCGTCATCACCTCCGGCATGCTGCTGCGCCGCAGCTGCCTGGACCGGGTCCCCGGCTTCCGCGAGGACTTCTTCGTCGACTACGTGGACGTGGACTTCTGCCTCCGCATGCGCAGGGCCGGGGTGAGGATCGTCCGCGACCTGTCCCTGGAGATGCCCCACTCCATCGGCGACGTGCGCGTGCACCGCTTCCTGGGCAAGGAGATCCGGGTAGGCCACCAGGCCGCGTGGCGCCACTACTGGAACACCCGCAACGGCGTGGTCCTGATCAAGGAGCACGCCCGCCGCAACCCGGTGTGGGCCGTGGCCAACGCCCTGTTCCTCGCGCGCTGGTTCGCCTACATCGTCCTGTTCGAACCCAAGCGCGGCACGGACGTCCCCGCGTACCTCAGAGGCCTGCGAGACGGAATCACCGGGCACGTGGCCGGTGCCTATATCCCGGCGGGGGCGGAGTATCACGGGGTTGGGGCCGGGACCGCGGGTTAGCCTGCGGTTCGGTACTCAGACCCCTGACATGTAGACCCAAGCCCCGTCCTCCCGCGCGAAGGTGCTGTTCTCCTGCATGACCTGCTCCGCGGCGACGCCCGGCTCGCGGTAGTGGGCGCGGAACTCGACGGTGCCCGTGGTGTGGAAGGGGCCGCCGTCGGTGGTGTTCAGGATCTCCAGGCGGGTCCACCGCGTGCGCGGATCCAGGTCCAGGCGGCGGGGGCGGGTGGTGGAGTGCCAGGAGCGCAGGAGGTAGGCGGCGTCGTTCTTGGCGAAGGCGGCGAAGCGGGAGCGCATCAGCTGTTCGGCCGTGGTCGCGCGGGCGTCACCTGAGTGGAGGGGGGCGCAGCATTCGGGGTACGGGCTGCCCGAGCCGCAGGGGCACGAATTCTTCGTCACGGATCAATTCTGCCGGGTCGGGGCCGGTCGGCTCGCTCAGCCGTACGGGCTACACTTGCGCACCATGCGCGGAATCATCCTGGCCGGGGGTACCGGCTCGCGGTTGTGGCCGATCACCAAGGCCATCTCGAAGCAGCTGATGCCGGTCTTCGACAAGCCGATGATCTATTACCCGCTCTCCACGCTGGTCATGGCCGGGATACGGGACATCCTGATCATCACCACCCCGGAGGACCAGGCCGCGTTCCAGCGGCTGCTGGGGGACGGGTCGCAGTTCGGGATAAACCTCGAGTACACCGTGCAGCCGAGTCCGGACGGGCTCGCGCAGGCGTTCGTGCTGGGCGCGGACTTCATCGGGGACGACCGGGTCGCGCTGGTGCTCGGTGACAACATCTTCCACGGCGCCGGCCTCGGCACCCAGCTGCGCGCGCACGCGGACATCGAGGGCGGGCTGGTGTTCGCGTACCCGGTCGCCGACCCGACCGCGTACGGCGTCGTCGAGTTCGACGAGGACGGGCACGCGATCTCCATCGAGGAGAAGCCCGTCAAGCCGAAGTCCCGCTTCGCGGTGCCCGGCCTCTACTTCTACGACAACTCGGTGGTCGAGGTCGCCCGCGATCTCAAGCCGAGCGCGCGCGGCGAGCTGGAGATCACGGCCGTCAACGACCACTACCTGAAGGCCGGCCGGCTCACGGTCTCGGTGCTGGACCGCGGCACGGCCTGGCTGGACACCGGCACCTTCGTCTCGCTCGTGCAGGCCTCGGAGTACGTCCGGGTGATCGAGGAGCGCCAGGGGCTGAAGATCGGCTGCGTCGAGGAGGTGGCCTGGCGCGCCGGGTTCCTCAGCGACGACCGGCTGGCCGAACTGGCCCAGCCCCTGCTGAAGTCGGGCTACGGCCACTACCTGCTGAATCTGCTCGAAGCCGAGGGGAAAGACTCGAAGTGAAGATCACTCCGCTGTCCATCGAGGGCGCCTGGGAGATCCTGCCGCAGCAGTTCGGGGACCAGCGCGGGCTGTTCCTGGAGTGGTACCGGCACGACAAGCTCGCCGAGGCGGTCGGCCACCCGCTGCGTCTCGCGCAGGGCAACCTCTCGGTCTCGGCCAAGGACGTGGTGCGCGGCGTCCACTTCGCCGACGTGCCGCCGTCCCAGGCGAAGTACGTCTCCTGCGTGCGCGGCGCCGTGCTGGACGTCATCGTGGACCTGCGCGTGGGCTCCGAGAGCTTCGGCGCCTGGGAGTTCGTCCAGCTCGACGACGTGGACCGGCGCTCGGTCTACGTCTCGGAGGGCCTCGGGCACGGCTTCGTCGCGCTGACCGACGACGCCACCCTGCACTACTGCGTCTCCGAGACCTTCAACCCGGCCGCCGAGCACGGCATCCACCCGCTGGACCCGGACCTCGGCATCGACTGGCCGGTCGAGGTGCCGATCCTGTCGGCGAAGGACGAGGCGGCGCCCTCCCTTGAGGAGGCGCTCAAGTCGGACCTGCTGCCCAAGTACGCGGACTGCATTGCTTACACTGCTTCATTGAACCTCTGAGAGGAGCCGTGCAATGAGGTACCTGGCTGTGAGCCTCGACCCGAACCAGGTGTCTCCGGGCCTGCTCGGATTCATCATCGTCTGCATCCTGGGCGTGGCCGTCTGGCTGCTCTGCCGCAACATGGGCAAGCACCTGACCAAGCTGGACAACGCCTACCAGGCCGAGCAGGCGGAACTGGCCGGGGACGGCGAGAACGGCGAGAACGCCGCGCAGGACGAGCAGGCCGAGCAGGACGCCGAGGAGTCGGCCGACACGTCGGCGATCCCCGCCCAGCAGAAATAACCCGCACCCCCGCGCGCCCTGATACGCGACAATGGTCCGCATGGGTCTAGTCACGGGCGTCTCAGTGCTGCGCGGGGTCGTGGTGCGGCGGGACGGCGGGTCCGTGGAGATCACCGGGTTCCGGCTGCGCGCGCTGCTCGCCCTGCTGGCCGTCGCCCCCGGTGAGGTGCGTCGCGCCGAGTATCTGGCGGACCAGCTGTGGAACGGCGAGCCGCCGAGCGCCAACGCGCTGCAGGCGCTGATCTCGCGGCTGCGCCGGGTGGTGGGGACCGAGACCGTCGCGTCCCGGCCGACCGGCTACGCGCTGGACGTCGACCCCTCCCTCGTCGACCTGTGCCGCTTCGAGCAGCTCGCCGAGCTCGGCACCCCGCAGGCGGCGCGCGACGCGCTGGCCCTGGCCGGCCCCGAGCCGCTGGCCGAGTTCGCGGACGTGCCCGACCTGGCCGGACTGGCGCGGGTCATCGAGACCGAGTGCGGGCGGCTCAGCCTGCTCGCCGACCAGGCCCCGCCGACGTTCGTCGAGCCGCCGGCGCCGCGGGTCGTCACGCTGCCGCTGGTGCACCGGCTGATCGGCCGGGACTCCGTGCTCAGCGACATCCAGGACCGGCTCGGCCGGACCCGGCTGCTCACCCTCACCGGCGCGGGCGGCTCCGGCAAGACCTCGCTGGCCAAGGCCGTCGCCACCGCGCACGAGGTGGCCCATGTGGCCGAGCTCGCCCCGGTCACCGCGCAGGCCGTGGACGCCGAGGTGTACGCGGCGGTCGGCGGCCGGGAGAACGTGCTGAACGCCTCCGAGCGTTCCCGGATGTCCGCCGCGTACGACGACTCGGCCCGGCTGCTCGACGTGCTCGGCGACCGGCCCGCGCTGCTCGTGCTGGACAACTGCGAGCACGTGATCGACGCCGC
>DASTAE010000120.1:0-4434 GCA_035712985.1 Actinospica sp.
CACCGGCGCCGGACGAGCCGTCCGCGCGACGCCGCCGCGATGGGGTTTCGAGGGAGGATCAGACGATGGTGGCGACCCTGCCGACGACCAGGCCGGACGTGGAGGCGGTTCGCGCGCTCGAGGAGGAGTTGCGCTGGCGCATCGCCGGCGAGGTGCGCTTCGACCAGTACAGCCGCATGCTCTACAGCACGGACGCCAGCAACTACCAGATCGAGCCGGTCGGCGTCGTCCTGCCGCGCACCGTCGACGACCTGCGCGCCACCATCGAGCTGGCGGGCAAGCACCGCGTACCGATCCTGCCGCGCGGCGGCGGCAGCAGCCTCGCCGGCCAGGCGGTCGGCGCGGCGCTGGTGGTCGACAGTTCCAAGTACCTCAACCAGATCCTCGAGCTCGACACCGAGGCGCACACGGTCCGCGTCCAGCCCGGCATCGTCCTCAGCCAGCTCAACGTCAAGGTCGGCCGCCACGGCCTGATGTTCGGCCCCGACCCCTCCAGCGGCGACCGCGCCACCATCGGCGGCGTCGTCGGCAACAACTCGGCCGGCGCCCACTCCATCCTCTACGGCATGACCATCGACCACCTGGTCTCCGCCCACACCATCCTCTCCGACGGCACCGAGGTCAGCTTCGGCCCGACCGGCCCCGCGACCGCCGCGGCGAAGGCCGCGCTCGACTCGCGCGAGGGGCGCCTCTACCGCGATCTGCTCGGGCTGAGCGAGCGCTACGAGCCGGCCATCGAGCGCGACTTCCCGCGCCACTGGCGTCGCGCCACCGGCTACAGCCTGAAGGAGCTGCTGAACGCGGGCCGGGAGGGCTTCAACCCGGCGCGGCTGCTCGTCTCCTCCGAGGGCACGCTCGCCTTCGGCACCGAGTACACCATCAACCTGGTGCCGAAACCGAAGATGACCGCTCTCGTCCTGCTGCAGTTCGACGACCTGGTGCGAGCCATGGAGGCCACCACCACCATCCTGGAGACCCAGCCGTCGGCCATCGAGCTGATGGACCGCATGCTGATCACGCTGACGCGCCAGCAGCCCGGCTACGCCCGCCAGATCGCCTTCATCCAGGGCGAGCCCGACGCGCTCCTCGCCGTCGAGTTCTACGGCGAGAGCGAGGCCGAGCTGCGGAGCAAGGTCGAGGGGCTCGAGCAGCACCTGGCCACACACCGCATCGCCCTCCAGGCCGCGCCGCAGGCGGTCTACGACCCGAAGCAGCAGGCCGACGTCTGGTCGGTGCGCAAGGCGGGGCTGGGCCTGCTGATGAGCGTCAAGGGGGACGCCAAGCCGATCCCTTGCATCGAGGACGTCTCGGTGCCGGTCGAGCACCTCGCCGAGTACGTCGGCGAGGTGCTGCGCATGGTCAAGGCGCACGGGACGACCGCGGCCTTCTACGCCCACGCCAGCGCCGGCTGCCTCCACATCCGGCCGCTGGTCAGCCTGAAGGACGCCCCCGGCGTTCAGGCCATGCGCGAGATGACCGAGGCGGCGACGGAGCTGGTGGTCAAGTTCGGCGGCGTCATGAGCGGCGAGCACGGCGACGGGCTGGCGCGCGGCGAGCTGAACGAGAAGATCTTCGGCCCGGAGCTCTACCGGTGCATGCACGAGCTCAAGGCGGCCTTCGACCCGGCCGGGCTGATGAACCCGGGCAAGATCGTCGACAGCCCGCCGATGACCGAGCACCTGCGCTACGGCCCGGGCTACCGCACGATGAGTGTGGACACCCACCTGAGCTTCAAGCGGGAGGGCGGCTTCGCCGCGGCCATCGAGATGTGCAACGGCGCCGGGGTCTGTCGCAAGCTCGGCGCGGGGACGATGTGCCCCTCCTACATGGCCACGCGCGACGAGCACGACACGACCCGCGGCCGCGCCAACGCGCTGCGCGACGCGCTGGCCGGACGGGTGCTCGACCGCAGCCAGTTCACCGACAAAGGGACCTACGAGGTCCTCGACCTCTGCCTCTCCTGCAAGGCGTGCAAGACCGAGTGTCCCTCCAGCGTCGACATGGCCAAGATCAAGACGGAGTACCTGGCGCAGTACTACGAGGCGCACGGCACGCCGCTGCGAGCGCGCGTCTTCGGCAACATCCACACACTGAACCGCCTCGGCTCGGCGGTCGCGCCGCTGGCCAACCTGACGCTGCACACGCCGCTGGCGCGAGTTGGCAAGCAGGCGCTCGGCGTGCACCCGGCGCGCGAGATCGCGCCGTTCGCGAGCGAGACGTTCGAGGACTGGTTCAAGGCGCGCCAGGAGACGGCGCCGGTCGGCACGCGCGGGATCGCCGTCTACTACCACGACACCTTCGCCAACTACAACTACCCGGAGATCGGCAAGGCGGCGGTGCGGCTGCTCGAGGCGGCCGGCTACGGGGTCGAGATCGTGCGGCGGCGCGCCTGCTGCGGCCGACCGATGCTCTCCAAAGGGCTGGTCGAGGACGCCCGCAAGCTGGCGCGGCGCAACGTGGAGGCGCTCGCCCCCTTCGTGCGCAAGGGGGTGCCGGTGGTCGGCACCGAGCCCAGCTGCATCCTGACGCTGCGCGACGAGTACCCGGACCTCCTGCCGGACGACCCGGCGGTGGCGAAGCTGGCCGAGAACAGCTACATGATCGACGAGTTCCTGGCGCAGCTGCGCGACCGCGGCGAGCTCGACATCGCCTGGCGCGCGGAGCCGGGGCCGCGGGTCCTCTTCCACGGCCACTGTCACCAGAAGGCGCTGGTCGGGATGGCGCCCTCGATGGCGGTGCTGAAGGCGGCCGGCTGCCAGGCCGAGGAGAGCGGCGCCGGCTGCTGCGGCATGGCCGGCTCCTTCGGCTACGAGGCCGAGCACTACGAGGTGTCGCGCAAGATCGGCGCGGAGCGACTCTTCCCGAAGGTGGAGGCGCAGGCGCGCGAGACGGTGATCGCGGTGGCGGGCGTCTCCTGCCGCGAGCAGATCGGCCACTTCACGAAGCGCCGGCCAATCCACATCGCCGAGGTGCTGGCGACCCGCATCGCCCCGCGCCCGGCCGGCGCCGTCACCGACGGCCGCGCCGCCGTGCCTGCCGCCGACTGACGTGCGGGCCCGGCTCCCCGACGTGACGTGTCCGGGTGCGACTGATCGCGCGGCCGGGCTCGTCGAGTGTCTTCAAGTCGGGGAGGGCGGCAGCGAGTGGAACGACCGCACCGGACAGTTGATCGAGATGATCTGGCGGCGCACCTGCGTGTGCTTCGCGAGCACCTCCCCGAGCTCCGCGGGCGCTACGCTATCCAGTCCCTCGGCGTGTTCGGCTCCTGGGCGCGGGGCGAGCAGGGGCCGGCGAGCGACCTCGACGTCTTGGTGGAGTTCTCAGAGACGCCCGGGCTGATCAGGTACGTCGAGCTTCAGCAGGAGCTCAGCGATCTGCTCGGGATCAGGGTCGACCTCGTCATGCGGCGTGCGCTGCGACCGCGGATCGGCCGGCGGATCATCGCGGAGACGATTCCGGTATGACCGGGCACCGCGACTACCTGGACTACCTCGACGATATGGTCGCCGCCGTTACCAAGGCGCGCCAGTTCGTCGGCGGCATGACCTTCGACGAGTTAGTCGCCGATGACAGGACGATCTTTGCGGCTATCCGGGCACTGGAGATCATCGGCGAGGCGAGCAAGCGTGTGCCCGTCGTGGTCCGGGAGCGGCACCGGTCGGTACCGTGGCGCTCGATGGCCGGAATATGTGACGTCGTGATCCTCGAGTACGATCGAGTCGACCTGGACGTCGTGTGGCGGACGCTACAAGAGGATCTGCCGGCCATCCAGCCACTGCTTGATCAGGTCGTCGAAGCGGAGCGACAGACTGGGGACTCAGGGGTGTCCTAGGACCGTCCTCGCTATGCGGTGGACGTGGTTAAGCCGCAGTTCTCCGTCGCCCTCAGAAGTCGTGGGTCATGGCCACGACCACGATGATGAACGTGGCGACGGCCACGAAGCCCACGCCGATCGCCCCGGCGGTGCCGCCCGCGATCGCCAGCAGCGGGATGCTGATGCCCAGGATCGCCGCCACCATCGTCCGCTTCTCGCGAATCGTCGCGTCCCGGCTGCCGCCGCGTCCGGCAAGGGCCTGCTGGACCTTGGCGTCGATCAACGGGTTGAGTTGCTCGACCAACGCCTTCGCCATCGAGTCGGTGTAGTCCGGGCCCAGGTCACGCAGCGTGTCCAGATGCACGGCCACCTCCCGCTCGACCTCCGACAGGTTGGAGTGGGGAACGCCGGGGCGTGGATCGGCGGCGGACATGGTGCTTCCTCCATCGGGCATCGGGCATCGGGCATCGGGCATCGGGCATCGGGCATCGGGCGAGCAGGCGGGCAAACCGCGTCGGCTGGCTGTCGCGCGTAGTATACGCGCCCCGAACGTCTCCGCTCACGGCGGCGAGCGGGCGGTCCGATCTCGCGCGTTCGGGCATCCGCGCCGCCGATCGGCT
>DASTAE010000121.1:0-7551 GCA_035712985.1 Actinospica sp.
CCCCTCGAGTACCCCGGTAGCCTCCGTCGCCTTTTCGATATCTCCCAGGAACTGATCCAGGTCCGCATCGGGGACCTCTTCGCCGAACTTGACGAGCATCGTGTGATCAATCATGCAAGCAATCCCACCACCGATGCCCCGGCCGCGTCCAAGACCCATCCACTCTCAACTGATAACCTGAAGGAATGGATCAACTAGAGGTCCGCGAGCTGCGGTACTTCATCGCGGTAGCCGAGGAACTGCACTTCGGCCGCGCCGCCACGAGGCTTTCCGTCGCCCAACCGGCGCTCTCCAAGACCGTCAGCCGCATCGAGTCCCGTCTGCGCGTGCAACTCTTCGACCGCACCAGTCGCAGCGTCGCGCTCACCCCCGCCGGTATCGCACTGCTCGAACACGGCAGGCACGCGCTGAACGCGATGGACGCTGCCGTACGCAACACCCGGCGCGCCGCCCGCGACGAGCCCCTCCGCCTCGTCATCAAGCCCGGCGGCGACGCGAACCTGCTGTCCGGCATCCTCGCCGCCTACGCGCAGCACCCCGACGCCCGGCAGGTGGAAATCCTCTTCAGCGGCCCCGCCGACCGCACCGAGTACCTCCGCGACGGCCGCGCCGACGCCGCCCTGCTCTACGTCCCCTTCGACGACACGACGGGCCTGGCCACCGAGACCCTGCACACCGAGGACCGCGTAGCCGTCCTCCCCGCCGACCACCGCCTGGCAACCCGCCCCCGCATCACCCTGGCCGACCTGGCCGGCGAGACCTTCCCCCGCTGGCCCGGCGTCCCCGACGAGGCCACCGGCCCCGAGATCACCGACGCCGCCGAACTCATCTCCCTGGTCCGGCTGGGCCGCGTGGTCACCGTCCTGCCCCGCTCGCTGCTCACCCCGCCCCCACCCGGCATCGTCTGCATCCCCGTCCCCGACGCCGGCCCCAGCACCATCGTCATCGCCCGCAAAGCCACCGACCGCCGCGACCAGGTGACCGCCCTCATGTCCGCCGCGACGGGACTACGCACCCAGAGATAGCCGCCAAAGACCGGCAGGTCCGCCCGAAGAGAATGCCACGGCAGCCGGTCAACCCTCGGCCGAGCCCGGACTCGCGAGCGGGACATCGATCGAGAAGGGCCGACCAGTCCTCAGACGCCCGCTATGCGTCTGCTCAAGGTGGTAATCCCCGTCGCGTAGACGATATTCGTAGACGACAGGGGCTGCGTCTGCGCCTCGTTCGATAAGCCAGAAGGCAGGGATGCCCATCCCGGCGTAAAGCCGTGGCTTGTCCTCACGATCACGTTCTTCGGACTCGGGCGTAACCACCTCGGCGGCCAAGACGACGTCTTTGGGGAGGCAGTAGTACCTGCCGAGATCGAATGCTGCGGCATGGATGACCGAAAAGTCCGGTTCAGGAGCGGTGCGAGCGCTACGCTTCACAGCCATCCGATACTGGACCCGATAGCCATCAGGACTCTGGGCATCGACGAGCTCTGTCAGCGTGCCGACTATCTGCTGATGCCACGCCGTAGGCGGGCTCATGATGAGCGCACCCCGAATCAGCTCGGCACTGCTGGGCAGATCCGCAAGCGGAAGGTTGTCGAGGGTCCAGCCATCCGGCGGTGTCAGCGGCAACCGCGGGTGGCACGTGCAAGTGTCCGGCTCAGTGTCGTCCTCCATCATGGCCATCGTTGTACCGCCATTTCGGCAACGGCCCCGCCGCTTCACCTCGTCCGACGCCGACTCAGGCGCCACTCTCGCAAGCTTTCGCGCGAGGGCCTGCTAACCGCATTCATCCCAAACCAGCCGCTCACGCAGCCGAGCCAACTCCTCGGCGCGTGCACCCAGCCCGTCGCCGAGCTCAAGCCGGAACCGCTCGTTGCGCGGAACGTCTCGCCCGGAGAACGCGAGGTCACCCGCATCGCGCACCATGTGCAGATGGTAGGAGAGCAGTTCGAGCAGGTCCCGCTGTATGCCCGTCAGCGTCGGATTCAAAGCGGTATCAAGGGCTTCGGCCTCGAAGTAAAGCCGCGAGTAAACGCGTAGCATCTCGCCCAAGCTCGCTGCCACATCGCTCGAGACGACGCCTACGACGCCGCAAGCCCGGATCGCAGCGTCGGCTCCGGCCTGCGCGGCGACAGCACGCTCGGCGATCGAGCCCATGCGCCTGACCACGGGCCCATACCCCGTCGGCCACGGCACGCTCACCCCGAACTCACCAGCCATCGACGTCTCCTCGCCGCATGACGCCAGTATCCGTCCGCGCGCGAAGGAAATCCACGCACTCGTGCTGAGGTGGTGCAGTCGCTACTACTGCCGGGGAGCCGACCACCCGCAGGCAGCCGACGCGGAGCGAGCACGCTGGACCTGGGGTGGGCGGGTGGGTGGGTATCGCGCCGTCAGCCGACCCTCGAAGACCGGACACGGCAGCGACCCTCGAAATCCGCCCACAACAGCACGACCGGCCGGCGCCGCCCTACCCCGCCCCCAGATGCGCCAGCACCGCCTGATGAGCCGCCCAGCCGTCGGGGAACTTCACCGGGACGCCTAGGCGGACCGGTTCGGCGTGGGGGTGGGCGTCGAGGAGGTCGGCGATGCCGGAGCGGCCTACGACGATGCAGGCGTGGCGGTGTCGGGAGAGCAGGACGCAGAGGCGGCCGGTCTCCAGGTGGAAGGCAGTGGCGTCGCGGCGGCCGGAGAGGGGGTGCAGGACGATGGTGACGTCGTATTCGCGGCCTTGGAGGCGGTTGGCGGTGTCGACCGTGACGTCGGTGAGGCCGCGGGCCGCTCGGTCGGGCCTCGCGAGTGCGGCTCGGACGGCGGCGGCCTGGTCGCGGTGGGCGGTGCCGATGGCGATGCGGTCGGGGGTGACCTCGCGCTCGTAGCCGGCGGCGCGGTCTACCGCGATGGCTCGGCGTTGGACCAGGCGATCCGCGATGGCCGCGCAGGCTTCCACGGCTTCCGCGTCGGTGCGGATGGTGTGGGCGGCGGGGAGGCTGTGCCAGGACCAGCCGGTGTCCGCCGCCTCCTCCAGGGCCGGATCCAGGGCGGACGTGCCGGCGGCCGCGGAGTACGTCAGGGATCTGTCGTCGACGTCGCTGCCGGCGTCGAAGGGGGTGAAGGGGTAGAAGGCCTTCGCCACCAACGGGGCCGCGGTCGCGGGCAGGCGCCAGGAGTACGGGAGCCGGTGCACCGGCAGGTGCGGATTGTGGGCCCGCACCACGGCGACGGCGCTGTCGCTCGGGTCCCAGGGGGAACCGGCCCAGGCCTCCGTGTCGACCGTGGCGAAGGGGTCGAGCTGGCCGGGGTCGCCTACGAACAGGGCCGTGCCCTCGGCGAAGCGGGGCGCCACGGCCAGCAGTCCGTCGGAGCGCATCTGGTAGGCCTCGTCGAGGATGGCCCAGGGGAACTCGCCCTCCTTGACCAGCGCCCATTTCGCGGCGGTGGCCAGCACGACGGTGGCGGCGGCCAGTTCGGGGAGCTTGGCGGAGAACGCCAGGTTCGGGCCGCGGAGGGGGGCCAGCCGGTCGGGGACCTCGTAGTCGCCCGCGGACAGGCGGCCCAGCGCGAGGGCCGGGTGCTTGGTGGCGATCTTCTCGACCAGGTCGTCCACCTGCTCGTTCGTCTGGGCCACGATCATCACGCGCTCGCCGCCCCGGGCCAGGCGCTCCGAGAGTTCGACGACGAGGGTGGACTTTCCGGCTCCGGGCGGAGAGTCGACGATGACGCCGCGGTGCGCCCGGGACATCAGGTCCGCCGCGACCGCCTCGATGACGGCGCGGGCCTGCGCGGACCGGATCGAGGCCCCGCTCACTGCCACTCCTCGGTCTGGTCCTCGGCGCGGGCCACGTGCGGCCAGGGCGGCCCGCCGTGGGTCCACGGGGTCTGATCGGCCTCGGGGAGTTCCGGCCGGGTGCCTCGCTGCTCGGCCAGGAAGGTGGCGTAGCAGCGTTCTTCGCCGACGACGGGGACGCTGCCCTCCTCCGGCGCCTTGCCCCGGCCCATGCCGCTCTGGAGCTCCAACTCGACCTCGTAGCCGCCGCCCTCGGCCGGCCGGACCGCGCGGAGGCGGACGGTCTGGGTGACGCGGGCCGGGCTGGCGAGTCTGGCGCCGGGCCGGAGGATGACCTCGTCGTCGGTGTGCAGGATCACGAGGGGCCGCGGCCAGGCGCGCTTGCCCTTGATCTCCTGGCGTTCGGCGTCCACGAAGGTGACCCGGCCCGCGAAGGCCTCGCCGCCGACGCGGTAGCGCGCGAGGACCAGCGGGTCGTCGATGGCCTGGGTGCGGTCGTAGCTCTGCTGCGCGGATTCGAGGTCCGCGAGCCTGCGCGCGGCGGCCACGGCGCTGGGGCGCTTGGGCTGCGGCGGCACGCCCTCTTCGATGCCTGTCATGAAGTCGGTGAAGCGGCCGCGGTCCACCTGCCAGCGCAGCAGGTCGGAGGCCGCGGCGGGCTTCTCGCGGAGCACGTCGATGCACCGCCACACGGTCTGCCAGGTCGGCTCCAGCTGCGCGGCCAGGGCTACCCGAAGTTCGTCCTCCGCCTTGGTGACCGCGCGCATGTCCTCGGCGGCCCGCGCCTCCTCCTGCGCGCGCACGAGCGGCGCGAGGACCCCGGTGTCGAAGGCCGGGTCGGTGGTCGGGCCCGCGGGGGGCACGAGGTCCGGGTCCTCGGCGCGCAGCGCGGCCTCGGCGCCGCTCATGCCGTCCGGCGGGTCGATCCAGCTCAGCAGCGCGGGCAGGTGCTGGTCCTCGAGCGCGCTCTGGCCGGTGGCCCAGTGCTGGGCGAGCACCGAGGTGAGCGCGAGGCAGACGCTGGATCCGGGCATCGGGGCGCGGTCCTCGGCGAACCAGGTCAGGTATCTGCCGAGGAGGGGCACGCGCGGGTCCACCGGGTAGGGGCCGTCGGTCGTGCGGAAGCGCGCGGAGCGGCCGAGCAGGCGCAGCGCCTCGACTCCGCCGGTGTTCGGCAGGATCAGCTGCGGCGCGTCGGTGCAGCGCTCCCACTCCTCGTGGTTCTTCGTCGCCTCGACCGTCTCAGTGTGCTGACGGCGCTCGCCGATGTACGGGACGAGCAGCTCGGCGAAGGCGGTGAGGAAGTCGAAGCGCTGGTCGCGGTTACGCGGCTGGGCCACGAGGAGCAGCCGGGGCGCGGAGCGGTCGGTGCCCGCCATCAGGGCCAGCGGGGCCGCCGCCTCGCCGGCCTGCATCAGCGGGATCAGCACGAGGGGTTCGTCGGACAGGTGCACGTGCCGCACGGCGGTGATCGGCACGGCGCGCCCGCCGGTCGCCGCGCGGGCGCGGGCCAGCGCCGTCAGGGTGCTCATCAGCCCGCCTCCGGCTCTTCGGCGGCGCGCGGCGCGACCCGCAGCGCCTCGTCGTACGCGCGGGCCGCGGCGCGCAGCAGCCTGGCCGCCTCGTGCTGGTCCTCGGAGGTCGATCCGCCGTCCGCGACGTCGAGGGCGGCCGCGAGGGATTCGATGCCGCCGAGCGAGTCGCGCACGGAGCGGCCGAGCGCGTCGGCGGCGCCCGCGGCCCGCGCCTCGGCGCGGCAGTGGAAGGCCATCTCGCAGTTCGTCACGCACTCCGGCGCGTATCTGGCCTCGATCATGGTCAGCGACTTGGTCAGCTCGGTCGCGCTGCGGTGCTCGCGGCCGGGTTCGCCCTTGGCCGCCGGCGGATCCACCGCGAGGTCGAAGTCGACGGCCTGGTCCAGGTCGGCGATCAGCGCGCCTATCCGCGGCAGCCGGGCCAGCTGCCGTTCGACGGCCGCGATCTGCCGGCGCACGTCGAGCAGGTGCGCACTGGGCTTGTTCGCGAAGTCGGTCGGGCAGATCAGCAGCACGTCGTCCGCGACGATCCGCGGGTCCACATCGAGCTCGGCGAACAGCCGCCGCAGGGCCAGCACGTAGACGGCCGCCTGGGTCGCGGCCGCGCCGACCTTCGCCGGGTCCGCCTGGCCGTCGATCACCGCGAAGGACTTCACCTCGGCGACGTACAGCCGTGCGGGCGCGCTCGCCGAGGCGCCGGCCGGGCGCGCGCTGAGGGCGACGACGTCCGGCTCGACGTACGCGGTGCGGCCGCCGACGTCGAGGCGCAGCAACGGATGGTCGGCGAGCAGCGGCTCCCCGGCCGCGACCCGCGCGAACAGCCGGCGCGTCCGCTCGTAGCGCGCGGCGCGGTCGAGGGTGACCGGCGCGCCGGAGTTCGCATCGGGATCGACGCCGAGGTCGACGTATTCGTGGTCGGGGACCTCGAAGTTGAGCGGATCGCGGCGCAGCAGCTCGAGCAGGGCCGCGCAGTCGTCCGCCTTCACCTGCTTCTCGAACGCGAGGCCGCGGGTGATGGCGAACGGCGACTGGCCGTAGCGCGCCGGGAAGCCGATCCGCTCCGCGAGTCTGCGCTTGTCCACGCCCGCCGCGTCCAGCACGGCGCGCCGCGAGCAGCCCGGGTTCACGGTCAGCGCCGCGATCGTGCGGGCGTCGTGGCTGCGCGGCGGCACCGGGCCGCGCAGCGCGTCGAGCCGCGCGGCGGTGGCGGCGGGCGCCGCTGCGCCTGCTGTGGCCTGAGGAACGGAAGGTGACATGGGCATTTGCCCACCCACGATAGCCCAAAGCGACCTCGCGTTCCGCCTTATCGGCTCCGGAATCCCCGCGATCTCTTCCCGTATGCTGGCCTCGGTCGATCAGGGGTCTCCCGTCACGAGGAGCGGCAGCCATGACGCAGCACCGTCCGATCTGGGCGCCGGACGACGTCGAGATCGAGAAGCCGTCCGCGGCCCGTATGTACGACTTCTACCTCGGCGGCTCGCACAACTTCGCCGCGGACCGCCAACTGGCCGCCCAGACCATCGAGGCCTGGCCGGACGTCGCGCACCTGTGCCAGGCGAACCGGGCCTTCCTGCGCCGCTCGGTCACGCACCTGGCCTCGATCGGGATCGAGCAGTTCCTCGATCTGGGCTCCGGGATCCCGACGGCCGGCAACGTGCACGAGGTCGTCCACGCGGTCAACCCGAAGGCGCGGGTCGCGTACGTGGACGCGGACGCGGTCGCCATCGCGCACAGCAAGGCGCTGCTCGCCGAGATCCCCGGGGCCACGGCCGTGTACGCGGATCTGCGCGACGCCGAGGCCGTGCTGGGCCATCCTCAGGTGGCCGGGTTCCTGGACCTGTCGCAGCCGGTGGCGCTGCTGATGTTCGCCTCGCTGCCCTTCGTCCCGGACGAGGACGACCCGGTCGGGATCGTCGCGGAGTACCGGAACGCGACCGCGGCCGGCTCGTATCTCGCGCTGAGCCACGGGACCAGCGACTACCGGCCCGAGGCCGTGCGCCGCGTGGAGAGCGTGTACACGCAGGCCAGCCACGCGATGCGGCTGCGCGACCGGGCCACGATCGGCGCGATGATGGACGGCTACGAACTGCTGGAGCCCGGCCTCGTCGACATCATCGACTGGCGGCCGGACCCGCAGTCCCCGCCGGACCCGCTCGGCGGCGACGTGTCGCGCTACTCGATGCTCGCGGCCGTCGGCCGGTGGTCTGCCTCGGCGGGCTGAGGCTCGGACGCGGTC
>DASTAE010000122.1:0-13973 GCA_035712985.1 Actinospica sp.
CTGGTTCGTGCAGTGGACCCCGGAGATCCTCTACGCCTCGCTCAAGTCCGGGTACGAGCTGAAGATCAAGAAGACCCCGGCCTCGGTCAAGGGCGTCGTGGACCGCAACGGCACGCTGATCGACACCACCGCGCACCCGAGCCTCGCCAGCCTGGTGAACGTGCTGATCAGCAAGGCGACCGTGACCGGCGCGACCGACGGCCAGCAGATCATCATGGTCAACGCCAAGGGCCAGCAGGTCGCGACCGTCGCGACGCTGACCGACCCGATCAACAACGGCACCGTCCCGAGCACCCTCGACATGAAGGTGCAGTCGGCCGCCGAGGCCGCGGTGGCCTTCAAGGGCAACAGCGCCCTGGTGGCGATTCAGCCGTCCACCGGGCACATCCTGGCGATCGCGAACAACACCACGAGCCAGCACTACGACAACGCGCTGCTGGCCCGGGTCGCCCCCGGCTCGACCTTCAAGATCATCACCTCGGCGGCGCTGCTGACCAAGAACCTGGTGACGCTGAACTCGAACGTCCCGTGCCCGACCACGCTGACCATCGAGAGCGTCGTCCTGCACAACTCCGCGGGCGAGGGCAACAGCGGCGGCAGCTACTTGAGCGACTTCGCCACCTCCTGCAACAACGCGTTCTCCAGCTTCTACAGCAACTCCGGGGTCACCCAGAACCTGCTGTCGGACACGGCGAAGAACTACTTCGGCCTGAACCAGCAGTGGGACATCGGCGTCGGGGAGAGCGCGCAGTACATGAAGGTCCCGGCGAACCTGAGCGGCGCGGGCCTCGCCGAGTCGCTGGTCGGCCAGGCGGATATCGTCTCCTGCCCGCTCGCGATGTGCTCGGTGGCCGCGACCGTGGCGAACGGCAGCTTCAAGCAGCCGATCGTGGTGCCCAAGCAGACGCAGATCACCGCCACCGCGCTGCCGTCCAACGTGCAGTCCGAGCTCAAGGCGCTGATGTCCTCGGTGATCTCCTCGGGGACCGCGGCGGGCGTCGGCTTCCCGAACAACGGCCACTTCTTCGCGAAGACGGGCACCGCCGAGGTCGGCAGCGGCGCCGGCCTCTACAACAACAGCTGGTTCGTCGTGTTCGACGACCAGCACGACCTCGCCCTCGGCGCGCTCGCGATCGACGGCGGCTACGGCGCGGCGACCGCGGCTCCCGAATGCCTGACGGTGTTCAAGAAGCTCGGCTACGCGTAAGGCGGCATGCGGAAGGGGCCCGCGCGGCGCGGGCCCCTTCCGCTTCCCGGCTAGGCCGCCGCGAACTCCTGCCGGGCCACGCCGAGCCCGTCGATCTCCAGCTCCACCACGTCGCCCGCGCGCAGGTAGGGCTTGTCCGGCAGGCCCAGCGCGACGCCGGCCGGGGTGCCGGTGTTGATCACGTCTCCGGGCTCCAGCAGCATGTACTGGCTCAGGTACCAGACCACGTATCCGACGTCGAAGATCAGGTTCGACGTGTTGCCGTCCTGGCGCCGCTCGCCGTTGACGGACAGCCGCAGGCCCAGCTTGCCGGGGTCGCCGACCTCGTCCGGGGTGACCAGCCAGGGGCCGAGCGGGTTGAAGGTCTCGCAGCTCTTGCCGAGGTCCCACTGGTTCGAGTACTCGATCTGGAACTCGCGCTCGGAGACGTCGTTGCTGATCGCGTATCCGGCCACGTGCCCGAGCGCCGCCTCCGGGCTCTGCACGTAGCGCGCCTCGCGGCCGATCACGACGGCGAGCTCCACCTCGTAGTCCGTCTTCACCGAGTTGCGCGGGATCAGCACCGTGTCCCGCGGGCCGACCACCGTGTACGGGGCCTTGAGGAAGACGACCGGGCGCTCCGGGATCTTCGCGCCGGTCTCCTCGGCGTGGTCGCGGTAGTTCAGGCCGATGCACACGACCTTGCCCGGCCGGGCCACCGGCGCCCCGACGCGCAGCTCCTGCGCGTTCGGGATCTCGGGCAGCGTCCCGGCCTCGAGCGCGGCGCGCACCCGGGCCACGCCGTCCCCGGCCAGGAACGCGCCGTCCACGTCCGCGGTCAGCTCGGAGATGTCCAGGATCCGGCCGTCCTCCGCGCGCACCGCGGGAAGCTCCCGGCCCGGCGCGCCCACTCGCAGCAGTTTCATGGCGCGAGCCTAAGGGTGCGCCGCCGCCGGGCGCAAGAAATCATCCGATGTCTGTCGGCTCGCCGTCCGGCGGCAGGAGGCCGTCGTGTACGTCGGGCGGACGATCGGCGGGCGCTAGGCTTCCCTGGTGCCGCAGCTGATCCGCATCACCGATCCCGCCGATCCCCGCCTCGCCGACTACGTCGGCCTGACCGACATGGAGCTGCGCAAGCGCACCGAGCCGGAGCAGGGGCTCTTCATCGCCGAGGGGGAGAAGGTGATCCAGCGCGCGGTGGCCGCCGGGCACCCGATGCGGTCGATGCTGCTGTCGGACAAGTGGCTCCCGCTGATGACCCCGGTCCTCGAGGAGACCGGCGCCGCGGCCTATGTCGGCTCGCCGCAGCTGCTCGAAGAGGTGACCGGCTTCCACGTGCACCGCGGCGCCCTGGCCGCGATGGAGCGCAAGCCGCTCCCCGACCCCGCGGTCGTGCTCGACGGGGCGCGGCGCATCGTCGTGCTCGAAGGCGTCAACAACCACACCAACGTCGGCGCGATCTTCCGCGGCGCCGCGGCCCTCGGCATGGACGCGGTGCTGCTGGCGCCCGACTGCGCCGACCCGCTCTACCGGCGCTCCGTGCGCGTCTCGATGGGCACCGTCTTCGCGATCCCGTGGACGAAGCTGGAGCCCTGGCCTGCCGCCCTCGCGCTCCTCGCCGAGCACGACTACCGGCGGATCGCGCTGACCCCCGCGCCCGAGGCCGTGGACCTGCGCGAACTGCGCCTCGCGAAGACCGAGAAGGCGGCGCTGTTCCTCGGCTCGGAGGGCGACGGCCTCAGCCCCCGGGCCTTCGCCGCCTGCGATCTCAAGGTCCGCATCCCGATGGCCGCCGGAGTCGACTCGCTCAACGTCGCCGCCGCGGCCGCCGTGGCCTGCTACGCGCTCGCCGACTGATCCTCCGTTCGCCGCCCAGCGGGTGCGGGCGGCCCCGCGGCCGGTCAGAGTTGGACCATGCGCAGCGGCTCGGGCGAACGGGACGCGCGGCGGCTCGTCCTGGGCGTCGCGGCCGCGCTGCTCGTGCCCGTGCTCTGCGGCGGCGGAATCCTGATGTACCTCTCCGAGCGCAGCGCCAAGAGCATCGGCGCCGCCGTCGGGGACGCCGCGCAGCCCGACCGGATCGAGCTGTACGTCACCGCGCAGCAGGTCAACGCCGCGCAGCAGCGCCTGCAGCTGCGCGTCGAGATCATCCCGCACGGCGCGCTCGCGGCCTCCGGCACCGACGTCCCCGCGAGGTTCCTCTCGCTGTACACGAGCTCGACGACGAAGGCCCGGATCGACTTCCCCGCCGGACGCCCCGCCTCGGCCCAGGACCTCGAGGTGAGCCTGTTCGGCGGAACGGTCAACGACTACCCCTTCGACGGCTACAACGCCGACCTCGCCTTCGCCGCGACCGTGGAGGACCAGCCCGTCCCGATCTCGCTGACCTTCGACGACATCGACCCCTTCTTCCACATCGCGGCCGTCGCCGGCGGCTACGAGAACTCGACCGCGGCCCTGACCGTGCACGTGTCGCGGGCGCAGGGCACGAAGTTCCTGGCCGGATTCATGATGGTGGTGATGTGGGCGCTGGCCCTGTCCGTGCTCGGCGGCGCCTGGATCCTCGTCTCCCGCCGCAGAGGACTCGTCTGGCCGGCGCTCGGGTGGATGGCCGCCACGCTCTTCGCCCTCGCCGGACTGCGCAACACCGCCCCCGGCACCCCGCCGATCGGCTGCGTCCTGGACTACGCCTCGTTCTTCTGGGCGGAGCTGCTCACGGCCTTCGGCGTCGTCATGGTCTGCGCGGTGGGTGTGCTGACGGAGCACCGGAACTCCTAAGATGATCGCGAGAACCACGCGAGCTTGAGGGGTGCGGAGTGCCGGGTCGGGTCCTGCGAACGTTCGGTGTGCTCATACTCTGCGCGGGCACCGCGCTGGCGGCCGGCTGCTCGTCGAGCTCGACGTCCGCCTCCTCGGAGGACGACTCCGCGGACGCGCCCTCCGTCTCCGCCGCGGCTCCGGTCACGTCGGCGTCAGCGCCCGCTGCGACGACCGCCGCGTCGTCCGCCGCCGCATCCCCGACCGCTCAGATCAGGCTCTTCCCGGCCGGCGCCAGGTTCGACTACCAGCTCGGCGGCCCCTACACCCCGCCCGCCGGCGTCCAGGTCGTCTCCCGGGACAGCACCGCGTCCCCGGCGTCCGGAATCTACAACGTCTGCTACATCAACGCCTTCCAGGCCCAGCCCGACGCGCTGGACTGGTGGAAGTCGAACCACCCCGACCTGCTCCTGCCCGCGTCCGACGGCTCGATCGTGATGGACCCGAACTGGAACGAGGCCCTGCTCGACGACTCCACCGCCGCCAAGCGCGCCGAGCTGGCCGCGATCGAGGACGGCTGGATCGACGGCTGCGCGGGCAAGGGCTTCCAGGCGATCGAGGCCGACAACCTCGACTCCTACAGCCGCTCGAACAACCTGCTCACCAGCGACGAGAACGTCGCCTTCGCCACGCTCCTGGCCACGCACGCGCACGCCAAGGGCCTCGCGATCGCGCAGAAGAACACCGTCGAGCTCGTCGGGAAGCGGCAGCAGATCGGCTTCGACTTCGCGGTCTCCGAGCAGTGCGGCACCTACGGCGAGTGCGGCCAGTACGCCGCCGCCTATGCCGACCGCGTCCTCGACATCGAATACGACGACTCGGGCCTGGCCGCCGCGTGCCGGTCCTGGGCCGGGAAGATCTCGATCGTCGAGCGGGACATGGACGTGACCACGCCGGACAACTCGGACTATGTCTACAAGACCTGCTGATCGGCGCCCAGCGCGGCCGTCAGCTCACGAAGTTCCGCGAAGGTCTCCCCGAGCAGCTTGCTGACATCCTGCTCGGGATGCGCGAACCAGACGGACGCGGCCTGCGCGAACGCCGCCATGCCCACGCGCGCCGCCAACGACGCCGTGGAGCCCGGTACGCCCCGCTCCTGGAGCGCTGTGCCCAGCGCCTCGATCAGCATCGCCGTCTTCGCCTGCTGACGCTCCCGCAGCCCCGGATTCGCCGCGATGATGCGCCGCAGCGGCTCCGACAGATGCCGGTTCCCCTCGAGATAGGGCAGCGTCGACCGGAACGACCAGAGCAGCACGGACAGCGCCGAGAGGCCCTGCGGCGCGCCCCGCACCCCGGAGGTCAGCTTCTCCCGCAGCACCCGCTCGCCGTCGAAGAGCACCTCGCGCTTGTCCGCGAAGTGCCGGTAGAAGGTGCGCTCGGTGACCTCGGCCCGCGCCGCGATCTCGGCGATGGTGACCCGGTCGAAGCCGTGCTCCTCGTACAGCTCGAGCGCCGCCTGCTGCAGGCGCAGGCGCGCCGGTCCTCCATCGCGTGGCATGCGGACCAGTGTAGCCGGTAGCGACAGTCCCTGACGCTACGTGCTAGCCTGGCGAGGTAGTGACAGTCTCTGTCGCTACCTTTCCTCCGCATCCTTCTTCCCTGGAGTCCGCCATGGCGATGAACGCGCTTCGCTTCCACGAGTTCGGCGAGCCCGCCGACGTCCTGCGCCTCGAGCAGGCCGAGATCCTCGAGCCCGGACCCGACCGGATCCGGGTCCGCGTGCACGCCTGCGGCCTGAACCCGGCCGACTGGGCGCTGTGCCGCGGCCTTTTCCCTGGCACACTCCCGCGCGGTGTCGGCCTCGAGGTCTCGGGCACGGTCGACGCGGTCGGCGAGGGCGTCACGGACGTCTCCGTCGGCGACCAGGTCCTCGGCGCCGCCGACTACGCCGCGGGCCACGGCGCGGGAGCCGCCGAGTTCACGATGATGAACCACTGGGCGCGGATTCCGGCCGGCCTCGACCCGATCCAGGCCGCGGCGCTCCCGCTGGCCGTCGAGACGGCGAACCGCAGCATCGACGGCCTCGGCATATCGGCCGAGCACACGCTGCTCGTGAACGGTGCGGGGACGATGATCGGCTTCGCCGCCGTGCAGATCGGCCTCATCCGCGGCGCGCGCGTCCTCGCCACCTCCGGCGAGACCTACGCGGAACGGCTGCGCGAGCTCGGCGCGACCGTCACCGCGTACGGCGAAGGAATGGCCGAGCGGGTTCTCGAAGCCGCGGGCGGCCCGGTGGACCGCGTCCTCGACACGGCTCCGCCGAACGGCGCGCTGCCCGACCTGGTCAAGATCGCGGGCGGCGACCCGCGCAGGGTCCTGACGATCAGCGACATGGCGGCGGCCGCCGGGCTCGGCGTCCGCACGAGCTTCGACGAGGACCAGCCCAGGAAGCTGTACTACGACCTGCTCGCCGAGTACGCGCAGCGCGCGGCGGACGGCACGTTCACCGTCCCGATCGCGCGCACCTTCCCGCTCGCGGACTGGCGCGCGGCACTGGAGACGAGCCTGAGCGGCCGGGCCGGGGGCAAGCTGATCCTGCTTCCCTGACGCCGGCCGCTCGGCGAATGAATCAGGTCCTTACGGCCGTGCCGGGGGCACGTTGATCCCTGCTGCCCCGGCCCTGGCCGCTCTCGGCAGGTGAATCAGGCCCCTACGGCGGCCAGCCGCTCGGCGCGCAGCTTCTCGTGCCAGCCGTCGTCGGCCTTCGTGGGGGCCGGATCGCCGTCCACCCAGCCGAGCAGCAGGTCGGCCAGCGCGGGGTTGCGGGCCAGGACCGGGCCGTGCAGGTAGGTGCCGACGATGCGGCCCGCGTGCGCCCCGTCCACGCCGGTGCCCGCGCCGTTGCCGTTCCCGCTGCGCACGGTGGCCAGCGGCTTGGCCTCGGCGCCGACCGTGGTCGTGCCCATGTGGTTCTCGAAGCCGGTCAGCCGGGGCAGCGGCTTGCCGCCCACGGTGAGCGCCGGGTCCGGGGTCGAGACGACCTCGCCCACGCAGCGCACCGTCCCGCGGCTCGAGGTCACGTCCAGCAGGCCGAGGCCGGGCAGCGTGCCCTGCTCGTCGTCGTAGAAGGAGTGGCCCAGCAGCTGGAAGCCGGCGCACACCGACAGCACCGCCGCGCCGCCCTCGACCGCGCGCTGCAGGCCGTCGTCCTTGCGCAGCCGCTCGGCCGCGAGACGCTGCGGCCGGTCCTCGCCGCCGCCGATCAGGTAGATGTCGCCCTGCACCGGCAGCGGCTGGTCGCTGCGCACGTTCAGCTGCTCGACCTCGTGCCCGCGCAGCCGCGCCCGGTACGACATGATCAGCGCATTGCCCTGATCCCCGTAGGTGGAGAGCAGGTCGGGGTAGATCCAGACGATGCGCAGCGCGCTCTGTCCCGCCATGATCGTCAGGCCCCGACTTTCTGTCGCAGTTGCTGGAAGGCGGTGTAGTTCGCGATGACGTCGATCGGCCCGGCCGGGGCCGCGTCCACCGCCGCCTCCACCTCGTCGAAGACCTCGAAGTCCACGCCCGCGACCTGCAGGCGCACCGCGAGGTCGAGCCGCCGCTGGCCGATCACCAGCACCCGGTGCCCGACCAGGCGGGTGTAGTCCACGTCCCACAGCCACGAGGTGTCCGTGCCGTCCGCGGAAAGCGCGTTCACCGAGAGCAGCACCGGACCGGCCGGCTGTTGGCCGCGCGGCGAGACCAGGTCGAAGGTCTCCAGCCAGCCCGCGGGGTTCTTCGCCAGCAGCAGCCGCAGCGTCCGGCCGCGGTAGGTCACCGTGTCGTACCGCCCGGCCACGGCCGTGACGTGCTCCATGCGCTGTATCGCCACGGTCGGCTCGACGCCGAAGACCGCCGCCGTCGCCGCCGCGCTCACCGCGTTGGCCCGGTTCGCCCGGCCCGGCAGCTTGAGCCCGGTCAGCCCGACCCGGGCGCCCTCGGGGGAGACGAGCTCCTCGCCGTCCAGGAACCAGGCCGGCGTCGGGCGGCGCAGCTCGCAGGAGCCGCAGCTCCAGTCGTCCTCGTCCAGGTGCAGCACGCCGCCGCACTGCGGGCAGGACCAGGCGTCGTCCTTCCAGGCCTGGCCGACCGCGACCCACACGACGTTGCGCGCCCGGCCCGCGGCCCAGACGACCAGCGGGTCGTCGGCGTTCGCGATGACCGCGGCGTCCGTGTCGGCGAGGCCGTCGCGCCACTTCTGCGCCATCATCCGGGTCTCGGCGGCCCGGTCCAGCTGGTCGCGGGAGAGGTTCAGCAGCGCGATGGCCTGCGGCTTCGTCTGCTCCGCGACGCCCGGCAGGTACTTCTCGTCGACCTCTATGACCGCGTACTCGGCCTCTCGGTCGTTCGCCATGGCCGCGGTGATGCCGGCGGGCATGTTCGCGCCGAGGGCGTTCGAGGCGACCGGCCCCTTGGCCCGCAGCGCCTCCGCGACCAGGCGGGTCGTGGTGGTCTTGCCGTTCGTCGCCGAGATCAGCACGCAGGCGCGCCCGGCCGTGAGCCGCCGCAGCAGCTCCGGGTCCAGCTTCAGCGCGATCCGGCCGCCCACCACGGCTCCGGAACCCCGGCCCGCGGCCCGGGACACGGCCCCGGTCAGCTTCCCGGCCACGACCGCCACCTTGGCCCGCGGGGGCAGCTGCGCTTCAGTCATCGTCACTCGTCCACCACACCGTTCGCCGTCCCAGGGTCCACGTGCACGCGGTCACCTTATCGAAGATCGGCGACACTCCCGCACGACGACGGGGTTTCAGCCGTGCGACGCGGTCCGCACATCCACCGGTGTATCAGAACAGCGCCAGATCCGCGCACGTGCGGTTGGTCCGGCGCCGCTCCGAGTCCGACTCCTCCGGCACGTGGATCTCCACCGGCTCGTTCAGGTCGAACAGTTCGACGGTCACCGCGTGGTCGTCCATCGGGTTGTCCGCCGGCGTCCAGTGCGGAAGCTCCAGCCGCAGCCGCTCGATCCGCGGGCCGGTCGGCTCGTCCGTCTCCTCGTCCCAGCCGGAGGGCTCGACCAGCGCGCTGACCGTCAGCACCATCGCGCCGTGGTCGCGCAGCTGACGCGCCAGGCGGGCCACCTTGCCGTCCGAGTCGGTGGTCTTCGGCTTGAGCGTCACGGTGACCGGGGTCAGCTTGCGCTCGCCGACCTCCTCGGCCTTGCCCACGTTCAGGTTCCCGGCCGCGCGCACCGCCGCCGCGAGCACCCCGGGGATCGCGTACGCGTGGATGCCGCAGGCGTCGGTCTCCGAGGCGAACTCGTAGGTGGTCCCGGCGTCCTCGGGCGCGTCCTCGACGACCGGGGCGCGGAAGGCCGTGGAGCCGCGGCGGATGTACTCGTAGGTCGCCTTGCCCCGGATCACCGTGGCCCGCGACTCGCGCGAGGCGAAGTCCACCGTGCCCTCGACCAGCACCGAGCCGGCGCCGTGCCGGCACTTCCAGGTCGCCGACGTCGACGCCGTGGCCAGCGACTCCAGCAGTTCGGCGATGTCCTCGCCGCTCACCGGCGCGCCCTCGCGCGCGGAGTCCGTCTTGCGTCCCGGCCGCAGCCTTCTCAGCACCATGGCGGCAAAGGTTACCGGTCCCGCCTTAATGTTTGGAAGATGCCCGGGTCGATCACCATGAGAACTCCGGGCAGGTCGCGAGCACGCCGCCCGAGCTCTTTCCCAGGTGCCCCGCCGGAACCGCCGGGAGCTCCGGCCGGGTCCGCGGGCCTGAGATGATGTCCCGGTGAACCTCTTCGACCACCTGCCGGACACGACCGACCCGGACTCCCTGTACTCCGCGTTCGAGGCCTGGGTCGCCGGCCGCGGCATCGGCCTCTACCCGGCCCAGCAGGAGGCGTTGATCGAGCTGACCAGCGGCGGGAACGTCATCCTCGCCACGCCCACCGGCTCCGGCAAGTCGCTGGTCGCGGCCGGCGCGGTCTTCGCGGCCTTCGCCCGCGGGGAGCGGTCGTTCTACACCGCGCCGATCAAGGCGCTGGTCTCGGAGAAGTTCTTCGACCTCTGCGACGCCTTCGGGTCCGCGCAGGTCGGCATGATGACCGGAGACGCCTCGGTCAACCCCGGCGCCCCGATCATCTGCTGCACCGCCGAGGTCCTGGCGAACATCGCCCTGCGCGACGGCGAGCGCGCCGAGGCCGGCCTGGTGGTCATGGACGAGTTCCACTTCTACGCCGACCCGGACCGCGGCTGGGCCTGGCAGATCCCGCTGCTCGAGCTTCCGCAGAGCCAGTTCCTCCTGATGTCGGCGACCCTCGGCGACGTGGAGCGCTTCGAGGCCGACCTCAAGCGCCGCACCGGCAAGGAGACGGTCACCGTCCGCTCCGCCGAGCGCCCGGTCCCGCTGTCGTACTCGTACCGGATGACCCCCCTGCACGAGACCGTCCAGGAACTCCTCGAGGGCGGCCAGGCCCCGATCTACATCGTCCACTTCACCCAGGCCGCGGCGATCGAGCGCGCCCAGTCGCTGATGAGCCTGAACGTGTGCTCGCGCGCCGAGAAGGACGCCATCGCCGAACTGCTCGGCGGCTTCCGCTTCACCACCCGCTTCGGCCGCACCCTCAGCCGCTTCATCCGCCACGGCATCGGCGTGCACCATGCGGGCATGCTCCCCAAGTACCGCCGCCTCGTCGAACGCCTGGCCCAAGCCGGGCTCCTCAAGGTCATCTGCGGCACCGACACCCTCGGCGTGGGCGTCAACGTCCCGATCCGCACGGTCCTGTTCACCGCCCTCTCCAAATACGACGGCCGCCGCTCCCGCCTTCTCCGTGCCCGCGAGTTCCACCAGATCGCCGGCCGGGCCGGCCGCGCCGGCTTCGACACCATCGGCTACGTCGCCGCGCAGGCCCCCGACCACGTCATCGAGAACGAGCGCGCCCTCGCCAAGATCGGCGACGACCCGAAGCGCCGCCGCGGCTACGCCAGGAAGAAGCCGCCGGAGGGCTTCGTCAACTGGAGCGAGCAGACCTTCGAGAAGCTCATCGACGCCGAGCCCGAGCCCCTCGTCTCCCGCTTCCAGGTCACGCACGCGATGCTGTTGTCAATCATCGCCAGGCCCGGCAACGCCTTCGACGCCATGCGCAAGCTGCTGACGGACAACCACGAGCCGGCCGCCGCCCAGCGCAGGCACATCCACCGCGCCATCGCCATCTACCGCTCCCTGCTGGACGCGGGCGTCGTGGAACGCCTCGAGACCCCCGACGAGACGGGCCGCATCGTCCGCCTCACCGTCGACCTCCAGCAGGACTTCGCCATGAACCAGGCGCTGTCCACCTTCGCGCTGGCCGCCTTCGACCTCCTCGATCCCGAATCCCCGTCCTACGCGCTCGACCTCCTCTCCATCATCGAATCCATCCTCGACGACCCCCGCCAGATCCTCGTCGCCCAGGAGAAGAAGGCGCGCGGCGAGGCCATCGCCGAGATGAAGGCCTCGGGCATCGAGTACGAGGAGCGGATGGAGCGCGTCGCCGACATCGGCTACCCCAAGCCGCTCGAGGAGATGCTCGAGCACGCCTACGCCACCTACCGCCGCGCCCACCCCTGGATCGGCGACCACCCGGTCAGCCCCAAGTCCGTGGTCCGCGAGATGTACGAGCAGGCGATGACCTTCGCCGACTACATCGCCGCCTACGACCTGGCCCGCGTCGAGGGGATCGTGCTGCGCTACCTGGCCGACGCCTTCCGCACCCTCAGCCACACCATCCCCGAGTCCGTCAAGCGCGACGACCTCGTCGACCTGATCGAATGGCTCGGCGAGACCGTCCGCCAGATCGACTCCAGCCTCGTCGACGAGTGGGAGGCCCTGCGCAACCCCGAGGCGCATGCCGAGGCCCAGGCCGCCCTGGACGACAGCCCGCCGCCCGTCACCGGCAACCGCCGGGCCTTCCGCGTCCTGGTCCGCAACGCCCTCTTCCGCCGCGTGGAGCTGGCCGCCCGCGACCAGGTGGAAGCCCTGGTGGCCCTGGACGCCGAGGACGCCGAGGGCCTGGCCCACACCGACGAGTGGACGGGACCCTGGGAGTTCGAGGACTGGGACGAGGCCCTGGGCGATTACTTCGACGAGCACGAGGAGCTGGGCACCGGCCCCGACGCCCGGGGCCCCAAACTCTTCGAGATCGAAGAGGGCCCCAAGACCTGGAAGGCCCGCCAGATCCTCGACGACCCCGCCCACAACCACGACTGGCACCTGCGCGCCGAGGTGGACCTGGCCGCCTCCGACGCCGCCGGCCGGGCCATCCTGCGCGTCCTCGAGTTCGACCGCTTCGACGGCTGACCCGCGGACGCGTGCTCAGAACTCTGAGGTCCCCATCGCCCCACCTCCTTTCGATGTCGGGAAGACCGACGGGTCCGTGTGGAGCCGTCCAGATCGACTCTGACGGGTCATCAGGTTCTAGGGCGCGCAAATCGGAAAGATCACCCTAACGGTCTAAAGTCCGGCGCCTGCCAGGCGCTTGACGGCGGAGCGGCGCCCGGAACGGGGCGATGGGGGAGACTGATCTCATGCTCGTCACGAACCATGTCCTGTCCGGCGCGATCATCGGCGCGGCCGCGCGCAGCCCCTGGGCGGCGTTTCCGCTGGGGTTCGCGTCGCACCTGGTGCTGGACGCGATCCCGCACTGGGGAAGGTTCGACAGCCATGAGCACTTCATGCGGGTGGCGGTCGCGGACGGTCTGACCGGGCTCGCGGTGATGGGGGCGGCGACCGCGGCCGCGCCGCCGGGGGAGCGGGCCGCGGTGTTCGCCGGGATGGCGGGGGCGGCGTTCCCCGACCTCAACAAGCCGTCGAACATCTTCTTCGGCCGCTCGTTCTTCCCGCGCCGCTTCGACGATTTCCACGGGCGGATCCAGGACGAGGCGCCGGACCGCTTCCGCAGCCACGAGCTCGTCGCGGGGGCCGCGTTCGCGACGGCCTTCGCGGGGCTCGTGCTCGTGGGCAGGCGGCGCGCCCGGCGCTGACCGCGGATGCCGCCGTAGGGCGGAGTGTGAGCTTGCTCGCTCGCCACCGGTTGTGACCCGGACGCAACGGTACGGAAACGGGGGGCGGTTTGACTGGATCGTGCCCGGGCACGGACCGCTCGGCGGCGCGCCGGACGGAGAGGACGTGAGCATGTTGCTCAGGCTGCGACTGTGGGTGGCGGACCGACCGGGGGCGCTCGGGCAGGTGACCCGGGAGCTCGGGGCGTGCGGCGCGGACATCGTGCAGGTCAACGTACTCAGCCGGGAGCAGGGCCGGGCGCTCGACGAGATCACGGTCTTCATGCCCGAGGAGCACCGGCGGCCCGCGCTGGAGACGGCGCTGCGCGGGCTCGGCGGGGTCACGCTCGAGGGCATGCGGCCGTCCGGGGAGGTGCCCGGCGCGTTCCCCGACCTGGACCTGCTCGGCCGGATCGCCGCGGACCCGCGCGCCTCGCTCAACCTGCTGGCGGACGCGCTGCCGCGGATCCTCGGCGCGGACTGGGCGCTGGTGCTCTCGCCGGAGCTGGGCGGGGGAGTGCTGGCCCGCAGCTGGGACGCGCCGACCGAGGCCGTGCTGCCCGACCTGCCGCCGCGCGCGAGCGCGGTGACCATCGGCTCGGCGCACTACGCGACCGCGCCGGTCGGGCCCAGCGGCGTGCGCGTGCTGGTCTGCCGGCTCGGCGACCCGAACTTCCACCGCTTCGAGGTGCTGCGCCTCACGCGGCTGGCCGAGGTGACCTCGGCCGTGGCGGGCGCTCGGCTGATGCCCAAGGCCCGCGCCTAGCTGAGATAACAGGCCCAACCAGTGCGCAGGATGCGCCCTCGGCACGGCGGCCGCGGCGATCATGCGGCAGCGCGCCGGGTATCGCGGCGTGAACCGCGGGGCGCCGCCCCGCCGCGTGCGCCGCCAGAAGAAGAACCAGAGCACCGCCATGGTCGCCGCCACGCTCACTGCCTCGGGCGCGGCCATCCGCGCGGCGAACGCGGCCGGCGGCAACGCCACCCGGTCGGCCGCCAGCAGGTTCGTCAGA
>DASTAE010000123.1:0-12222 GCA_035712985.1 Actinospica sp.
CGTCCGCGACCTGCAGCCGTACGTGGGCAAGGAGCTCGAGGCGAAGATCATCGAGCTGGACAAGAACCGCAACAACGTGGTCCTGTCCCGCCGCGCCTGGCTCGAGCAGACCCAGTCCGAGGTCCGTCAGACCTTCCTCACCACGCTCCTCAAGGGCCAGGTGCGGTCCGGTGTGGTCTCCTCGATCGTCAACTTCGGCGCGTTCGTCGACCTGGGCGGCGTGGACGGCCTCGTGCACGTCTCCGAGCTGTCCTGGAAGCACATCGACCACCCCTCCGAGGTCGTCGAGGTCGGCCAGGAGGTCACGGTCGAGGTCCTGGACGTCGACATGGACCGCGAGCGCGTCTCCCTGTCGCTCAAGGCGACCCAGGAAGACCCGTGGCAGCAGTTCGCCCGCACGCACCAGATCGGCCAGGTCGTGCCCGGCCGGGTCACCAAGCTGGTGCCGTTCGGCGCGTTCGTCCGGGTGGACGAGGGCATCGAGGGCCTGGTGCACATCTCCGAGCTGGCCGAGCGCCACGTGGAGATCCCGGAGCAGGTCGTCCAGGTCTCGGACGAGATCTTCGTCAAGGTCATCGACATCGACCTGGAGCGCCGCCGCATCTCGCTGTCGCTCAAGCAGGCGAACGAGGGCCTGACCGGCGACTCGACGGTCGACCAGTTCGACCCGACGCTGTACGGCATGGCCGCGTCCTACGACGCCGAGGGCAACTACGTCTACCCCGAGGGCTTCGACCCGGAGACCGGCGAGTGGCTCGAGGGCTTCGACACCCAGCGCGAGGCCTGGGAGGCGCAGTACGCCGAGGCGCAGGCCCGCTTCGAGCAGCACCAGAAGCAGATCGCCGAGGCCCGCAAGGCCGACGCGGAGGCCGCTGCCAACGGCACCGCCGGCGCTCCCGAGGGCGGCCCGGCCCCGTCGAGCTACTCCTCGGCGCAGACCAGCGAGGCCACCGGCACGCTGGCCTCCGACGACCAGCTCGCCGCGCTGCGCGAGAAGCTGGCCGGCGGCCAGAGCTGAGGTTCGGCTCACGGTGCGTCGGACGAGCAGCTCGCCGCGCTGCGCGAACTGTGAAGCTCGTCGGCGGCCAGAGCTGAGGCTCCGGCCCGCAGCACTGAAGCACCGCAGCCGCTAGGCTGACGTGACAGGGGACCCTGAAGGGTCCCCTGTTTCGTTTCGTTTCCGCCTCGATCGGAGAGGGCGCCGATGCGCACCGTGCACGTGGGACTGACCGGCGGGATCGGCGCGGGCAAGAGCACCGTGGCCCGCCTGCTCGCGGCGCACGGCGCGATCGTGCTGGACGCCGACCTCGCCGCCCGGGCCGTGGTCGAACCGGGCACCGAGGGGCTGGCCGAGGTGGTGGAAGCTTTCGGCCCCGAGGTGCTGCGGGCGGACGGCTCGCTGGACCGGGCCGCGCTCGCCGCGGTGGTCTTCGCGGACGAGGAGCGCCGGGCCAGGCTGAACGCGATCGTGCATCCCAGGGTTCGGGCATGGATGGCCGAGCGGGCCGCGGAGGCCCCGGAGGGCAGCGTCGTCGTCCAGGACATCCCGCTGCTCGTCGAGGGCGGGCTCGCGCCGCTGTTCGAGTACATCGTCGTGGTGGACGCCGACGACGACACGCGGATCGCCCGCTTGGTCGCGGACCGCGGGATGACCGAGCCTGAGGCCAGGGCGCGGATCGCCGCCCAGGCCCCGCGCGAACTCCGCAACGCCGCCGCCGACCGGTTGATCGAGAACAGCGGGGGCAAGGAGGAACTCGAGAAAGCTGTAGCGGAGCTGTGGCGTGATCTCGAAGGCAAAACCACTCAATCCTGATAAAGTTCCCAGGCCGTTATCGAATCGGGCTGGGTGCGGTATCGAACCGTTGCCATGCTGCGGGGTCTGTGAAGGAGAACGCGGTGTCGTCGTTCCCGGCGCAACAACAGCAGAACGAGGCGGCCGACCCGGACGTGGTCGTCCTCGCGGACGGAACCGGCGCGCTCGGCCGTGCCGCGGCCGCGTGGCGTCCGCTGCTCCTGGGGCTGTTCCGCGAGGCCAGGCCCAAGCAGTGGATCAAGAACATGCTGGTCCTCACGGCCCCGCTGGCCTCCGGCACCATCACCCACCGGCAGACGCTCGGCCCGGTGGCCGTCGCGTTCGTCGCCTTCTGCCTCGCCGCCTCGGCGGTCTATTACGCGAACGACGCGCTGGACGTCGAGGCGGACCGGGCGCACCCGACCAAGCGCTACCGGCCGATCGCCGCCGGGATCATCCCGCTCCGGCTGGCCTGGGTCTGCGTGGTGCTGCTCTCCGCGGCCTCGCTCGGCGTCGCGATGATCGACAACGGCGCCACCGTCGCGGTGATCGCCGTGTACCTCGCCATGCATCTGGCCTACAGCGCCTGGTTCAAGCACGTCCTCGTCCTCGACCTCGCGCTCGTGGCCAGCGGTTTCCTGCTGCGCGCGATGATCGGCGGCGTCGCCGCGGGCATCCCGCTGTCCCAGTGGTTCCTGCTGACCACCGGCTTCGCCTCGCTGTTCATGGTCGCCGGCAAGCGCTATTCGGAGCTGCTGCTGATGGGCGAGGAGGCGGCCGTCACCCGACGCTCGCTCGCCGGCTACACGCCGTCCTACCTGCGGTTCATCTGGCAGACGATGGTCGGACTGACGATCCTGACCTACAGCCTGTGGGCCTTCGAGCTCGGCACCACGGACCGCGGCGTGCGCTGGCACGAGCTGTCCATCGTGCCCTGGGCCTTCGTCTTCCTGCGCTACGCGATGTTCGTCGACGCGGGCCAGGCGGGCGAGCCGGAGGACGTGGTCCTCGGCGATAGGGTCATCATGGGGATCGGGCTGGCCTGGCTGATCCTGTTCGCGCTAGGGGTTTTCATCAATGGGCACTGAGCGTCTCACCGGGTGGGGAAGGACCGCGCCGTCGGTCGCCGAGGTCGTGCGGCCGCGCAGCGGCGAGGAGGTCGCCGAGGCGGTGGCCACGGCCGGGCCGCGCGGCGTCGTGGCCCGCGGGCTCGGCCGCTCCTACGGCGATCCCGCGCAGAACGGCGGCGGCCGGGTCCTCGACCTGACCGGCATGAACCGGATCCTGCACGTGGACCTGGACCGCGGCGAGGTGGTCGTCGAGCCAGGGGTCAGCCTGCACCAGCTGATGCAGGCGATGCTGCCCTTCGGCTACTTCGTCCCGGTCACCCCCGGAACCAGGTACGTGACCGTGGGCGGCGCGATCGCCAGCGACATCCACGGCAAGAGCCACCACGCCGACGGCTCCTTCGCCCAGCACGTCGTCTCGATGGACCTGCTGCTCGCCGACGGCGGCGTGCGCACCCTGACGCCCGAGTCCGAGGCCGAGCTGTTCTGGGCCACGGCCGGCGGCATGGGCCTGACCGGCGTCGTGCTGCGGGCCACGCTGCGGATGCTGCCGGTCGAGACCTCGCGCATCCTGGTCGAGACCAAGCGCGTCGCCGACCTCGACGAGGCCATGGAGCGGATGACGGAGACGGACGCGGACCACCGCTTCTCCGTCGCGTCCCTCGACAACCTGGCCTCCGGGCCCTCGCTCGGCCGCGGCTGGGTGGAGAGCGGGAACTTCGCCGCGCTCGAGGATCTGACGCCGAAGCAGCGCGAGGACCCGCTGGCCTTCAATCCGAAGCCGCTGGCCACGCTGCCGAACGTGTTCCCGAACGGCCTGCTCAACAAGCGCACGGTGCGGCTGATGAACCTGGCCAACTTCCGGCGCGCCCCGCAGCACCCGCACGCGCACCTGGCGAGCATCGGCGGCTTCTTCCACCCGCTGGACGCGATCCACGACTGGAACCGGGTCTACGGCGCCGCCGGATTCCTGCAGTACCAGTTCGTGGTGCCCTTCGAGGCCGCGTCCACGCTGCGCCGGATCGTGGAGCGGGTGTCCGTGCAGCGCGCGCCCTCGTTCGTCACGGTGCTCAAGCGTTTCGGGCCGGCCAGCCCGGGTTACCTGTCCTTCCCGACCGAGGGCTGGACGCTGACCTACGACTTCCCGACCGGAACCCCCGGACTGCCCGGTCTGCTGCGCTGGATGGACGCGCAGGTGCTCGGCGCGGGCGGCCGGCTCTACCTGGCCAAGGACTCGCGGATGTCGGCCGCGGACCTCGAGGCGATGTACCCGCGGCTCGAGGCCTTCCGCAAGGTGCGCGCGGCCGTGGACCCGCAGGGCGTGTTCGTCTCCGACCAGTCCCGCCGACTCAGCCTCTAAGGGCTCTGCCCCGTTAAGGAACATGACATGAAGGACTCCCTCGGTTCGGTGCAGTCGCTGCTCGTGCTCGGCGGCTCCTCCGACATCGCCGTGGCGACCGCCCGCAAGCTCGCGCAGGACAGGACCAGGCGGATCATCCTGGCCGCGCGCCCCTCGGAGCGGCTGGACGCGGCCGTGATACTGCTCCGCTCGCACGGCGCCGACGTGCGCACCGTCGACTTCGACGCGCTCGACTTCTCCTCGCACGAGAAGGTGCTCGCGCCGCTGTTCGAGGAGGGCGACATCGACGTGGTGCTGCTCGCCTTCGGCGTCCTCGGCGACCAGGCCGCGGACGAGCGCGACCCGCTCGCGGCCGCGCAGGTCGTGCAGACGAACTACGTCGGCGCCGTCACCTCCTCGCTGGTCTGCGCCGAGGCGCTGAAGAAGCAGGGGCACGGCTCGCTGGTGGTGCTCTCCTCGGTGGCCGCCGAGCGCGCGCGCAAGGCCAACTTCATCTACGGCTCCAGCAAGGCCGGGCTCGACGCGTTCGCGCAGGGCCTCGGCGACTCGCTGGTGGGCAGCGGCGTGAACGTGATGGTCGTGCGGCCCAGCTTCGTCGAGACGAAGATGACGACCGGCCGGCCCAAGGCCCCGATGTCCACGACCGCGGAGGCCGTGGCCGACGGCATCGTCGAAGGGCTGCGCAGGAACGCCGAGATGATCTGGGTCCCGGCCCAGGTCCGCTTCGCGATGTCCGCCGCCCGCCACCTGCCGCGGCCGGTGTTCAGGAAGGTCGCGGAGAAGCAGGGCTGACCTGCGGGGACGAGAATTGTCGGCGGTCGCGTTTAGATTGGCATCATGACGCGACCGACGACGGATCTGGAACGCAGCGTGGCCCCCTTCGAGGTGGTCAGCGAATACGTGCCGTCCGGCGACCAGCCGGAGGCGATCGCCCAGCTCGAGAAGAGGGTGCGGGCGGGGGAGCAGAACGTCGTGCTGCTCGGCGCCACCGGCACCGGCAAGTCGGCGACGACGGCCTGGCTCATCGAGAAGCTGCAGCGGCCGACGCTGGTGATGGCCCCGAACAAGACGCTGGCCGCCCAGCTGGCCAACGAGTTCCGCGAGCTGCTGCCGAACAACGCCGTCGAGTACTTCGTCTCGTACTACGACTACTACCAGCCCGAGGCGTATATCGCGCAGTCGGACACCTACATCGAGAAGGACTCCTCGGTCAACGAGGAGGTCGAGCGGCTGCGCCACTCGGCCACCAGCTCGCTGCTGACCCGGCGCGATGTCGTCGTGGTCGCCTCGGTGTCCTGCATCTACGGCCTCGGCACGCCGCAGGAGTACGTGGACCGGATGGTCCGCCTGCGCGTCGGCGAGGACTTCGGGCTCGACCAGCTGCTGCGCAAGCTCGTCGCCGTGCAGTACGCGCGCAACGACGTCGCCTTCACCCGCGGCACATTCCGGGTGCGCGGGGACACCGTCGACATCTTCCCGATGTACGAGGAGCACCCGGTCCGCGTCGAGATGTTCGGCGACGAGATCGAGCGGCTGATGACCCTGCACCCGGTGACCGGCGAGATCCTGACGGACGACCAGGAGATCTACGTCTTCCCGGCCACGCACTACGTGGCGGGCCCGGAGCGGATGGAGCGGGCCATCGCCGGGATCGAGAAGGAGCTCGGCGAGCGGCTCGAGGTGCTGGAGCGGCAGGGCAAGCTGCTCGAGGCCCAGCGGCTGCGGATGCGCACCACCTACGACCTCGAGATGATGCGCGAGGTCGGCTTCTGCAACGGCATCGAGAACTACTCGCGGCATATCGACGGCCGCGAGGCGGGGTCCGCGCCGAACACCCTGCTGGACTACTTCCCTGACGACTTCCTGCTGGTCATCGACGAGTCGCACCAGACCGTGCCGCAGATCGGCGCGATGTACGAGGGCGACACCTCGCGCAAGCGCAACCTCGTGGACTTCGGCTTCCGGCTGCCCTCGGCGCTGGACAACCGGCCGCTGCGCTGGGAGGAGTTCGTCGAGCGGATCGGCCAGACGGTCTACCTCTCGGCGACCCCGGGCCCCTACGAGCTCGCGCAGGCCGGCGGCGAGGTGGTGGAGCAGGTCATCCGGCCGACCGGCCTGATCGACCCCGAGGTCATCGTCAAGCCGACGCAGGGTCAGATCGACGACCTGGTGCACGAGATCCGCACCCGCGCCGAACGGAACGAGCGCGTCCTGGTCACGACGCTGACCAAGAAGATGTCCGAGGATCTGACGGACTATCTGCTGGAGCTCGGCGTCAAGGTCCGCTATCTGCACTCGGACATCGACACGCTGCGCCGCGTCGAGCTGCTGCGCGAGCTGCGCCTCGGCGTGTTCGACGTGCTCATCGGCATCAACCTGCTCCGCGAGGGCCTGGACCTGCCCGAGGTCTCGCTCGTGGCGATCCTGGACGCCGACAAGGAGGGCTTCCTGCGCAGCCCGACCTCGCTGATCCAGACCATCGGCCGCGCGGCGCGCAACGTCGGCGGCCAGGTGCACATGTACGCCGACAAGATCACCCCGGCCATGGCCAAGGCGATCGACGAGACCAACCGGCGCCGGGCCAAGCAGGTCGCGTACAACACCGAGAACGGCATCGACCCGACCCCGCTGCGCAAGAAGATCGCCGACATCACGGATTCGCTGATCCGCGAGGACGAGGACACCCGCAACCTGCTCGGCCGTCCGCAGGGCAAGGGCCGCGCTCCGGTGCCGGGCGTCGGCGCCAAGGGCGTGACCAGCGTGGACTTCGTGGGCAAGCCCGCCGAGGAGCTCGAGGCGCTGATCGAGGACCTCTCCCAGCAGATGCACACGGCCGCCGCCGAGCTGCAGTTCGAGCTGGCCGCGCGCTTCCGCGACGAGATCTCCGAGCTGAAGAAGGAGCTGCGCGGGATGCGGGCCGCCGGAGTGTGAGCCGGACCGGTCTGTGCCGCCGACCCCGTGCCGCCGACCCCGAGCAGCTGACCGGGTGCAACTGAGGCAGTAGGATCCGGCGTCAGTTGAACGGGCATCGGGCGAGACATGGACAGGCGGTTGCGGCGAGTCGTGGGCAGCGTTACTGAGCGGGAGTCTCCGGTGCGGGATTCGGCCCCGGGCGGGTTCGCGGCGCTGCGCGAGCGCGGACTGCGCGCCGCGCGCCGCGCCTGGCCCGCGATGGCCGCGTACCTGGTCGTGCGGCTCGTCGGCACGCTGGTGTTCGGCCTGCTCTCCAGCGGCCACGGTTACGCGGCGCGCGGCATGTTCGTCTTCGTCGACTCCGGCTGGTACCAGAAGATCGCCGAGCGCGGCTACGACACCAGGATCTCGCCCGCGCTCTCGCCCTTCGCCTTCGACCCGCTGTATCCGGGGCTGATGGCCTTCGGGCACGCGATCACCGGCGGCCTGCTCTCGGTGACCGCGGTGGGCCTGACCATCACCTGGGTCGCCGCCGTCGCCTGCTCGTGGGCGCTGTTCGAGATCGGCCGCCTGGTCCGCGATGCGCGAACCGGCCTGATCTTCGCCGTGCTCTGGGCGCTCATGCCCTCCGCGGTCATCCAGGGCGCGCTGTACGCGGACACCCTCGCGATCTGCCTGACCGCCTGGGCCCTGTACGCGCTGCTTCGTCGCTCCTGGATCACCGCGGGCGTGCTCGCCTGCCTCGCGGGCGCCACGCGGCCGACCGCCGACGCCGTCGTGCTCACGGTCTGCGTCGCGGCGGTCGCCGAGTTCGTCCGTCAGCGTCGCATCACGGCGCGTCCGCTGATCGGCGCCGTCATCGCGCCGATCGGGGCGATCGGGTTCCTGGCGTACGTCGCGTATCGCGTGGGCAGCATCAGCGGCTACATGAACGCGCAGAAGAAGTGGGGGACCGGCTTCGGCAACGCGGGCCAGGTCCTGCACCGCATCAAGCTCGGCCTCGCCGGCACCGCGCACGGATACAGCAACGGCCAGGCGCACATCACGACTGCCGTCCTGCTGGTCGTGCCGCTCCTGATCATCGTGATGCTCGTGCAGCGCCAGCGCTGGGAGCTCACGTTCTACACGATCGTGGTCGCCGCGATCGTCTACACGGCGATCCACGACTACACCGTCGTGCCCCGCGAAATGCTCGCCGCCTTCCCGATCCTGCTGGCCCCGGCCGGCTGGCTCGCCAAGCTCAGGCGGCCGTGGATCCTCTGGGCACTGATCGTCGTGCTCGCCGGCGCCGCGGGCTGGTACGCGCACTTCATCCCGGTCGACGGCGGCCCCGGCTTCCCCTAAGCCGCATCGTTGATCTGATCAGGCGATATCTCGGCGATCTTGTCGAGTTCCCGGGTGAATCGGATAGTACGGTCAGCATGGGAATCGCAGCCGCCATGCTCGCCACGACTCTTTTCGCCACCGGACCCTCGACGCCCCTGATCCACGGGGCGTCAGGTTCCGCCATCTTCAACGGAAGAAGCGTCGACATCGGGCGCACGCTGGACCGGCTCCAACAGGCGCACGTGACGACGTACCTCTACGAGATCTACGGCGGCCACGCGCAGCGTGAATGGGACGAGCTGCCCACCTTCGCCGACCAGGCGGCGCAGCGCGGCATCAGTGTGATGGCCTATCTGTTCCCGCCCGACGAGTCCGACGGCGCCTATCAGCCCTTCGGATTCGACTATGCGCAGTGGGCCGCGCAGCTGTCGCAGCTCTCGCTCGCGCATCCCGCGCTGACCGGCCTCGTGATCGACGACTTCGGCGAGAACATGCAGGTCTTCACGCCTTCGTACGCCAAGCAGATCGCCCACGCCGCGCGTTCGCAGAACCCGCACTTCCAGCTTTGGCCGATCTTCTACTACGGCGAGATCGTCGGGAAGCACGCCACACTGCGCAGATACGACGCTTCCGACTTCGACGGCGTGATCTTCCCCTTCCGCGACGAACCGGTCTACGACACGTCGGTCAGCAAGACCGCACCCGCGCAGATCCTGGCCGTGCGCCACGCCCTCCAGCCGTATCAGCACCTCGCCGTCATGGTCTACGCCAGGCACTACAGCCGCCAGCACAACAAGGAGAATCCCGGCCCCGACTACGTGGGCGCCATCGCCCAAGACGCGCTGAACCTGGGCGCCTCGGGCTACGACGACGGCGTGATCACCTACGACCTCAACATGAGCGGTCAGGACGACGCGAATTCGGTCGCCGCAGACTACGACCGCATCGAGTCGATCTACGGCGCCGGGGCCTAGGCGTTCGGCGTGATCTTCAGGACCGGCAGCGGGAGCTCCTTCTGGTGCCCGGTCTCCCAGCTGTCCGGCAGGCGAACGGTCAACGCGTCCGCGCGCCGCTCGAACTCCAGGGACACCGGGTCCCATTCGTGCGTGTGGCCGAGCAGTTCGACGCGGCTGATTCCGCCCTGATGGAGCGCCAGATCGGCGCCGAGGGAACGTAGTTCGATGCGGCCGTTCTCCGGCGCCGACAGGCCGATCGCATACAGGTGGTTCTCGCGGGTTGTGAAGCGGAAGTCGTGCGGACCGTACTCCGGCTGCTTGAACTCGGAGAATCCGCCGCTGTCCATCCGTGTCGGCCCCTCGCCGTACACGGTCCACGGACGCGTCGCGTAGACCGCCTCGCCGTTCGTCGCCAGCCACGCGCCGATCGAGCGCAGCACCTCGGCCTCCTCGGCGACGATCGTTCCGTCCGCCTTCGGGCCGACGTTCAGCAGCAGGCAGCCGTTCTTGGACACGACGTCGACGAGCGTGCCGACGAGCTGTTTCGGCGTCTTGTACTCCTGGCCCTCGACGTGGCACCACGCGTTCTTCGCGATCGCCGTGCACGCCTGCCACGGGTCGGGCCGCAGCGTCGCGCTCGATCCTCGCTCGATGTCCGCGACCGCCGTCCCCTCGGGGAAGGCCCCGTCCTTGTACGTGAGCACCGAACCGAGACCGGCGGCTGCGAGCCGGTTGTAGTAGTGCGCCGCGAGCCGCGGCAGGTAGGGCTGGTACGCGGGGCGGTGGATCCACCAGTCGAAGTAGAGCATCTGCGGCTCGTAGGCGTCGATGAGCTCGATCGTGTGCGCGGCCCACTCGTCGAGGAACTGCTTGCTCGGAGGCATCTCCTGCGGTTGGGCCGGACCGTAGAGCGAGGCGAACCTGCCGGTGCGCACGTCGGAGTCGAAGGTCATGCCGCCGTTCAGGAACCACCACAGCTCCGCGCGGTGCCAGGACACGCCGAAGACCATCGAACGCTCGCGCACCGCGCGCGAGAGCTCGCCGACGACGTCCCGCTTCGGGCCCATCGCCGCCGCGTTCCACGGATTGAGCTCGCTGCGGTACATCGCGAAGCCGTCGTGGTGCTGCGCGACCGGCACCACGTACTGCGCACCGGCCGCGCGGAAGAGCGAGGCCCACGCGTCCGGGTCGAAGTGCTCGCCGGTCAGCAGCGGGATGAACTCCTTGAAGCCGAACTCCGACTGCGGACCGTAGGTCGCGCGGTGGTGCTCGAACTCCGGCTTCCCGGGCCGGTACATGTTCCGCGCGTACCACTCGTTGCCGAACGCGGGCACGCTGTACGGGCCCCAGTGGACGAAGACGCCGAACTTGGCGTCCCGGAACCACTCGGGCACCTGGTACGTCGACAGCGAGTCCCACGTCGGCAGGAACGGCCCGTCGAACGAGGTCACGAGAGCTCGAGCCGGGTGACGATCGCGTCCGGGTCCGCGCTCGAACGGCCGAACTCGAACTCGTACTCACCCGTGCGCAGCAGCTCCGGCGGCACCTCGAAGGTGACCCGGCGGCTATCCCCGGCATCCACCCGAATTCGGTCGAAACCGACCAGGCTGCGCAGCTCCGTGCCGCCCACGCGGCGCGCGTAGAGCTGCACGACCTCGTGGCCGGCCACGTCCGAGGTATTGGCCACGGAGACCTCAGCCGATACTGTGAGCGCTCCCGGCCCGTTCTTCCGCAGCACGACGGCCGGATCGCTCAGCTGGTAGGACGCGTAGGAAAGACCATGCCCGAACGGATAGATGTGCGGCCGCCGCGAATAGCGGTAGGTCCACTGCGATCCGATGACGTCGTAGTCCGCGCGATCCGGCAGTTCGGCGGCCGCGGAGTACCAGGTCTGCGGGAGACGGCCGGACGGGTTGTGCCGCCCGCCGAGCACCCGCGCGACCGCCGTGCCGAGCTCCTGGCCCCCGTGCGAGGTCCAGACGATCGCCGGGACGTGATCCGTGGCCCAGTCGATCGCGTACGGATAGCTCGAGACCAGGACCAGCACCGTGTTCGGATTCGCCGCGAGCACGGCGTGCAGCAGGCGCTCCTGCTGCGGCGGCAGGGCGAGCGAATCGCGGTCGATGGTCTCGCGGCCGTTGATGTGCGGGTCGTTGCCGAGCACCACGACGACGCGATCGGCCGCCCCGGCGGCCGCCGCGGCCTCGTCGATCCCGGAGCCGACGACCTCCAGCCGGAAGCGCGTGGCCTGCTCGGGGGTCTCGGCGTCGGCGAGGAGCCGGCCGGTCGCGCGGTCCAGGCGCGCGTACTTCCGGCTGTGCGGGGCGTTCGAGCGCAGCAGCAGCTCGTCGCCGTCGCCCTCGAACTCCCAGAGCTCCTTGACGAACCAGCCGTCGGGCGTCGCCGCGGCGGCCTCGATCTCGGTGTCGTCCGCGCCGGTCAGCGTCAGGTACCTGCCGTTCTCGACGGACTGCAGGGTGTGCACCGGGAGCGGGCACTGCACGCTCGTTCCCCAGTCCTGGTGCCGGAACGGACCGAACTCGCCGATGCCCTCGACGTCGCGCAGCACGACCAGGTCCGCGCCGTCCGCCGTGTCGATCTCGGCTTCGGGGAACTCGGCGCGCAGGCCGTCGGCGATCGTGACGCCGTAGGGGAGGGTGCCGCTGTACCAGTCCGTCATCACGCGCGTGCCGAGGTGGCCGATCACCGCGACGCGGCCGGGGGCGGTCAGCGGGAGCGCGGCGTCTTCGTTCTTCAGCAGGACGATCGAGGCGAGCGCGGCCTCGCGGGCCAGTTCGCGGTGCTCGG
>DASTAE010000124.1:0-15766 GCA_035712985.1 Actinospica sp.
AGTCCGCGGCGTCGATCAGCGCCTGGCGGACCACCGCCGGCACCGGGTCGACCGGCGTCCCGACGGACAGGTCGACCCGGCCGCCGGGGTGGGCGTCGGCCTTCTGCGCATAGGGCGCCAGCCGGTCCCAGGGGAACGGAGGCAGCCGGTCGGCGAGCGTGGCCACGGACTAGTGGCCCTCGCCCTGCGGCGGCAGCGCGGCGACGATCGGGTGGTCCTTCGCGATCTGGCCCAGCTTGGAGGCGCCGCCCGGGGAGCCGAGGTCCTCGAAGAACTCCACGTTCGCCTTGTAGAAGTCCTTCCACTGCTCCGGGGTGTCGTCCTCGTAGAAGATCGCCTCGACCGGGCAGACCGGCTCGCAGGCACCGCAGTCGACGCACTCGTCCGGGTGGATGTAGAGCGAGCGCTCGCCCTCGTAGATGCAGTCGACCGGGCACTCCTCGATGCAGGCCTTATCCTTCACATCCACGCACGGCAGCGCGATGACGTAGGTCACGTCCGGATCCTCCTGGCTGCGGGCCGGGTCCGCCTGGCGTCCCCGGTCCTGTCACTTGTCACGTCGGTCCAGTATCACGCCTGGCCTTGTTCAGGTCCAAGCTAGGGTCCGGTTAGCCCAAACTGTGGGACGTATCGTCACAACCGGCGGTCTACTGCGAGGACTCGATGCGGTATTTCGCATCGTGCAGCCGTTTGAGCACCGTCGCGGCGTGCGAGGCGCCCCGGGTCTCGACCGTGAGCCCGACCTCGACCTCCCCTATGGCCAGGTTGGGGGCCATCCGGCCGTGCTCCACGTCGACCACGTTGGCGTCGGTGGCGGCGATCTCGCTGAGCAGCTGGGCCAGCGAGCCGGGCCGGTCGGGGACGCGCAGCCGCAGCGACAGGAAGCGCCCGGCGGCGGCCAGGCCGTGCCGGATCAGCCGGAGCAGCAGCAGCGGGTCCACGTTGCCGCCGGAGAGCACGGCCACGATCGGCGTCTCGAGCCTGTCGACCGACTCCAGCAGCGCCGCGACGCCGACCGCGCCGGCGGGCTCGACGACCATCTTGTTGCGCTCCAGCAGCAGGAGCAGCGCGCGGGAGATCGCCTCCTCGGAGACGGTGCGCACCTCGACCCCGCACTCGCGCACGACCCGGAAGGTCAGCTCACCGGGGCGGCCCACGGCGATGCCGTCCGCCATCGTGGCCATCGCGCCGATCGACACCGGCTCCCCGGCCAGCAGCGAGGGCTCCCAGGAGGTCGCGGCGGCCGCCTGGACGCCGATCACCCTGGTCTCGGGACGCAGCGCCCGGAACGCGGTCGCCATCCCGGACAGCAGTCCGCCGCCGCCGAGCCCGACCAGCACGGTCCTCACGTCCGGGCACTGCTCCAGGATCTCCAGGGCGACGGTGCCCTGGCCCGCGATCACGTCGGCGTGGTCGAAGGGGTGGATGAACGCGGCGCCGGTCTCCTCGGCGTACGCGCGGGCGGCCACCAGCGCCTGGTCCACGGTGGTCCCGGCGAAGCGGACCTGCGCGCCGTAGGACTCGGTGGCCGCGACCTTGGGCAGCGGCGCTCCCTCGGGCATGAAGACGGTGGACGGGATCTGATGCAGCGTCGCCGCGAGCGCGACGCCCTGCGCGTGGTTGCCGGCGCTGGCCGCGACCACGCCGCGGGCCCGCTCGTGCTCGGGCAGGTTGTGGATCCGGACGTAGGCGCCGCGGATCTTGAAGGAGCCCGCGCGCTGCAGGTTCTCGCACTTGAACCAGACCGGGCCGCCGAGGTGCTCGGACAGCGGCCTGGACCAGGCCAGCGGGGTGGGCCGGGTGATCTCGGCGAGCAGGTCCTGCGCGGCGCGGATCTCGGCGAGGGTGACGGGGTTTGACACGGCACCAGGCTACGACCCGTAGTCCACCCCTTGGGACCGTTCGGCGCGCCGACCCACCGGTAACAGCGCAATAACGAAGGCGCCCGTTACCCGAAATTTGGTTGCAGAGCACAAGTAACGGAGTCTATGCTTGCGCCATACAAGCAAACCGAGGGGAGGCGGGCTCATGAGCGAAAAGCTGTCCGAGGACGACCTGGTGGCCCTGATCTGCGCGATCGGCGCCACCATGCATGGGCTCAAGCGCTTCTACTCCGATCCCGAGGAGATCGACCACGGGGCGTCGATGGTCCTCGGCGTGCTCTTCCGGCGCGGGCCCTCGCGGCCCTCGGAGATCGCGCAGCACACCAACCTCGACCTGTCCACGGTCAGCCGGCACGCCCGCTTCCAGGAGGACGCGGGCCGGCTCGTCAAGGTCGCCGATCCGGCCGACCGGCGGGCGCACCGGCTCGCGCTGACCGACGCGGGCGTCGACCACGTCGCCGAGCTGTGGCGGCACCGGATCGAGCGGCTGTCCGCCGCCGTCGGCCACTGGAGCACCGAGGACGCCAGGACGCTGTCCGCGCTGTCCGAGCGGCTGGCCGGCGACCTGGGCGTGGACACGCCGATCGAGATGCCGGACCCCGAAGCCGTGCGCGCGACCCACCAGGCCGCGCTCGCCGAGACTCTACCGAAGGGGGCATGAACCACCATGTCAGAAGCGATATCACCGCCCCACGCCGAACAGAAGCAGCTGTCGCATCGTCAGATCATGGTCATCTTCAGCGGTCTGATGCTGGCCCTGCTGCTGGCCGCGCTGGACCAGACCATCGTGTCGACGGCGCTGCTGACGATCGTCAACGACCTGGACAGGGCGAACGGCTCGGCCGAGATGCCCTGGGTCGTGACCGCGTACATGCTCTCCTCGACGGCGGTCGCGCCGATCTACGGAAAGCTGGCCGACCTCTACGGCCCGAAGAAGATCTTCATCTTCGCCATCCTGATCTTCCTCGCCGGCTCGGTGCTGAGCGGCATGTCGGCGAACATGCCCGAGCTGATCGCGTTCCGCGCCGTGCAGGGCCTCGGCGGCGGCGGTCTGCTGGCCCTGGTCTTCACGATCATCGGCCAGGTCGTCGCGCCGACCGAGCGGGGCAAGTACCAGGGCTACTTCACCGCGACCTTCATGTTCGCGATGGTCATCGGCCCGCTGATCGGCGGCTTCTTCACCGACCACTCGCACATCCTCGGCGTGAGCGGCTGGCGCTGGATCTTCTACGTGAACCTGCCGATCGGCGCCGTGGCGCTGGTCGTGATCTCGGCGGTGCTGCACGTCTCGGAGAAGCAGGTCAAGCACAAGATCGACTACGCGGGCGCCGTGCTCATCACCCTCGCGGCCTGCGCGGTACTGCTGGCCACCCAGCTCGGCGCGAACGGCCAGGAGCCCTGGGGCTCGTGGCAGGTCGTCTCGCTGTTCGCCGTCGGCGTGGTGCTGACCGTGCTGTTCGTCTTCTGGGAGGCGCGGATCGCGACCGAGCCGATCATCCCGATGCGGCTGTTCCGCAACCCGGTCTTCTCGGTGGCGAACGGCATGGCGCTGATCGTCGGCATCACGATGATGGGCTCGCTGATCTACCTGAGCGTCTACCTGCAGTTCGTGGTGGGCTACTCGCCGACCGGCGCGGGCCTGGCGATCCTGCCGATGATGATCGGCGTGGGCCCGGCGGCCATGGCCACCGGTATCGCGATCTCGAAGATCGGCAAGTACAAGCCCTTCCCGATCATCGGCCTGGCGATCGCCGTGGTCGGCATGTTCCTGCTCTCCCGGCTCGGCGTGCACACCTCGGCGCTCGAGCGCGGCGTGTTCATGTTCGTGCTCGGCCTCGGCCTCGGTATGACGATGCCGGTGCTCACCCTCGCGGTGCAGAACGCGCTGCCGTTCCAGGACATCGGCACCGGCACGTCGAGCAACCTGTTCTTCCGGAACATGGGCCAGTCCTTCGGCACCGCGATCTTCGGCGCGATCCTGAGCAACCGGCTGGCCGACTACCTCAGGCACGACCTGCCGAGCTCGATCTCCGGCAGCATGACGAACAGCGGCGGCGGCACCAGCCTGAGCCGCACCAGCCTGCAGGCGGCCGACGCGCAGGCCGCGCAGCACGGCTTCCACGGGCTGTTCGACATCGTCGTGCGGGACTTCACCAGCGCGATGTCGGTGGTCTTCATGACGGCCGCCGCGATCATGGTGATCGCCTGGGTGCTGAGCTTCTTCCTCAAGCAGGTCGAGCTGCGCAGGCCGGGCGCGCCCACCCAGGCCAAGCCCGCCGGCGCGGCCGACGCGGAGGACCTGGCCCCCTCCCCCGCCGTGCACTGACGGCCTGACCCGAGGGGCCCCGCGGAACTCCGCGGGGCCCCTCCTACTTCTCCGGCGACCAGTAGCGCTCGGGCCGCAGCACCAGCGCGGCGGCGCCGACCAGCCCCGATTCGAGCCCGAGCCCGGCCGGGACGACCCGTACCCCGCGCGCGTACTCGAGGCCGATCCGCTCCCGCAGCGAGGCCTCCAGCGGATCGAACAGCAGCGGGCCGGCCTGCGCGAAACCGCCGCCGATCGCCACGACCTGCAGGTCGCACAGCACGGTCGCGGTGGCGATGCCGATGCCGAGGGCGCGTCCGGCCCGGCGCATCGCGCTCAGCGCGATCGGGTCGCCGCGCCGCGCGTCCTCGACCAGGTCCTGGCCGGTGCGCTGCGGGGCCCGGTGGCCCTCGCGCCAGCCCTGGCCGTGCGCCCAGGCGGACAGGTTCGGCCCCGAGGCGATCGCCTCCAGGCAGCCGATCGCGCCGCAGCGGCATTGCGGCTCGAGCTCGTGCACGATCGCGTGGCCGATGTGCCCCGCGTTGCCGGTGGCCCCGTCGATCAGCCGCCCGCCGAGGATCAGCCCGCCGCCGACGCCGGTGGAGACCACCATGCCGAGCACGTTGTCGGCCCCGGCCCCGGCGCCGCGCCAGTGCTCCGCCACGGCCACGCAGATCGCGTCGTTGTGGATGTGCACCGGCAGCCCGAACTCCTCGGCCAGCCGCGCGCGCAGCGGGAAGTCGCGCCAGCTCGGGATGTTCAGCGGGGAGACCTCGCCGGAGGGCCAGTTCATCGGGCCGCCGCAGCCCACGCCGACGCCGATCAGCTCCGCGCGGTCCGTCTGCAGCCCGTCGATCAGGGCGAGCAGCGCGCGCAGCACCGCCTCGCCGTCGCCGGCGGCCGGATTCGGATTGGGCGCGCGCCGGGTCTCCAGGACCCTGCCCTCCTCGTCCACGACGCCCACGGCCAGCTTCGTACCACCGATGTCGATCGCCAGGACCGCGCGCTGCTGCATATCAGGCAGCCTACTCACTCTCGGCGAAAGCGAGCACCGAGGCCGTGTAGCCGTGCAGATGGTTGCGGCCGCCGACCGGCCCGATCTCGCCGGTGCCGAAGAAGCCGGCCACGGCCCCGGTACCCAGCTCGGCGCAGACCGTGCGCAGGTCGTGCGAGGCCCCGAAGGGCGGCGGGAAGAGCCCGGCGGCCCGCCCGTGCCCCGACACGAGCAGCGCGCCGCCGATCGACTCGTAGCCGGGCTGACGGCGCGCCTTGCGCAGCACCGCGCGCAGCTGCTCGGCCGCGCTGGCCGCGTCGCGCACCTGGAAGCGCACCGTCTGCCCGACCTCGACGTGGTCCCCCACCTGGATCGCGTCGCGCTCCGGCTGAACGCCGACGACGCCGCGGATCAGGAAGTCGCCGCTGTCGTGGTACTCGGCGTACTCGTTGAGCGCGATGCCGAGGTGCAGGCCCGCGGTCACGGCCTGCTCGCGCACCTCCTCGGGCAGCTCGTCGAGGATCTCGCGCAGCCGCTGGTAGGCCGGGCGCCCGGCCAGGCCGAGCAACACGTCGCCCTCCGCGGCCGTGACCGTCATCGCCGGGCCGATCGCGCGGCAGCCCTGGCTCACCGCGATCGCCGCGTGCACCTCGCCGCCGAGCAGCACTCCGACCGCGCCGGTCGCGTGGGCCTGGGAGCCGAGCAGCAGCCGCGCCGTGCCGTAGCCCGCGGGGCCCGGGGCGAGGCCGCCGACGAACGGCAGGTCGGGCAGCAGGGTGTTGCAGCGCGCCAGGAAGCCGTCGATCGGGAAGCTGTAGGGGTCGGCGAACAGCAGGGCGACCCGCTCGTCCGGCCAGGGCTCCGGCAGCCCGCCGACGGCCATACCGCCGTTCGGGGGGTCGTCGCCCGACGTTCCTTCGAACGGCCGCGTCACGCGATGGGAATGTAGCCGGAACGGCCGCACCCGGCTCCCGGGAAGCCGGGCCGCCCAGACCGCGACGGAGGTCTGCCCCGGCTGCGTTCCGCCGCCGAGGCTGGTCTCGCCCATCACGGCCTCGGCCATCGTGCCGACCACGGCGCAGCGGTCGTTGCCGGTCGCCGCGACCTGCTCGGCCACCGCCTCGGCGACCCGGTCGGCCGCGTCCGGATCGGCCAGCGCCGCGGTGACCACCACCAGGTCGGGGGCGCCGGCGACCCGGCCGAGCGCGCCGTGCGCCGCGCGGCGGGCGGCCCGGGCGGCGTCGGGGTCTGCGGCGAGGGCCGCGCCGAATCGGCTCATGCCGGAATGATCTCACCCGCTGAGCAAAACTCAGCTCAGCGCGCTGACAAACTCGCGTACAGACTTGTGACGGAACCGTCTCGGAACGGGTGGGAAAGCGGGACGCGTTGGGCATGTCGGCTCGCTAGCGTGGGGAAGATCATCCCGCACGGGGGTGCCGGAGCCATCGGGGAACGGGGAACGACGGTTGATCGCGGCCCGCAGGACCGTACGCCTGGTCGGCGCGCTGCTCGGCGCGGCCGCGATGCTCGGCTGCGCGACGGCGTGCGCCGGATCGACCGCGGCTCGGCCCGCCGCGCGAGCCACCCCGCCAGCCTCGCCGTCGCCCTCGCGCTACGTCGAGACCGAGGCGGCCGCGCCGTACACCCCGCACTGCGACGGTCCCGCGCTGATAGCGCACCGAGGCGAGACCGGCACCGGCGCGAACCTCCCGGAGAACACCTGGCAGGCCGAGCTCGCCGCGGCGGCCGAGGGCGCGACGTACCTCAACATGGACGTGCGCTGGACGAGTGACGGCGTGCCGGTCGGCCTGCACGACCCGACGGTGAACCGCACGACGTCGGAGACCCGCCCGAACACCGCGATCTCGCATCTGACGGCGCAGCAGTACGTCGCCCTCGACGCACGCCGCTACGCGGGTGACACGAGGTCGGGCCGCGTTGACCCGAATGTGCACCCGGACTCCCTGGCCGAGGTGCTGACGGAGGTCGCACCGACCGGCAAGCCGATCGTGCTGCAGATGGAGGCGGATCCGTACGTGCCGAGCGAGGTCGGCACCGGGTCGACCGCGCAGCGGGACTTCGCGAATCTCGCCCAGGTGATCCAGGGCTCTGGTTACGCCGCTCGGGTGATCGTCGCGGGATGGACCCTTGCGGACCTGCGCGCGTTCCACGCCGTTGCGCCGAACGTGGGACTGGCATCCCTCGTTGAGACCATTGGTACGAAGAATCTTCCGACGGCTCGGCAGATCCTGGCCACCGGCGCCCGCATCCTGTACGTGGACTACCGGGGCCTGACCGCGGCCGAGGTCGCCGCGTGGCGCGCTGCGGGCCTCAAGGTGTGGGCGTGGACCCCGGCCGCGCGCGGTCAGTGGCAGCGGCTGCGCGGCGACGGCGTCGATGCGATAGCGACCAACTGGTCCAGGGCGTATCTGCAATGGGCGCCCGTCCCCTGTTCGGCCTCTTCGTCGGAGTGAGCTCCGCGCGATTGGGCCGAACAGGGGATGCCGCGATCAGCTGCCCTGGCTCGCCGACAGGTACTCGGCGTACTGCGTGAGGTACGTGTTGAGCGAGGTCGGCAGCTCGTTCGAGTGCAGCAGGGCCCAGAACTGGGTCATGCCGGTCGAGATCGACTGGCCGGAGCCGATCTCCTGAGTCAGCGTGCTGATGACCTGGGTGAGCTGGGCCTGCTGGGTGCTCGTGAGCTCGCCCCTGGCCTGGTTCACGACCGTCTGGATCTCGTGCACGGCCTGACCGGCCGAGGACGGGATCGTGCTCAACGTCGCCGGGAAGGTCTCGGTGCCGGCGACGGTGGTCGCCGTCGAGCTGCCGGCGCTGGAGCTCGCGCCGGACGACGCGGCCGCGGAGCCTGCGCCGCCCGCACCCGCGCCCGTCGTGGCGCCGGCGGAGTGCGTGGCGCTCGCGGCCGGAGTCCCGATGCTGCCGGAGGACGCGGTGTTCGACTTGTTCGAGGAGCCCGAGGTGATCGTGATGACCAGCGCGATGACGACCACGAGACCGACCCCGGCGCCGATCAGCAGGCCGGTCTTCGGCTTGCGCTGACCGCGGTGCTCGGCAGAGCTCGAACCCCCGGCGAAGCCCACCGCGCCGACCGCCGCGGCGGAGCTGGCCGAGGCACCAGCGCCGGCGCCCGACTTCGGCCGCGGTGCGCGCGGCACCCGCGGGATGGTCTCGGTCACCTCGCCGGCGCCGAGGACCGCTCCGGCGCCGCTGCCCGCGCCGGCTCCGGCACCCGCGCCGGCTCCCTGAGCGGCCTGCGCCGAGCCCGCGCCCGCGATCTCGACCGCGACGACCGCGCCGGCCACGGCCGCCGCCGCGGCACCCTTGGCCGCGCCCGACTTCTTGGACTTCTTCTCCGCGGAGTTCTTCTCCGTCGCCTCGACGACCTCCGCGGCCACCACTTCTTCGGCGACGACCTCCTCGGCCACAACCTCTTCGGCGACGACCTCCTCGACCGCGACTTCCTCGACCGCGACCTCCTCGGCGACGACCGCTTCGGCCGCGGCAGCCTCGACGGCCGTGGCCTCGGCGCCCGTGGCCAGCAGCATCCACTCGGCGCGCAGCGCCCCCGTCAGTGCCGAGGCGCGCGGCCGTCCGGCCGCCTCGCCGAGCGCCGGCAACAGGACCCCGGCCAGCGCCTCGGAGACCCCGAGCACGACCAGGTTCTCCGCCGCCCAGGCGCCGCGGCGCTGCACGACCTCCTCGGCCAGCAGCTCGAAGTCCGCGGTCACCGCGAATCCGGCGCCGAACTCGGCCTCCAGCACCGCGACGCCGATCAGCGCCAGCACGGTCAGCCAGGCCAGCGCGTAGACGTCGGCGGCCACGGACAGCTCGGACTCGGCCGCCGTCTGCACGGCCAGCGAGGCGGGCAGGTCGGCCAGCACGACCTGGTAACCCGCGTTCTCGGTCGCGATCAGCAGCACCGAGTGCGCGCTCAGGTGGCCGTGCACCAGCTCGAACTCGGCGAGCAGTTCGAGCACCTCGGCGACCTGCGCGAGCGCGGCCAGGATCTCCGCCTGGTCGAGCTCCTCGCGCAGCAGCGCCGCGGCGAGCGTCTCGCCCTCGAGCGCCGGCATGGCGCAGTAGCCGACGGTCGTCACCGCGCCGTCGACTTCGAACTCGTACTCGCCGAAGGCGTGCACCGCGGGCACCGCCGGGTGGTTGATCCGGCGCAGCGCCGTCACCGCCCCGGCCAGCTCGGCCCCGCTCGCGTACACGCCGTCGGCCGCCGCGAACTGGACCCACACCTCGGTCTCGGACGTCACGTCCAGAGCGAGCCAGTACTCGTATTCGACCCCGGCGACGCGCTCGCCCTCGGCCGCGAAGATCTCGAGGCGGCGCACGAGCCGATAACGCTCGCCGAGCAGCACGCCTTCACTGAGTTCGGATATACCCTCCACCACGCGCGCAGCTTAGTGCATCGGATGGGCGGCACGGACCGCCCATCCATATCGTTATATGCGATGGCAGGGGCTGTTGATCAGCGGACTGACGCCCCGTCAGAGGGCCTGGCGCAGGTCCGCGACCAGGTCGTCGAGGTCTTCGATACCCACCGAGAGCCGGACCAGGTCGCCGGGCACCTCGAGCGGGGATCCGGCGGCCGAGGCGTGCGTCATCCGGCCCGGGTGCTCGATGAGCGACTCGACCCCGCCGAGCGACTCGCCGAGGGTGAACAGCCGCGCCCGGTTGCACACCTCGACCGCCGCGGCCTCGCCCTCCTTGTGCCGGAAGGAGACCATGCCGCCGAAGCCGCGCATCTGCTTGGCCGCGACCTCGTGGCCCGGGTGCGAGGGCAGGCCCGGGTAGTGCACCGCGGACACCTTCGGGTGCGTGGCCAGGAGGTCGGCGATGGCCGCGGCGTTCGCGCAGTGCCGGTCCATCCGCACGCCGAGCGTCTTGATGCCGCGCAGGGTCAGCCAGGCGTCGAAGGGGCCTGCGACGGCGCCCATGGCGTTCTGGTGGTACGCGAAGCGCGCCCCGAGGTCGTCGTCCGCCGCGATCAGCGCGCCGCCGACCACGTCCGAGTGGCCGCCCATGTACTTGGTGGTCGAGTGCACGACCACGTCGGCGCCGAGCGCGAGGGGCTGCTGCAGGTAGGGCGTGGCGAAGGTGTTGTCGACCACGAGCAGCGCGCCCGCCTCGTGCGCCACCTGCGCGATCGCGGCGATGTCGCAGATGCCGAGCAGCGGGTTGGACGGCGTCTCGACCCAGATGATGCGGGTCTTCCCGGGCTGCACGGCGGCGCGCACGGCCTCCACGGAGGACAGGTCCGCGGCCGTCCACTGCACGCCCCACCGCTCGTAGACCTTCGCGAACAGCCGGAAGGTGCCGCCGTACGCGTCGTTCGGGATCACCACGTGGTCCCCCGCGTTGCACACGGTGCGCAGCAGGCAGTCCTCGGCGGCCAGCCCCGAGGCGAAGGCCAGCCCGTGCCGGCCGCCCTCGAGCGCGGCCAGGCATTCCTCGAGCGCGGTGCGCGTCGGGTTCGCGGAGCGGGAGTACTCGTAGCCGCCGCGCAGCCCGCCGACCCCGTCCTGCTTGTACGTGGAGACCTGGTAGATCGGCGGAACCACGGCGCCGGTCAGCGGGTCGGCCTCCTGACCTGCATGGATCGCGAGGGAGGAGAAGCCGAGGCCGTCGAGGTTGGAGTGCTGCGTCATGGGTCCAAGCCTAGCGGCGCACGGCCGCCGTCTCGCGCCGTACGCGATGAAATGCGCCCTTGACCCCGTCCGAACGCCACCCCCGGTCCCCGCGCGGGCGCCGGCCACCCGCGGAACAACCGGCCCCCGAATCTCGTTCAGCAGGACGTGAGCATCTTCCGCAACCCTTATAAGGACCGTCTGCCGAGCCCCGCCGAGGCCCTGCCCGGCCGTGCCGAGCGCCCGTTCCGCCTCAACGGAACGCACACGGTGCTGGGCACGCCCGTCGAGGGCAAGCCCGAGGGCTATGAGGAAGCCGTCTTCGGCCTGGGCTGCTTCTGGGGCGCCGAGCGCAAGTTCTGGTGGCACGACGACGTCTACGCCACCGCCGTCGGCTACGCCGGCGGCTCCACCCCCAACCCCACCTACGAAGAGGTGTGCTCCGGCCTGACCGGCCACGCCGAGGTCGTCCGCGTCGTGTACGACCCCAGGGAAGTCAGCTACGAGAGCCTGCTGAAGCTCTTCTGGGAGTCGCACAACCCCACCCAGGGCAACCGCCAGGGCAACGACGTGGGCACTCAGTACCGCTCCGTCATCCAGTACACCACCGAGGCCCAGCGCGCCGCCGCCGAAGCCAGCCGCGACGCGTACCAGAAGGTCCTCACCGAAGTCGGCCACGGCAAGATCACCACCGACATCGAGCCCGCCACCGAGTTCTACTACGCCGAGGACTACCACCAGCAGTACCTCAGCGACGCCAAGAACCCGGACGGCTACTGCGGGCTGGGCGGGACGGGTGTCGCGTGCCCGGTCGGGCTGGCTTCCGCCGAGTAGTCACCTCCGCGCCCAACTGACGCGGCACCGCGACGGCAACGGCCTCTTCAGCCGGTTGCCGTCGCGGCTCCAGGTCCCTCGCTCACAGCGGGCTAGGACACGGTTGAGGGCGTGACCCCCGCGTTGAGGACGATGATGGCGTTGATCAGCGCGTATCCGGGATAGTCCATCAGCACCACGCCGCTGCCCGCGACCGCTCCCGACGTCAGGTATGTCAGCGCCTGCTGGTTTTCGCCGGTGCCGCCGTTGTAGCCACCGGCCATGTCCGCGGGGCCGGCGCCGAAGGGGGCGCAGTTCGCGGACAGGTAGGTGGTGTACATGTTCGCCGCGTCGGCGGCGGCGTGCTGGATGTTGGTCTGGGCGATGGCCCACTTGCTCGCCAGGTCGCACTGCGTCCAGTTGTTCTCGACGTACTGGCCGGCGTTCCCCGAGGTCAGCTGCGTCAGGCCGTACCCGGCGTAGACCTCGCCGACCGGGCCGGTGAACGTGGTCAGCACGATGTGGCCGCGCACCTGGCCGAGGATGGGCATGTCGGCCGTCGCACTGCCGGTGACGGACGGGGCGTAGAACAGGCCCGGGTAGCGCGCGACGTAGCTCTGGAAGATCGACTCGCGCATCGCCTCGGTTGCGTTCGAGGGGTCGTCGGCGCACTTACCGGGGATGCCGAAGCCGATCCCGCCCTCGGTGGTGTCGCCGTCGCACTCCCCGTGCAGGTCCATCAGGATCGTCTCGCTCGGGTTCGCGGACAGGAACGCCTGGGCCTTGGTGAGCACGTCGTCGAAGTTCGCGTCCTCGTACACGTCGGTGTGGTGGATCGCGAAGGCGGTTCCGTTGTTGACGATCCGCACGCGGATGTCGATGGCGCGGATGCCGGCGTCCAACTGCGCGGTGAGCGTCTGGGCACTGGTTCCCTCGTCCTGCTGCGCCTCGTAGGCCGACGGCAGCAGGCCGCCCTCGATCGCCAGGGTGTCGTGCGTCCCCGGGACCGAGAGGGCGGCCAGGCTGGTCGAGTCGGCGACGTGGCCCATCCAGGCCGGGTTCGAGGCCGTGGTCAGGCGGTCGAAGGCGGGCGTGGAGTTCGTCGGCTGCGCGGCCGCCGTACCGGAGCAGGCCAGCACGACGGCGGCGGCCGCCAGCGGAACCATCAGGGTTCTGCGGATTCTGGGCATGGGTGACGTCCTTAGTCGAGCGCCGCCGGTGGGTGAGGCGGCTCCGACTGTGAGAATCGGAGCGGGCCGCCCGCGGGTCAAGCGTCAGACGTCAGATTTCCCGGAAACCACGACGCGCGTTCACATTCGACGCGCCGAAGACATCAGCTCTCGATGACGCTCAGCACGATCTTTCCGACGGCCCGGTTCGTCTCGCTGCGGCGGTGCGCCTCGGCGGCCTCGGCCAGCGGGAACACCGAATCGATCGCGACACGCAACTTGCCCTGCTCGACCAGGTCGACGATCGCGGTGAGCGCCAGACGATCCGGCTCGACGAGGGTGAAGCCGGTCGCGATACCGCGCGAAGCAGCCTCCTTCATCGCCGTCTCATCCACCGGGAGGATCGAGACGAGCTTGCCGCCGTCCTTGAGCACCCGCAGCGAGCGGCCGCTGTAGTCACCCGCGATCGGGTCGAAGACGACGTCGACCGGCTGGTCACACAGCACGTCCACGAAATCGGTCTCGCGGTAGTCGATCAGTTCGTCCGCGCCGAGTCGGCGGACGAACTCGTGCTTCTCGGCGCTCGCCGTGGCGATCACGTACGCGCCGAGGCTCTTCGCGATCTGCACCGCGATATGCCCCACGCCGCCCGCCGCCGCATGCACCAGCACACGCTGACCGGCCTTCAGCTTTCCGGTGTCGATCAGCCCCTGCCACGCGGTGAGCGCGGCAAGCGGAAGACCGGCGGCCTCCTCGAAGCTCAGCGCCTCGGGCTTGGGCGCGAAGTGCCGGGCCGGGGCGACGACGTACTCGGAGTACGCGCCGGGCAGGTGCGGGAACAGCGGCATGCCGAGCACCGCGTCGCCGGGCTGGTAAAGCGTCACGCCGGGGCCGACCGCCTCGACCACGCCGGCCACGTCGTAGCCGAGGATCAACGGGAAGGTCCGCTTGGCGAGTCCGCCGCCGGAGCGCGACTTCCAGTCCGTCGGATTGATCCCGGCCGCGTGCACCCGCACCAGGATCTCCGTCGCGCCGGGCGTGGGCCGTTCGACCTCCGCCGGCTTGAGTACCTCGGGGCCGCCGGCTCGTTCCGCGATGATCGCGCGCATCTTCGTCATGTCCTCCACTGTGCCGTCGGGCACGGCGGGCCGCCTAGTGGCCGGATGGACACGATGTGAAAGAATCGGGCCATGGCCCATCCGACCCGTCCGCACCGTGTGGCGGTCCTCGCGCTGCCCGGCGTCGTGCCCTTCGAACTGTCGATCCCGGCGCGGATCTTCGGCGCCGCACGGGATGCGCGGCACGACAATCGCCCGCTGTACGAGGTTGTGACCTGCACGGTTGACGGTGCTCCGGTGCGCACCGACGCGGACTTCAGCATCCACGTGGACCACGACGCCTCCGCGCTCGCGACGGCGGACTCCGTCGTGATCCCGCCCTCGCACGCGCTCGCGCAGATCGTCGACTCCGGCGGCATCCTGGCCGAGCCGGTGCTGCGCGCGCTCAAGGAGATCCGGCCCGGCACGCGGCTGATCGCGATATGCACCGGCGCTTTCGTCTTCGCCGCCGCGAGCCTGCTCGACGGACGTCCCGCCGCGACGCACTGGAGCGAGGCCGCGACGCTGCAGGCCATGTTCCCGAATGTCCGCGTCGACTCGGGCGTGCTGTACATCGACGACGGAGACGTGCTCACGTCCGCCGGCGTCGCGGCGGGAATCGACCTGTGCCTGCACATCGTGCGCCGCGACCACGGCAGCGCGGTCGCGAATCTGGCCGCCCGCCTCTGCGTCGTGCCGCCACGTCGCGAGGGAGGCCAGGCGCAGTACGTGCAGCGGCCCGTCCCCGACACGGACGACGGCGGCACCGCCGCGACCCGCGCGTGGGCCGTCGAGCGTCTCGGCCGCCCGCTCAGCCTCGGCGAACTCGCCGCGCATGCCGGGACGAGCGTGCGCACCTTCACGCGCCGGTTCCGCGACGAGACCGGCCTGAGCCCCGGCGCCTGGCTCGCCGCGCAGCGCCTGGACTACGCACGCCACCTGCTCGAAGACTCCGATCTGACGGTCGACCAGGTCGCCGAACGCGCCGGGCTCGGCACCGGCGCCAACCTCCGTCAGCAGATGAGACTCGCGTCCGGCGTCTCACCGACCGCCTACCGCCGCGCGTTCCGATCCCTGGAGGACTGACCCGCCATGGCAAAGCTGATCTACTCCGCCATCACCTCGCTTGACGGTTACATCGAAGACGAGCACGGCGTATTCGAGTGGGCGGCGCCGGATGCCGAGGTGCTGACGGCAGTGAATGAACTCGAACGGCCTATCGGCACGTACATCTACGGCCGCCGAATGTATGAAACGATGCTCTACTGGGAGACCGCCGAACCCGAAGACCTCGATCCGGAGAGCCGTGCCTGGATGGAGATCTGGCGCGCGGCCGACAAGATCGTCTACTCGCGGACACTCACGAAAGCGACGACCTCCAAGACCCAGATCGTCCGCGAATTCGATCCCGCGGCGATCCGACGGCTCAAGGACTCATCGGCGCACGACATCACCATCGGCGGCGCGGATATCGCAGGTCAAGCGATGGCCGCGGGGCTCGTCGACGAGATCCAACTGTTCCTCAACCCGGTCATCATCGGTGGCGGAAAGCGCGCCCTGCCAGACGGCGTCCGCACGCGGCTCGAACTCACGCAGGAGCGCCGTTTCCGAGGTGGGGTCGTGTTCCTCGGCTATCAGGTGCGCGGCTAGAACAGCGTCGGCTGCCCGGCTGCGTCAGTCTCGAACGACGGCTCAGGCAGTGGTTCGAGCTCCGGCACGAGCCCGCGCACCTGATCGTGGAAGCGGCGCGCGAGGATCGGCGCGTCCACGTTGTCCGGCGTGTGGATGAAGAACGTCGGCGACCGCCCCTCGCGCAGCCATCCGGCCACGACCTCGAGCCACGGGCCC
>DASTAE010000125.1:0-10100 GCA_035712985.1 Actinospica sp.
GTGTGGCGAGACCACACGGCGCCGGACGCCGCTGTGTCACCGCGCTCCATCGACCGCCGAGCGGGAGCGGACCTACGGTCTGCCGGAATCCTCACACCCACCACCTCAATGGAGAGGTCAGCGGTTATGGTCTCCGGATCCTCCTCCCCCTCGCTCCGCGCCCTGTCGGCGGTCGGCGCGGTGCTGGCCGTGCTCGCGGCGCTGGTCTACGTGCTGACCGGCGCGAGCACCGCGCTCGCGAACAGCTCGACGCTCACCCAGGTCTCCTCCTTCGGCTCGAACCCGGGCGCCATCCAGATGTTCGACTACGTGCCGACCTCGGCGGCCGCGAACGCGCCGCTCGTCATCGCCCTGCACGGCTGCACCCAGCAGGCCGCGGACTACTACAACGACTCGGGCTGGCCCAAGTACGCCGACGAATGGGGCTTCGACCTCGTCTTCCCGCAGCAGACCTCGAGCAACAACAGCGAGGACTGCTTCGACTGGTTCACCCCTTCGGACGATTCCCGCGGCCAGGGCGAGGCCGCATCGATCATCCAGATGGTCGATTACATGGAGGCGCACTACTCGATCAACCCCAAGCGCGTCTACGTCACCGGCCTGTCCGCGGGCGCCGGAATGACCGCCGACCTGCTCGCCGACTACCCGGACGTGTTCGCCTCCGGATCGATCGACTCCGGCCTGCCCGCGCAGTGCGCCACCAGTCAGACCGCCGCGTACACCTGCATGGACGGCGCCGTCGGTGACTCGGTCGCGCAGTGGGCCGCCCTGGCCACCAACTCAGACCCCGGATACACCGGGACGTGGCCCACCGTGCAGATCTGGCAGGGCACCGCGGACTACACCGTCAACACGGCGAACTCGACCGAGCTGATGGACCAGTGGACCGGCGTGTGGGGGATCGGCCAGACGGCCTCCTCGACCGAGTCGCTGACCGGCGGAACCACCGAGAAGGACTACGACAACAGCGCGGGCAAGCCCGTCGTCGAGACCTTCGCGATCTCCGGAATGGGCCACGGCCTGGCCGTGAACCCGGGCTCGGGAGCCGACCAGTGCGGCGCGACCGGCGCGTACTTCCTCAACTACATCTGCTCGACGTACTACGCGGCGACCTACTGGGGCCTGAACACGTCCTCGACCGGCACGCCCTCGCCGACCACGACCTCCGCCTCGCCGAGCACGTCTCCGACCCCCAGTGGCTCCAGCACCTACACAACGAGCTGCTACACCGCGAACAACTACATCCAGACCGTCGACGGCCGCGCCTATCAATCCGGCGGCTACACCTTCGCCGACGGCTCGAACGACGCCATGGGCCTGTGGAACGTGTACGCGACCACGAGCCTGGAGGAGACGTCTCCGGGTTACTACGTGGTGGTCACCACCTGCCCGTAGCGGCACTTTGTGTGGCGGGACCCCATGCCCGCGGCCGCCGGACCGGCCTAGCGTTTCGCGCCATCCCCTCCAATGATTCAGAGCAGGAAGACGGTGCAATGGCGCGCTCAGGGAACAGATGGACCGGGTTGGCGGCCGCGATGCTGATGTGCGGCACGGCCGCGGCGTGTGCGAACGCCGCGGCCAGCGCCGGCGGCGGCAGCGGTAACGGCGGCGGATCCGGCGGCACGGTCACGATCGGCGAGTCGACCACGCTCAGCGGCTCGATCGCCTCCCTCGGGCAGACCGGCCTGCAGGGCGTGCAGCTCGCGGCGGCCGACATCGACGCGAAGGGCGGCCTGCTCGGCAAGCAGGTCAAGGTGGTCAGCGCGGACGACGCGGCGACCCCGGCGACCGGCGTCTCGAACGTGCGCACCATGCTCGACGCCGACCACGCCGTCGCCGTCTTCGGCCCCGTGGCCAGCTCGGTCGCTTCCGCCGAGGAGCAGGTGACCAACGCGCAGCAGATCCCGATCTTCATGCACACCTCGAACGACATCGGGCTGACCACGACCACGTACAGCAAGTACGTCTTCCAGGACGTGCCGAACACGGTCATGGAGCCGCGCGCCGCGGCGGACTACCTGGCCGCGCAGCTCAAGGGCAAGTCGGTGTCGATCGCGACCTTCGCCCCGAACTACTCCTTCGGCCAGGACACCGTCGCCGGGTTCATCCAGGCGCTCAAGGCGGAGAACGTGCACTACACGCTGGTCAAGCAGGAGTTCCCGCCGCTGGGGGCGACCGACATCAGCTCGTACCTCGCGGCCATCGAGTCGGCCCAGCCGGACTACGTCTTCAACGCCCAGTTCGGCGGCGACCTCGTCGCGTTCACCAAGCAGGCCGCGACCTACGGGCTGTTCGCGAAGACGAAGGTCATCGCGATGTACGACTACTCGGTGCTCCAGTCGCTCGGCGCCTCGGCCCCGGCCGGCGCGATCGGCTTCGACCGCGCGCCGTACTGGACGAATGAGACCTCGGCGATGAGCGCCTTCGTGAGCGAGTTCCAGGCCAAGTACGGCGACGCGCCGAGCGAGTGGGCCATCCTCGGCTACGCGGCCGTGCAGCAGTGGGCCTGGGGCGTCCAGCACGCGAACTCCTTCTCCGGCGACGCCGTGTCGAGTGCGCTGGCGGGTGCCTCGCCGACCACGATCCTCGGCAGCGAGCAGATCCGCGCCTGCGACCATCAGACCGAGCTGCCCGAATACGTCGGAACCGTGGCCGCGCAGGCCGCGACGACCGGCGACGCGACGCACCTCTGGGAGAGCGGGGCGTTCCAGGCGCCGTTCGACCAGATCGACTACAGCTGCGCCCAGATGCAGGCGCTGCAGAAGTAATCGGCGACCCATGAACACCTTCGTCACCGAGACAGTCAGCATCCTGACGAACGCCGCCATGCTGTTCGTCGTCGCGGCCGGGCTCACCCTCGTGTTCGGCGCGCTCCGGCTGATCAACATGGCGCACGGCAGCATCTTCATGGTCGGCGCGCTGGCCGTGGCGTCCCTGGCCTCCGGACTGACCGGAGGCTGGGGGTTCGCCCTCGCGCTGCTCGCCGCCGTGGCCCTGTGCGCGGCCCTCGGCGCGGGCATCGAGATCAGTATCCTGCGACGCCTGCACGACCGTGAGCCGCTGGCCCAGCTCCTGGCCACGTTCGCCCTGGTCCTCGTCATCGCCGACCTCGCGCAACGCGTCTGGGGCACCTCGGACCGCACCGTGGCCACCCCGGTCGCGGGGAGATTCACGATCGGCGGCGCGGTCGTCCCCGAGTACGACCTCGTCGTCATCGGCATCGCGGCCGTGGTCGCCCTGGGCCTGTGGCTGCTGCTCACCCGCACAGCCACCGGATGGCGGGTCCGTGCGGCCGTAGAGGACCCGGAGACCCTGGCCGTAGGCGGCACGAACCTCGCCCTGCTCCGCACCAGCGTCTTCGCCCTCGGCGCTGGCCTGGCCGGACTGGCCGGCGCCGCGATCGCCCCGCTCGAGTCCGTCGGCCCGGGTCTGGACACCCAGATCATCGTCGCGGCCTTCATCGTCACCGTGGTCGGCGGCCTGGGCTCCGTGGCCGGCGCGGCGCTCGGCGCGGTCGTCATCGCGACGTTCGAGGGGCTGGGCACGCTCTGGGTCCCGTCCTACGCGTCGAGCGCGGGCTACCTCGTGATGATCCTTGTGCTGGCCGCGCGCCCCTGGGGCCTGTTCGGCACCCCGGACAGATAGCCGGACACAGAGACAGGAACCTGACGAAACCCATGACAGTCCTCGAAGAGAAACTTCCCCCGACCACGGCGCCCGCCACCCCGCGCCCGGCCCGCCGCGCCGTCCCCCTCATCGCGCTCGCGCTGCTCTTGGCCTTGCTGGCCGCGGCCCCCTACCTGGTCACCGTCTCCACCATCCTCACCCTCGAGCAGATCGCCGCCTTCGCGGTCTTCGCGGTCGCGGCCAACCTGCTGATCGGCCAGGCCGGCCTGGTCTCCTTCGGCCAGGGCGTCTTCTTCGGCCTGGGCGCGTACACGGTCACCCTGGGCTGGGAGCACGCGGGCCTCGGCTTCTGGGAGGGCTTCGCCCTGGCGCCCGTACTCGGCGCCGCGGCGGCGGCGCTCATCGGCCTGGTGGCCCTGCGCGCCCGCACCCTCTACTTCGCCCTGATCACCCTCGCCTTCTCGCAGCTCTTCTACCAGCTGGTCGAGCAGAACACCGGCTTCACCGGCGGAGCGAACGGCGTCTTCGCCCCCGTGGTCCCCGCCTGGATGCTCAGCCCCGTGGACGGCTACCTGACCCTCCTCGGAATCTCGGTAGCCGCACTCCTGGCCCTCCGTTGGCTCTACAGATCCGACTTCGGCCTCCTGCTGCGCGCCTCGCGCGAGAACCGCGCCCGCGTCCAGGCGCTCGGCACGAACGTCTACCGCCTGCACCTGCTCGCCTTCACCGTCTCCGGCGCCTTCTGCTCGCTGGCCGGAGCCATGTTCGTGGTCTACAACCAGGGTTCGAACGCGGAGCTCTTCGACTGGACCACGTCCGGCCAGGCCGTGCTGATGAGCGTGATCGGCGGCATGTACACGTTCGGCGGCCCGGTCGTCGGCGCGTTCGTCTACCAGTTCGGCCACGACTGGCTCGTGCAGTACGTCTCCGACTGGCAGCTCGTGCTCGGCGGCGTGCTCCTGCTCGTCGTCCTGCTCCGCCCCGACGGCCTGACCGGCGCCGTCCGCCTGCCCGGCCTGAACCGACTGCGAGGCCGTCGATGACCGAGGAACCCCTGCTCACCATCAGAGGCCTGACCCGCGACTTCGGCGGCTTCCGGGCCGTGGCCGGCGTGGACCTGGACGTGGCCCCCGGCGCGATCCACTCCGTCATCGGCCCCAACGGCGCGGGCAAGAGCACCCTCTTCTCGCTGATCACCGGCGAGCGCCGGCCGACGGCGGGCACCGTCCGCTTCGCCGGCCGCGACCTCACCGGCCGCCCGCCCCACGCCGTGACCCGCGCCGGACTCGCCAAGGCCTTCCAGACGACGAGCATCTTCCCGAGGCTCACCGTCCGCGAGTCGGTCTGCGCCGCCCTGCTGGCCCGCAACCGCCAAGCCAACCTCCTACGCAGGCGCGCCGGTGCCGCCCTCCGCGCCGAAGCCGAGACCATCTGCGAAGCCCTGGGCCTGGCCGAGCACATGCACCTCCAAGGCTCCGTCCTCTCCCACGGCGACCAGCGCGCCCTGGAAGTGGCCCTGGCCCTGGCGACCGCCCCGCGCCTGCTCCTGCTCGACGAGCCGACCGCGGGAATGTCCCCCTTCGAGACCAGCCGCGTCGTGGGCCAGATCACCCGCCTGGCCCGCGAGCGAGGCCTCACCGTGCTCTTCTCCGAGCACGACCTGGACACCGTCTTCGCCATCTCCGACGAGGTCACGGTCATGCACCAGGGCCGCGTCCTGGCCCACGGCCCGGCAGCCGAGGTGCGAGCGAACGACGAGGTCATGGCCGTCTACCTGGGAAGCGAGGCATGACCGTGCCCGGCTCCGGCTCCGAATCCGAACCCATGCTCGAGATCCGCGAGATCGACACCTACTACGGCGCGAGCCACATCCTGCAAGGCCTCTCGCTGAAGGTGGGCGCGGGCGAGGCGGTCGCCCTCCTGGGCCGCAACGGCGCCGGCAAGACGACGACCATGCGCAGCGTCCTGGGCCTGACCCCGCCCAAGCGCGGCAGCATCCTGATGTCAGGCGAGGAGATCGCCCACGCGAGGACCCACCGCATCGCCAGGTCCGGCGCGGCCTTCGTCGCCAGCGGAAGACGCGTCTTCGGCAGCCTCACCGTGGCCCAGAACCTGGAACTGGCAGCCCGAACCCTGGGCCGAGGCCCGGCCGCCGGAGCCCGCACCCTCGACGACGTCCTCCAGGTCTTCCCCAGACTCCGCGACCTGGCCGACCGCCGCGCCGGCTACCTCTCCGGCGGCGAACAGCAGATGCTCAAACTGGCCCGCGCCCTGCTCGGCCACCCCCGCCTACTCCTGCTCGACGAGCCCACGGAGGGCCTGTCCCCGGCCGTGGTCGCCGACCTGGGCCGCTGGCTGGACCGGCTGCGGCGGGAAGGCCTCAGCATCCTGCTCACCGAGCAGAACGCCCTGTTCGCCCTGGCGCACGTGGACCGCGGCTACGTGATGCTCAAGGGCCGGATCACCCACGAGGCCCCGGCCGAGGAACTGAGGTCGAGCGAGGAGGTGCGGGGGGCTCTGGGGGTGGGGTGACGATAATCGCCGCCCCCACCTCGGTCCCCGTAGGCTGCGATCCATGATCCTCGCCGAGCGGCTGGCCGCGTACAGTGCCGTCTCCACCTCCCTGGCCCTGCTGAGCGATCGCGCGTTGGCGCGGGTGCTGGAGGAGGCGGCGCCGGTGGGGGCGGGGATCGGAGGGAAGGCGGCGGTGCTCGAGGTGGGCGGGACGCCGGTGTTCGTGAAGCGGGTGCCGCTGACCGATCTCGAGCGGCGGCCGGAGAATGTGCGGTCCACGGCGAATCTGTTCGAGCTGCCGATGTTCTGCCACTACGGCATCGCGGGGCCGGGTTTCGGGGCTTGGCGGGAGCTGGCTGTGCAGGTCATGACCACCGACTGGGTGCTGGGCGGGGAGTACGAGGGGTTTCCGCTGATGTACCACTGGCGCGTGCTGCCGGATTCGGCGCCGTTGCCTGAGGAGTTGTCGGACGTGGAGGGCGTCGTCGAGTTCTGGGGCGGCGGGTCGCAGGTGCGGCGGTGTATCGAGGAGGTGCGGGACTCGTCGGCGAGCATCGCGCTGTTCCTCGAGCACATCCCGCAGAACGTGTTCCAGTGGCTCGGCGACCGGCTCGGCGCGCCCGGGGACGCCGGGGAGCGGGCGTGCGCGATGGTGGAGCGTGAGGTGGCGGCGGGGATCTCGTTCATGAACGCCCGCGGCCTGCTTCACTTCGACGCCCATTTCCAGAACCTCCTCACGGACGGCGAACGCCTGTACTTCGCGGACTACGGTCTGGCGATCTCCTCCGGGTTCGAGCTGGCGAAGGACGAATCCGACTTCTTTGAGCGGCATCAGGGCTATGACCGCGCCTTCGCGGCCATGTACATGTCGCAGTGGCTGGTCACCGCGCTTTTCGGGTCCGGGCGGGAGGAGCGGGAGGCTCGGATCCGCGCGTACGCCGGGGGAGAGCTCCCGACCGGGGTGCCGGCGGCGGCGGCGAGGATCCTCACCCGCTGCGCGCCGACGGCCGTCGTGATGACGGACTTCTACAACAGGCTTCAGCACGAGAGCAGGCAGGTGCCCTATCCGAAGGTGCCGGCCGCGGAGCTTTGACACCCTCCCTGCCCCGGCCTACCGTGACTCCTGGTTGCGATAGTTCAATGTCGAACTTTCCCTGGGAGCCGCCTTGAGCACCCGACACCCCTACGGCGAGCACGCCGCCGTCCTCCCACCCGGCGATCCCGAGCGGAACGACGGGCTCGCGGTCGATGGACGGACGAGGCTGGGGCTCTACCGGTCGATGCAGCGGATGCGGCGGTTCGAGAAGCGGGCTTACGACCTGTTCCTGCGTCAGTTGGTGAAGGGCACCAGCCATCTCTCGCTGGGGATGGAGGCGATCGCGGCGGGGTTCGGGGCGGCGATGCGGGAGGACGACTACACCTTCGCCACGTATCGGGGCCATGCGCACACGCTGGCGCGCGGGGTGCCGATGGAGCCGGTGCTGGCCGAGCTGTTGGGGCGCGGGAACGGGCTGCTCGGGGGCAAGGGCGGGTCGATGCATCTGACCAGCGCCGAGTACGGGATGATGGGCTCGTACGCGATCATCGGCGCGCATCTGACGATCGCCAACGGGGCCGCGTGGTCGGCGCAGTACCGGGGGTCGGGGCAGGTCGCCGTGTGCTTCTTCGGGGACGGCACGACCAATATCGGCGCGTTCCACGAGGCGCTGAACTACGCGTCGGTGTTCGGCCTTCCGGTCGTGTTCGTGTGCGAGAAAAACCTCTACATGGAGTACACGTCGATCGGCGACATCACCGCGGTCGAGCGGCCTGCCGCCGACCGCGCCGCCGCGTACGGCCTCGAGGCGGAGCGGATCGACGGGAACGATGCCGACGAGTGCCATGTCACGGCCCTGCGTGCGCTGGCCAAGGCGCGCGCCGGTGAGGGGCCGTCGCTGATCGAGGCCGTCACATACCGGCACGGAGGTCATTCGCGCGCGGATCCGGGGAAGTACCGGCCGCAGCGCGAGGTGGATGCGTGGCTCGCCTACGATCCGCTGACCGTGTACGGCGCCCGGCTGCGGCGCCTCGGCTTCGACGCGGCCGAGCTCGACGCGATCGACAAGCAGACGGCCGAGGAGGTCGACGCCGCGACCGAGCCGGCGATCGCCGGGCCCCCACCGGATCCGGCCAGCGCGTACACCGAACTGTGGGCTGACGGGAGCTCGGCATGGCGGAACTGACGTACCGCGACGCCGTCGCGCGCGGTATCGCGCAGGAGATGGCCAGGGACGAGCGCGTCGTGCTGATCGGCGAGGACGTGGCCGGGGCCGGGGGCGTGTTCAAGAGCACGGTCGGGCTGCTCGAACGGTTCGGGCCACGCCGCGTCGTCGACACGCCGATCAGCGAGCAGGCCATCCTCGGCGCCGTGATGGGCGCGGCGATGACCGGGCTGCGGCCGATCGCCGAGATCATGTTCGGCGACTTCTTCGCCGTCTGCTGGGACATCGTCGCCAACCAGATCGCCAAGACCCGCTACATGACGAACGGCCAGTTCTCGCTTCCGCTGGTGATCAAGTCGGGCAACGGCGCCGGTCTGCGCTTCGGCGCTCAGCACTCGCAGGCGGTCGAGAACTGGGCGATGGCGGTGCCCGGACTCAAGGTCGTCGTGCCGTCCACGCCGCGCGACGTCGTCGGGCTGATGGCCGCCGCCGTCCGCGAGGACGATCCCGTGCTCCTGTTCGAGGCGAAGGGGCTCTACCCGACGAAGGGCGAGGTCGAGGACGGCGAGATCGTCGACAAGCTCGGCACGGCCCGCGTCATCCGGTCGGGAGGCGACGCCACGATCCTCGCCCTCGGCCTGATGGTCCCGCGCGCCCTCGCCGCGGCCGGGCAGCTGGCCGCGCGCGGGATCGACGCCGAGGTGATCGATGTGCGTTCCCTGATTCCGCTCGACACGGCCGCGATCCTGGCCTCGGTCGCGAAGACCGGCCGGCTGTTCACGGTCGAGGAGAATCCGCGCGTGCTCGGCTGGGGCGCGGAGATCGCGTCGATCGTCGGGGAGGAAGGGTTCTGGGACCTCGACGGCCCGATTCAGCGGATCACGACGCCGCACATTCCGCTGCCCTCGGCCGACAGTCTCGAGGATCTGGTGCTGCCCTCCGCGGACCTGGTCGCGACCACGGTCGAGAAGGCCTTGCAGCAATGACCGAGACGGCGGCGATCGGTCGATCGCCTCGGCATCGGCACAGCCCGCGGGTGCGTCGACTGGCTGCGGAGGCTGGGCTCGACCCTGATCACATCGAGGGGACCGGCCCGAACGGACGGGTGCGCCCGGGCGATATCGCGGCGTTCGCCCAGCCGACGACCTATGTCGTTCAGCTCGGTCTGAGTGGAGATCGGCCGGACGTGGTCGCGGCGATCGCCTACGAGCTGTTGGAGGCGGTCCGTCGGCACGTGCCGATCGTCGATGTCGAGATCATCTCGGGGGATCAAAGGGTCCTTATTCACGATGGGCGGAACGAGACGGACGCCGCGATCACCGTCGTCGACGGTCGGATGTCGTCGGGCGACGTCATCCGTGTTGCGCCGCTAGCGGCGAATCGGCTGCTCAACGCCATGGTGGGGCCGACGGACCACGCGCGTGGCACCACGTTGCTGGTCGTCTCGACGAGCTCTTCGCAGTTGCCCGTGCTCACGGTTGTCAACGGGCCGAGATCCTTCTGAACCACCCCCGACCGGCGCCCGTCCCCGCAGGTGCAAGGGAAATCGAGCGCCGTTCGGGCACGGTTCGGCCTCGCCGTGAAACCGGGCACCGACGACGTCTACTTCGTCGACGGCAACGCCAACACGCTCAACCTGCTCGGCTGATCCACTCAAGCACGGAACTGCACACGATTGCAGTCGGTCCACCCGACTCCCCATCCCGTCCTCGCTGCGCCTGATTGACAGAGGCCCAGGCCGTTACTAGCGTCGAAAGC
>DASTAE010000126.1:0-19200 GCA_035712985.1 Actinospica sp.
GTAGAACAGCTGCTCGTCGTCGAAGCGGCCGGTCGCCGAGGCGTGTCCGGCGCCGACGATCTCGCCGGTCTCGATCTCCAGGTTCGGCACCGAGTCGGCGCGGGCGCCGTCGGTCAGCAGCAGGTTGCGGTTCAGCTCGTAAGTGTCGGTGCCCTCGGCGGCCGCGCGGATCAGCACGTCGCCGACCCAGACCGTGTGCGCCTCGGCGCCCTGCAGCGCGCCCTTGTACGTGACGTGCGAGCGGCAGTTGGTCACCGAGTGGTCCACGAACAGGCGGTGCTCGAGGTGCTGGCCGTCGTCCCCGAAGTAGAGGCCGAGCAGCTCGGCGTCGCCGCCGGGGGCCGTGTAGCGCACGTTCGGGGTGATCCGGACGAGATCGCCGCCGAAGGTGACGTTCACCGACTTCACCGTGGCGTCCCGGCCGACCAGGATGTTCTGCTGCGCGAGGTGCACCGCGTCGCGCTCCCAGTCCTGCACGGAGACGAACGTGACCTTCGCGCTGTCGCCGACGATCAGGTCGACGTTCGCGGAGCGCGCGCCGGTGCCCTTGTGGTCGAGGACGATGACGGCCTCGGCGAAGGGCTTCACGTCGAACACGATGTGCGCGTAGGCGGTGCCGCCCTCGGCGTGCACGTCGAGGCGCAGCGGCTCGGCGAGCACGGCCTCCTTCGCCACGGTGATCACCGTGACCTGCTCGGCGGCCGCGAAGGCGAGCGCCGAGGTGCGGTCGATCGGGGCGCCGGCCTTGCGCGCCCGCGGATCGTCCTTGCCGACCTGCTCGGCCGTCGCGCCCTCGGGCAGGTGCAGCCCGATCTTGTCGCTGCCGTCCGCCGCCGCGCCCTCGTGCAGCCTCGCCAGCCGTTTGAGCGGTGTGAAGCGCCAGTCCTCCTCGCGCCCGGTGAGCGCCGCGAAGGCGGCCGGGTCGAATGACGTGGGCCGCTCGCCGCGGGAGGCGAGCACCTCGGAGTGGGTGCGCCCGGTGCCGGGACCGGCCAGCGGCGCGCCGCTGCCGGGCCGCGCGACGGACACGGCCGCTGCGGTGCTCGAGCCCTTGGTCTGCTCAGGCTGTGACGACATCAGTGTTCTTTCTGACGGGGAGGGCGAGGTCGGGGGCGGGAAGGCGGGTCAGCCGACCGCGCCCTCCATCTGCAGCTCGATCAGCCGGTTGAGTTCGAGCGCGTACTCCATCGGCAGCTCCTTGGCGATCGGCTCGACGAAGCCGCGCACGATCATCGCCATCGCCTCGTCCTCGGTCAGCCCGCGGCTCATCAGGTAGAACAGCTGGTCCTCGGAGACCTTGGAGACGGTGGCCTCGTGGCCCATGGTCACGTCGTCCTCGCGCACGTCCACGTAGGGGTACGTGTCGGAGCGGGAGATCGTGTCGACCAGCAGCGCGTCGCACTTCACGTTGGACTTCGACTTGTGCGCGCCCTCCTGGATCTGCACCAGGCCGCGGTAGGAGGTGCGGCCGCCGCCGCGGGCCACCGACTTCGACACGATGGTCGAGGAGGTGTTCGGCGCGGCGTGCACCATCTTGGAGCCGGCGTCCTGGTGCTGGCCGGGGCCGACGAAGGCGATCGACAGGGTCTCGCCCTTCGCGTGCTCGCCGAGCAGCCAGACGGCCGGGTACTTCATGGTGACCTTGGAGCCGAGGTTGCCGTCGATCCACTCCATGGTCGCGCCCTCCTGCGCCGCGGCGCGCTTGGTGACCAGGTTGTAGACGTTGTTCGACCAGTTCTGGATGGTCGTGTAGCGGGCCCGGGCGCCCTTCTTCACGATGATCTCGACGACGGCCGAGTGCAGCGAGTCCGAGCTGTAGATCGGCGCGGTGCAGCCCTCGAGGTAGTGCACGTAGGAGCCCTCGTCCGCGATGATCAGCGTCCGCTCGAACTGGCCCATGTTCTCGGTGTTGATCCGGAAGTAGGCCTGCAGCGGGATCTCGACGTGCACGCCCTTCGGCACGTAGATGAACGAGCCGCCGGACCAGACCGCCGAGTTGAGCGCGGCGAACTTGTTGTCGCCGGAGGGGATGACCGTGGCGAAGTGCTCGCGGAACAGGTCCTCGTGCTCCTTGAGCGCCGTGTCGGTGTCCAGGAAGATCACGCCCTGGCGCTCGAGGTCCTCGTTGATCGAGTGGTAGACGGTCTCCGACTCGTACTGGGCCGCGACGCCGGCGAGCAGCCGCTGCTTCTCGGCCTCCGGGATGCCCAGCTTGTCGTAGGTGTTCTTGATGTCCACCGGCAGGTCGTCCCAGGAGGTGACCTGCTTGTCCGTGGCGCGCACGAAGTATTTGATGTTGTCGAAGTCGATGCCGGAGAGGTCGGCGCCCCAGTTCGGCATGGGCTTGCGGTCGAACAGCCGCAGCGCCTTGAGCCGGAAGTCGAGCATCCACTGCGGCTCGTTCTTCAGCGCGGAGATCTCGCGGACCACGTCCTCGCTCAGGCCGCGCTTGGCGGTGGCTCCGGCGACGTCCGGGTCGGCCCAGCCGAACTCGTAGTTGCCGAGGCCGGCAAGCTCGTCGTGCGTGGTGGTCATGAAGCATCTCCTTCGGACTGGATAGGCTCCGGGGCTTGCGCACGCTGGCGCGCGACGGCGGCCGTCGGGATGAACGTGGTGCATACGCCGTCGCCGTGCGCGATCGTGGCCAGGCGTTGGACATGGGTGCCGAGCAGTTCGGCGAAGACCTGGGTCTCCATCTCGCACAGCTGCGGGAACTGCTCGGCGACGTGCTGGACGGGGCAGTGGTGCTGGCACAGCTGCTCGCCGGGGAGCTTCTCGGCCTCCCGGGTGGAGGCGGCGTAGCCGTCCGCGGTGAGGGCCTCGGCCAGCAGCCGGGAGCGCTCCTCGGGGTCGGCCGCGGCGAGCGCGTCGCCGTAGCGGGCGGCCAGGTCGGCGAAGCGGCGGCGGGCGAAGGCGGCGACCGCCTGCTCCCCGCCGGTCTCCGCGATGAAGCGCAGCGCGTCCACGGCGAGGGCGTCGTAGTCGTGGTGGAAGACGGCGCGGCCGGCGTCCGTCAGGGCGAAGACCTTGGCGGGGCGGCCGCGGTGGCGCTGGCCGTACACGCGCTGCTCGCGGGCTTCCACGAGTCCCTCGGCGAGGAGAGCGTCGAGGTGCCTGCGAACACCCGCGGGCGTCATGCCTAGACTGGAGGCCAGCTCGGCCGCGGTGCGCGGGCCCTCGGACAGGATGGAACGGGCAACCCGGTTACGGGTCGCCTGCCGCTCCTCCTGCTCCTCGAGCACGCCCACGTTTTTCACAACACCAGTGTGCGCTTATTCATTTCCGAGCTGCAACTAAGGCTCGCCTAAGTTGTGCCCCGGTTGCCGGAACCGCGGGACGGGGCACGTAAACTCAGCGCCATGCAGCAGACCGAAGCCGCCGTGGAGATCTCCGGCCTGGTCAAGCGGTATGGGGAGAAGACCGCTGTCCAGGGCCTGGACCTCGTGGTCGAGCGCGGCGGGCTCACCGCGGTGCTCGGGCCGAACGGCGCGGGCAAGACCTCCACGATCGAGTGCTGTGAGGGATATCGCAAACCGGACGGCGGCGCGGTGCGCGTGCTGGGCCTGGACCCGATCGCGGACGCGGCCAGGCTGCGGCCCCGGATCGGGGTGATGCTCCAGTCCGGCGGCATCTACCAGTCCGTGCGCGCGATGGAGATGCTGCGGCACGTCGCGAGCCTCTACGCGAATCCGCTGAACGTGGACGAGCTGGCCGAGCGCCTCGGCCTGGACTCCTGCGGCAAGACCTCCTTCCGTCGGCTGTCCGGCGGCCAGCAGCAGCGGCTCTCGCTGGCGCTCGCCGTGGTCGGGCGGCCCGAGCTGGTCTTCCTGGACGAGCCGACCGCGGGCCTGGACGTGCAGGCACGGCACGCGACCTGGGAGCTGATCGAGCAGCTGCGCGCCGACGGCGTGACCGTCGTGCTGACCACGCACCTGCTCGACGAGGCGGAGCGGCTGGCCGACAAGGTCGCGATCATCGACGGCGGCCGCGTCATCGCGTGCGACTCGCCCCAGCGGCTGGCCGACACCGGCCGCGAGCGGGACTCGATCCGCTTCGAGGCCGCGGCCGGGCTCGACCTGACCGCGCTCTCGATCGCGGTGGCGCCCGCGCAGGCCTCCGAGCCGGTCGCCGGCAGCTACCACGTGACCGGCGAGATCACCCCGGACACGCTGGCCGCGACCACCGCGTGGTGCGCCAGCCTCGGCATCATGCCGCGCAACCTGCAGATCGAGCAGCGCAGCCTGGAAGACGTCTTCCTGGACCTGACCGGACGGGAGCTGCGATGAGCGGCCAGACAGTGTTGCGCGGGCCCGGGTCCTTCCGCGCGGACCCCAGGCCCGCCCCCGTCGCCCGGATGATCCTCGCCCAGGCCCGCTTCGAGACGAAGCTGCTGCTGCGCAACGGCGAGCAACTGCTGCTCGCGATCGTGATCCCGGCGCTGATGCTGATCGCGTTCGCCGCCGAGCCGATCGGCTCGATCACCGGCGGCGGCAGCCGGATCGACTACTACGCGCCCGGCATCATCGGCATGGCGGTGCTGTCCACGGCCTTCACCAGCCAGGCGATCGCGACCGGCTTCGAGCGGCGGTACAGCGTGCTCAAACGGCTCGGCGCCACGCCGCTGCCGCGCTGGGGGCTGCTCGCCGGCAAGGCGCTCAGCATCCTGATGGTCGAGTGCGTGCAGATGGCGCTGCTGATCGGCATCGCGCTGGTCATGGGCTGGTCCCCGCACGGCGACCCGCTCGCGGTGCTGCTGCTGCTCGCGCTCGGCACGACGGCCTTCAGCGGCCTCGCGCTCTGGCTCGCGGGCTCGGTGCGCGCCGAGGCGACCCTCGCCCTGGCCAACTTCCTGTTCCTCGTCTTCATCGGCCTCGGCGGCGTGGTCGTCCCGCTCGGCAAGTTCGGCCACGGAGCCCAGTCGGTGCTCCAGTTCCTGCCGATCAGCGCCCTGACCAACGGCCTGCGCGAGGTCCTGCAGACCGGGGCGTCGATGCCCTGGGGGCCGCTGGGCATCCTGGCCCTCTGGACGGTCGTCGCGGTCGCGGGCGCGGCCCGGTTCTTCAAATGGGAGTAAGCGTCTCGTGACCCAGCAGGAAATCAGCATCCCGGCCGCGCGCGCGGCCGAAGGCGAGGGCGCCCGGCGCCGCTGGTGGAGCCCGTCGCCCAAGCAGGTCGAGTGGGCCTGCTTCGCGGCGCTGCTGGCGAACACGCTGATCGTGATCACCGGCGGCGCGGTGCGGCTGACGAACTCGGGACTCGGCTGCCCGACGTGGCCCGAGTGCACCGGCGGCTCGGTCGTGCCGGTCTCCACGCTCGGCTACCACGGCGTGATCGAGTTCTCGAACCGGATGCTGACCTACGCGGTGACCGCGGCGGTCGGCGCGGCGATCCTGGCGGCGATGTTCCAGCGGCCGCGCCGCCCGATCCTGGTGAAGCTGTCCTGGGGCCTGTTCGTCGGCGTCGTGCTCCAGGCCGTGGTCGGCGGCATCACGGTGCTGACGAAGCTGGCGCCGGAGTGGGTCGCCGCGCACATGTGCGTGTCCATGGGCATGATCGCCGTCTCCTACGTGCTCTGGATCCGCTCGCGCGAGGGCGACGGCCCCGTCGAGCTGCTGACCAGGCGCGAGATCCTCTGGCTCGGCCGCGTCCTGGTCATCGCGACGAGCGCCGTCATCGCCGTCGGCACGCTGGTGACCGGCACCGACCCGCACGCCGGCGCGAGCGACGCCGGCAAGCGGCTGCCGTTCAAGGCGCTGGACATCACCCAGGCGCACGCCGACCTCGTCTTCATCGTCATCGGCCTGACGGTCGCCCTCTGGTTCGCCTTCAAGGCCACCGACGCCCGCCCCGAGAGCCTGCGCGCCGTGCGCGACATGTTCCTCGTGCTGCTGCTCCAGGGCGCGATCGGCTACACGCAGTACTTCGCCGGACTGCCCGCCTGGATGGTCCTGCTGCACATGACCGGCGCCTGCCTGACCTGGATCGCCGCCTGGCGCGTGCTGATGTCGCTGCGCGTGCGGCACTGATCGCAATCCCCTACGGCGCCGTCGGCGGACTGCTGTACGGTGTGGCCCGGCAGGTAGTTGACAGACCGTCCGGGCGGAGGGGGCCGTGCCCATTTTCGGGCTGGGGAAGAAGAAGGACGCCGCGGGCCACCCGCGGCGCGTCCTCGGTGACGGCGACCGTCTCGCGGCCGCGCTGATCCAGTCGGCGCAGGCGCAGAACTGGACCGAGATCCACGGCACGCTGACGCGGCTGAGCGGCCGGGACCAGTCGGCGGTGGCCGGAAAGCTCTGCGCGCACGAGGCGACGCGGCCGTGGCTGCTGAAGCTCGCGGAGGAGGACCCCGAGGACTACGTGGGCCGGCTCGTCGTGGGCACCTGCACGATCGAGGACGCGTGGCAGGCGCGCAGCAGCCTGAAGGCGCAGCACGTCTCCAGGGATCAGTTCGCCCGCTTCCACGAGCTGCTCAGGGTCGCCGAGGACCGTCTCTACGAGGCGGCCGTCCTGGCGCCCGAGGCCGTGGCGCCCTGGCACTACCTCCTCATGTCGGGGCGGGGGCTCGAGGTCGGGATCGACATCATCGAGCGGCGCTTCGAGTCGGTGACCAACCGCTGCCCCGATCACTACGAGGCGCATTTCCAGATGCTGCAGGCGCTGTGCCGGAAGTGGGCCGGCTCCCATGAGCGCATGCACGCCTTCGCGCGGGAGAGCATGGCCGGCCCGCACTGGTCGACGCTGGCCCCGCTCGTCCCCATCGCGCATCTGGAGCGCTTCCTCGATATGGGCGGCGGCGAACCGGGTCGCGCTTATCTCGCCCGGCCCGAGGTGCTCGCGGAGATCCAGGAGGCGGCGGACCTGACGCTCGGGCAGCCTGGCCACGCCGACGCCAGGAGCCCCTACTCCACGGCGAACATCTTCGCGATGGCGTTCAGCCTGGCCCGGTCCTGGGAGTCGGCGCGCTCGGCGTTCGAGGCGACCGACTGGGTCGTCACCCGCTTCCCCTGGATGTATCTCAACGGCCGCGACCCGAAGGCCCCGTACGCGAAGTTCCGCGACTTCGCGGTCAGACTCGGCTGATCCGCCGGCCACCCGCGACGAACCGAAGGTACCTCCGTTGTCCAAGCCAGAACCCTCGCACACCTTCCAGGTCGACCTGCGCGGCATGGTCGACCTGCTCTCGCACCACCTCTACTCCAGCCCGCGCGTCTACATCAGAGAGCTCATGCAGAACGCGGTGGACGCCATCACCGCGCGGCGGCTGATCGATCCGGGCGCGCCGGCGGGCGTGAAGCTGCGGACGTCGGGGACGCTGACCGTCACCGACACCGGTATCGGCCTGACCGAGGAGGAGGTGCACCGCTTCCTCGCCACGATCGGCCGCAGCTCGAAGCGGGACGAGGCGGGGCTGATCCAGACCCGCTCCGACTTCGTCGGGCAGTTCGGCATCGGCCTGCTGGCCTGCTTCGTCGTCGCCGACGAGATCACCGTCGTCACCAGGTCGGCGCGCGAGCCGAAGGCCCCGGCCGTCGAATGGCACGGCTACTCGGACGGCCGGTACTCCATCACCACGCTGCCCGCGTCGGCGCACGAGTTCGGCACGACGGTCACGCTGGTCCCGCGCGAGGGTTCCGAGGACTGGTTCGGCGCGGCGCGGCTCACGGAGCTCGCGCGGCACTACGGCAGCCTGCTGCGCTACGAGGTGACGCTCGACGGCGGCGACGGCGTGCCGGTGCGGATCACCGACACCCCGGCGGTCTGGGACCGGCCGCACGGCTCGCCGATCGCCCGGCGCGAGGCCCTCGCGGAGCACTGCCGCAAGACCTTCGACTTCACGCCGCTCGACGTGATCGACCTCGATCTCCCGCTGGTCGGACTGCGCGGCGTGGCCTACGTGCTGCCGACCTCCGTCCACCCGAACCGCCGCGCCGGGCACCGCGTGCACCTGAAGGGCATGCTCGTCTCGGACCAGGCCGCCGAGTTGCTGCCGGACTGGGCCTTCTTCGTGCGCTGCGTCGTCGACTCGGACGGCCTGCGGCCGACGGCGTCCCGCGAGGCGCTGTACGAGGACGACACCCTCGCGGCCGTGCGCGACGCGCTCGGAGACCGGCTGCGCGACTGGCTGACCGGCCTGGCCGCCAGCGATCCGGGGCTGCTCGGGCGCTTCCTGAGCGCGCACCACCTCGCGGTGAAGGCGCTGGCCCGGTACGACGACGAGCTGCTGCGGGCGCTGCTGCCCTGGCTGCCGTTCGAGACCACGGACGGGTCGGTGACGATGGAGGAGTTCTCCCGCACCCACCCCACGATCCTGGTCACCCAGACCGTCGAGGAGTTCCGGCAGGTCTCGTCGATCGCGGCGGCCGCCGGGCTCGGCGTGGTCAACGGCGGCTACACCTACGACCGCGACCTCATCCGGCGGCTGCCCGACCTGCGGCCGGGCGTGACGGTCCTCGACCTCGACCCGGACACCGTGACCGCGCACCTGGACAGCGTGGACCCGTCCGTGGAGCTGGCAGCCTCGCGCTTCCTGGCCGTGGCCCGCAAGGTGGTGGACGGCTACGGCTGCGACGTGGCGCTGCGCAGCTTCCACCCCGTGACGGTGCCCGCGCTGCTCATCGACAACCGGGAGGCGCGGCACGAGCGCGGCCGGGCCGAGCAGGAGGCGTCGGCGGACGGCCTGTGGGCGGACATCCTGGGCGCGCTGCGGTCCTCGGCGCCGCGAGCGCAACTGGTCCTCAACCACCAGTGCCCGCTCGTGCGCCGGATCGCGGAGATCAGCGATCCCGGTCTGGCCGAGTCCGCGGTCGACGGACTGTACGGGCAGGCGCTGCTGCTCAGCCGCCGCCCGCTGCGCCCGGCCGAGCACGCGCAGCTGAACAAGGCCTTCCTCGGCCTGCTCGAATACGCGACGCACAATGCTTCCCCCGAGGAGAACCGGTGATCGAGAGTCAGGGCGCGCAGACCGAGCAGGAGCTGTTCGACGCGCTCGCCGAGCTGCGTGAGGAGCCGTACGGCACGGCACGCTCGGCGCGCGCCGAGGAGCTGGTCGAGGCGGCCGAGCGGCTCGAGCTCGGCAAGGCGCTCCCCGTCGCGATGCTCGAACTGCTCGGCGCGTACGAGTACGGCAACGAGGTGCGCAAGGCGCCGGTGCTGTTCAGCCGGATCCTCAAGCTCTACCAGGACGCGCCCGACACCTTCGACGACTGGAGCGTGCACCGCCTGTTCTGGTGCTTCAAGTGGATCACCTGGGCGCTGCTCTGCCTGCCCGAGATCCCCCTGGCGACGGTCGAGGGCTGGATCGAGAAGATGAAGGAGCACTACGTCGCCGCGGGCAAGCCGCTGGCCGCGGTGCACACCTCGCGCTTCCATCTCGCCTCGTTCACCGGGATCGGCGCCGACTCCGCGTACGAGCACTGGGCCACCCGGCCGCGCGACGAGTTCAGCGACTGCGCGGCCTGCGAGGCGCGCAACCGCGGCGTCCACTGGCTGGACCGCGGCGACCACGCGCGGGCGCTGAAGGAGTGGGGCCCGGTCCTCGAGGGCGAGATCGGCTGCGCGGAGGAGCCCGCCTCGACGATCTCGTACGCGCTGCTCTCCCTGGTCCACGAGGGACGCCCGGACGAGGCCGTCTCGCTGCACCGCAGCGGCTACCGCGCGGCGAAGTCCGAGGTGGGGATGGACGCGCAGATCGGCCGGCACCTGGAATTCCTGGCGTTGACCGGCAACGGCGCGCGCGGCCTCGAACTGCTCGCGGAGAACCGGCGCAGATTCGACTCGACCACCACGCCGCTCGACCGGCTCTTCTTCCTCGACGGCGTCCGGATCCTGCTGGAGCGCGTCTCGGCCGAGGGCGCGGGCGACGCGCCGGTGGTCGGGCCGAACGACCGCTCGTACAGCGTCGCGTCGCTGCTCGCCGAGGTGGTCGAGCAGTCCGACGAGATCGCGCGCCGGTTCGACGAGCGCAACGGCACCGCGCACCTGGGCGACTGGCACCGCGCGCGCGTCACCCAGGAGCCGCTGACGGCCGAGCCGCTGCCCCTGGGCGTCCGGGTCGCTCCGATCGCGAACGCGCCATCGGCGCCTGTCGTCGTCCCGGCGACCGCGGTCCCGGAGGACTTCGCGACACTGCTCGCCGAGGCCCGCGCGCTGCGCAAGATCGGCAAGCCCGGCGACGAGCTGCTGTGGGACGCCGTCGCCGAACGAGCGGCCGAACAGGACCTCGACGCCCTGCTGCGCGCCGAACTCGCGGACCACCAGGCGTTCAAGCACACGGCGAAACGCGAGTGGGACGAGACGGCGGCCCTGACCCGCCAGGCCGCGGAGCTGTTCGACGAGGCCGGCGAGCCGGGTCGCGCCGCGGCCCGCCGCGCGCGGGTCGAGTGGTGCGCGTTCATGAAGGCGGACCAGCCCTCCGAGGTGCCCTGGGACGGCTTCGACGCCCTGCTGGCCACGGCCGACGCGCTGCTCGCCGAGGAGCGCATCGCGCCGACCGAGTACGCGATCGTCCGGCACTGCCGGGCCGCCTCCGCGTTCCACCTGACGATGACCGCCGCCGACGAGGAGTCCGCGGCCGCGGCCCGCGAGCGCTTCGCGGCCGAGAACCAGGCCTTCCACGAGACCGCGACCAGGTTCGACATCCCCTCGCGCGCCGCGATATCGGAGTCCCTGCGCTGCAACGTGCTCGAAGGCGGGGGCGAGCTCGAGGCCGCGCTGGCCGCGATCGAGAGCGCCGTGGCGTACGCCGAGAAGGCCGAGCGCCCGTGGTCGCTCGCGCCGTACCTCGCGCAGCACGGCCACGTGCTGAACCGGATGAACCGCCTGGACGAGGCGGCCCCGCTCCTGCACCGCGCGCTCACCCTCGCCGCCGAGTGGCCGGACGCGGATCTGGACGTGACCCGCGTGCTGATGGAGCTGGCCCAGAACCGGCTGAACGCGGACGACATGGCCGCCGCGATCCCGCACCTGACCACGGCGGCAGCGCGGTTCGACCGGCTGGACGCGCCCGTGGAGGCGGCCAACGCGCGGTCGATGCTCGGGCAGGCGCTGCTGCGCAGCGGTCGGCGCGCCGACGGGATCGCGGTGCTCGAATCCCTGCTGACCGAGGACGGCGAGGCGCGGCTGCACGAGCGCGCGCGAGCGCAGATCCGGCTCGATCTGAGCCGGGCCCTGATGGCGGAGCAGGAGCCGCGCGCGGCGGCCGAGGTGCTCGCGCGGCTCGCCGACTTCGTCGCGGGCTGGGAGGAGCAGGGCGTGCTGACGCTCGTGGCCGGCGAACTCGCCTGCGCGCTGTACGCCGCCCAGATGTGGGAGCCGGGCGAGAAGGCGATCGAGCGCGCCCTCGCCGCGCACGCGGCCGCGCCGAACCCCGCCGTGGCCTGCAAGATGCTGCGCGTCGCGGCCGAGGCCGAGTCGAAGAACCGGGGCGCGGCGGGCGCCGAGCGCGCGCTCGACCTGCTGAGCCGGGCCGACGCGGTCAACGAGGCGGCCGAGGAGATCGAGGGCCGCTACCGGCGCTGGCCGGAGACCGCGCTCAACGCCGACCTGCGCGTCCTGGCCCTCGCCACCGCCGGCCGCTTCGAGGAGGCCCTCGCGGCGTCCGACCTGGCGATCGCGACGTGGCGGGGCGGCGGCGACAAGGTGATCGGCGAGTACGCGGAGGCCGTCCTGTCCGCCGCGCTCATCGAAGGCCGCGAACTCGGCCGCGCGAAGGACGCCGTCGCACGACTATCGGAGGCGATCACCCGCTGCCGCGCCGCCGGGCACGATCGCGCCGTAACGGTGCTGACGAGGCATGCGGAGAGCCTCCAGGGCTGAGATATGGTCCGACCATGGGCATGATCGAAGACCTCTTCTCGCTGAAGGGCCGCGCCGCCCTGGTCACCGGCGGCAGCTCCGGCATCGGCTACGCGATGGCCGAGGCGATCGCCGGTGCCGGGGCGCGCACCGTCCTGCTGGCCAGGCGCGAGGGTCCGCTCAAGGACGCGGTCGAACGGATCGCCGCCCGGGGCGGCGAGGCGCACGCGGTGGTGGCCGACATCACCGACCGCACCCGGCTGCTGCGGGCCGCCGACGAGGCGGTGGAACTGGTCGGCGAGATCGACATCCTCGTCAACTGCGCCGCCAACATGTTCCGCCCGCACCTGGCCGAGCTGACGACGGATCAGTGGGACGCCCAGTTCACGGCCAACGTCGACGCCCCGTTCCTGCTGGGTCAGCGCTTCGGCCCGGCGATGGCCGAACGCGGCTGGGGCCGCATCATCAACGTGGGCTCGCAGCAGTCGATCTCAGCCTTCGGCAACAGCGGCGGTTACGGCGCGGCCAAGGCCGCCGTGGCGGGCCTGACGCGCTCCCAGGCCGAGGCCTGGTCGCCCCACGGCGTCTCGGTGAACACGATCATCCCCGGCTTCGTCCTGACCCCGCTGACGGCCGAGACCGCCCAGGACACCGAGCGTGTGACGGCCCTGGCCGCCCGCCACATGGTGGGCCGCAACGGCCTCCCCGCCGACTTCCAGGGCGCCGCAGTCTTCCTCGCCTCCGAGGCCGCCGGCTTCGTCACGGGGCAGATGCTCTTCGTGGACGGCGGCTTCTCGGTGCACTAGCGGTGCGCTAGATCCCGACCTCGGCCAGGAAGAACCGTCCCGTACCCGTCAGCAGGACGTTGGAGTCCGGGGCGGAGAGGAAGCAGGACTGGCCGCGGGTGAGGACGAAGTGGCCGTCGGGCTCGGTGCCGCAGCTGACGGAGGCGTCGCCCTCGATGCAGAGCAGGACGCGGGGGCCGCCGTCGCCGGGGACCTTGAGGGTGGCGCCGTCGGCGAGGGTGAGGCGGCTGAGGCGGAACTCGGGGACCGGGGTGTCGAAGACCTCGATGCCGTTCGCGGCCTGGCGGGCCGTCAGGACCGGGACCTCGACCTCGGGGTCCAGGACCCTGGTCAGCTCGGGGATGTCGATGTGCTTCGGCGTCAGGCCGGCCCGGATCACGTTGTCGGAGTTGGCCATCAGCTCGATGCCGACGCCCTTGATGTAGGCGTGCACGCCGCCCGCGGCCATGAACAGGGCCTGTCCGGGTTCGACGATGCGATGGTTCATCAGCAGCGAGCAGACCAGGCCGATGTCCCGCGGGTGGTCGGCGTTCATCCGGACCACGGCGTCGTACGCGGCGGCGAAGGGGCCGCCGTTGCCGGACTCGACCGACGCGGCCTCGACCGCCTTGGCCGCGAGGGTCTCGCGGCTGTCCTCGGGCCAGGTCAGCAGCTGGGTGAGCGCCTCGGCGACGCCGCGCGGGGTGGGGTTGGCGCGCAGGCCGGCGACGAGCTCCTTGAGCTCGGGCAGGCCGAGCCCCTCGACCGCCTCGGCGGCCTGCTCGGCCGCGCGCAGTCCGGCGAGCACCTCGAAGGGGGTCAGGGCGCAGAGGATCTCCGGCTTGGGCCAGTCGTCGACGTAGACCCGCTCGCGCGCGTCCCTCGGCACCCCGCGCTCCTGCTCGCGCCGGAAGCCGGCCTGCGCCTGCTCGCGGGTCGGATGCAGCTGCACGGACAGCGCCTTGTCCGCGGCCAGCACCTTGAGCAGGAAGGGCAGCCGGCCGTCGAACCGCGCGGCGACCTGCTCGCCGAGTTCGAGCGTCGGGTTGGCGGCGATCGCGGCGGTCAGGGTGCCGGTCACGCCGTCCCGGGTGAGCACCGAGGGGGCGCTGGGGTGCGCGCCCATCCACAGCTCCGCCTGCGGTCCGGCGCTCGGCGAGGGCTCGCCGAGCAGCTCGGCGATCGCGGTGCGCGATCCCCAGGCGTAGGGCTGGACGGTGTTACCCAACAGATCCACGCGTGGACCTCCATCAGGACGATTCCGGCTCACTCGGCGTCAGCGGGGACGCCGCGTCGACACCGCGCCCCTGAAGTGCTTCGCGCACTTTACCGATACGAACTGAACGAACGCTCAACATATCGTGGGCGCGGCGTCCATCGTTTCAGAATCGTCGCAGCAGCGGATCCACCGCGAGGAGGACGAAGAGCAGCGCCAGGTAGCTGTTGGAGAAGTGGAACATCCGCATCGGCTTGAGGGCCACGCCCGTCACGCCCTTGCGCGCCTGCCGGTGCAGCTGGTGCGCGACGACCAGGAAGCCGAGGCCGAGCACCGCGGCGCCGATCCCGTAGACCCAGCCGGTGTGCGCGATCGGCCAGACGGCCAGCGAGCAGGCGACGGTGGCCCAGGTGTAGAGCACCATCTGCCAGGCGACGTGCCGCTCCGGGGCGACGCAGGGCAGCATCGGCACGTTCGCCGCGGCGTAGTCCTCGCGGTAGCGCATGGCGAGGGACCAGAAGTGCGGCGGCGTCCACATGAAGACGACGAGGAACAGCACCGCGGGCGGCCAGGCCAGGTGGTTCGTGACCGCGGTCCAGCCGATCACGGTCGGGAAGCAGCCGGCGGCCCCGCCCCAGACGATGTTCTGCGAGGTGCGCCGCTTCAGGATCATCGAGTAGACGACCACGTAGAAGACGTTCGCGGCCAGGGCGAGCATCGAGGAGAGCCAGTTGACCGCGAAGCCGAGCCAGAGCGTGGACAGCACCCCGAGCACGAGGCCGAAGACGACCGCGGCGTTCGGGGTCACGGTGTGCATGGCGAGCGGGCGCCGGCGGGTGCGCCGCATCTCGGTGTCGATGTCCCGGTCCACCCAGCAGTTGAGCGCGTTCGCGCTGCCCGCCGAGAGGTAGCCGCCGACCGTGACCGCGACGACCGTCCACAGGTTCGGCACCCCGCCCTTGGCGAGGAACATCACCGGGATGGTCGTGATGATCAGCAGCTCGATGATCCGCGGCTTGGTCAGCGCGACGTACGCGCGCACGGTGTCGACGGCCGAGGCGGGCCGCGCCGGGGCCGGCTCCGCAGCCGGGGCGGCCAGGACCGGAGCCTCCGGAAGGGATTCCACCGCAGTCACCAGCGCACACCCCTGCATCTCGTCTACTCGTCGCCCGGAGTTTTCCGAGGACAGCGAAACTCTAGACCGTGCCCCGCACGAGCCTGCGCCCGGGTCGGGTGAAACGCCGAAGACGGACGCATGCGCACCGGTTTCCGACCCCCGGCTCCCGTTCAGACCACTGCACATGAGTTGACGGCCCTGAGCGGGGTAGGGTGGTGCCGACATAACAGATTTCACAGCCTCCGCCGCGCGGGGAATGGGTTGTGCTCTGGACGTCCGGAAGGGTCGTGCGGACCCGCTCGGACCCGAGCGCGGCCCGGTGGGCAGCGTCGCCTCCACCCCGAGGACGACGGATCCGCACCCAAGGAAGGACGCGCGCGTTGAGCGAGCTGCCCGCTGTTTCGAAGACCCCCTTTTCGTGGACCGACCTGGACCGCAGGACGGTCGACACCGTCCGCGTGCTCGCCGCGGACGCGGTGCAGAAGGTCGGCAACGGCCACCCCGGCACCGCGATGTCGCTGGCCCCGGTCGCGACGCTCCTCTTCCAGAAGCACCTGCGGCACGATCCCACTGACGCGCAGTGGGTGGGCCGGGACCGCTTCGTGCTCTCCCCCGGGCACTCCAGCCTGACGCTCTACATCCAGCTCTACCTCTCCGGCTACGGCCTCGAGCTCTCCGACCTGCAGGCCTTCCGGACCTGGGGCTCGCTCACGCCGGGCCACCCGGAGCACGGGCACACCGTCGGCGTCGAGACCACCACCGGTCCGCTCGGCCAGGGCCTGGCGAACGCGGTCGGCATGGCGATGGCTGCCCGCTACGAGCGCGGCCTGTTCGACCCGGAGGCCCCGGCCGGCTCCTCGCCGTTCGACCACACGATCTACGCGATCGCCTCCGACGGCGACCTCGAGGAGGGCGTCACCTCCGAGGCCTCCTCGATCGCGGGCACCCAGAAGCTGGGCAACCTGGTCGTCATCTACGACGACAACCACATCTCGATCGAGGGCGACACGAAGGTCGCGTTCACCGAGGACGTCATCCAGCGCTACGAGGCCTACGGCTGGCACACCCAGTCGGTCGAGTGGACCCGCTCGGAGACCGACGTCGAGGGCTACCACGAGGACGTCGAGGCGCTGCACCGGGCGATCCTGGCCGCCGAGGCCGAGACCGACCGCCCCTCGATCATCCGGCTGCGCACCATCATCGGCTGGCCGGCCCCGAACCTGCAGAACACCGAGAAGGCGCACGGCTCCGCGCTCGGCGCCGACGAGGTCGCGGCCACCAAGGTCGTGCTGGGCTTCGACCCGGAGAAGACCTTCGAGGTCTCCGACGAGGTCCTCGGCCACGCCCGCGAGGTCGTGACCCGCGGCGCGGCGGCCCGCGCCGAGTGGAACAAGGGCTACGAGGCCTGGCGCGCGGCCAACCCGCAGCGCGCCGCGGACTTCGACCGGATCGCCGCGCGCGAGCTGCCCGCGGGCTGGGACGAGAAGCTGCCGGTCTTCCCGGCCGGCAAGGACGTCGCCACCCGCAAGGCCTCCGAGGCCGCGATCCAGGCCATCGCCGAGCAGCTGCCCGAGTTCTGGGGCGGCAGCGCGGACCTGGCCGGCTCGAACAACACCACCATCAAGGGCGGCCTGTCCTTCCTGCCCTACTTCGAGGAGGGCGGCGAGTTCGGCGGCTCCTCCCCGTACGGCCGGATCCTGCACTTCGGCATCCGCGAGCACGCGATGGGCTCGATCCTCAACGGCATCGCGCTGCACGGCAACACCCGCGCGTTCGGCGGCACCTTCCTGCAGTTCTCCGACTACATGCGCCCGGCGGTCCGGCTCGCCGCGATGATGCAGGCGCCGGTCACCTACGTGTGGACGCACGACTCGATCGGCCTCGGCGAGGACGGCCCGACGCACCAGCCGGTCGAGCACTTCGCCGCGCTGCGCGCCATCCCCGAGTTCCACTTCGTCCGCCCGGCCGACGCCAACGAGACCGTGGCCGCCTGGAAGGCGACGCTGGAGCAGCGCGGACCGGTCGGCCTCGCGCTGACCCGGCAGAACGTGCCGACCTTCGACCACGACGCGCTCGGCTCGGCCGTCGGCGTCACCGAGGGCGTCAAGCGCGGCGGCTACGTGCTGGCCGAGGCCACCGGCGGCGCGCCGAAGGTGATCCTGATCGGCGCCGGCTCCGAGGTGCAGCTGGCCGTCGAGGCGCGCGAGCGGCTCGAGGCCTCCGGCGTGCCGACCCGGGTCGTGTCGATGCCGTGCACCGAGTGGTTTGACGCGCAGGACGCGGGATACCGGGAGTCGGTCCTGCCCGCGGCGGTCAAGGCGCGGGTCGCCGTCGAGGCCGGCATCGCGCAGTCCTGGTACCGCTTCACCGGCGACGCGGGCCGCATCGTCTCGCTGGAACACTTCGGCGCCTCCGCCGATTACAAGAAGCTGTACACGGAGTTCGGGATCACCGCGGACGCCGTCGAGGCCGCGGCACGCGAGTCGCTCGCCGCGGTCGAGGCCTGAGGAATCTAGGGGAGATAGGGAAATGTACGAGAACCTCAAGAAGCTGTCCGAGGACGGCGTCTCCATCTGGCTCGACGACCTGTCCAGGGACCGCATCCGCACCGGGAACCTGGCCGAGCTCGTCCGGGACAAGCACGTCACCGGCGTGACCACGAACCCGACCATCTTCCAGAAGGCCATCTCCGGCTCCGCCACCTACGACGACCAGGTCAAGGACCTGGCCGTGCGCGGCGTGACCGTGGACGAGGCGATCCGGATGATCACCACGCGCGACGTGCGCGACGGCGCCGACGTGCTGCGCCCGGTCTACGACGCCACCGACGGCGTCGACGGCCGCGTCTCGATCGAGGTGGACCCCCGCCTCGCGCACCGGACCGAGCCGACCATCGCCGAGGCCAAGCAGCTGTGGTGGCTGGTCGACCGCGAGAACATCCTGATCAAGATCCCGGCGACCCGCGCGGGCCTGCCGGCGATCACCGCGGTGCTGGCCGAGGGCATCAGCGTCAACGTCACCCTGATCTTCTCGCTCGAGCGCTACCGCGAGGTCATGGACGCGTTCGTGTCCGGCATCGAGCAGGCGAAGGCGAACGGGCACGACGTCAGCAAGATCCAGTCGGTCGCCTCGTTCTTCGTCTCGCGGGTGGACACCGAGATCGACAAGCGCCTGAAGGCGATCGGCGGCGACCAGGCCGAGTCGCTGCTCGGCAAGTCGGCCGTGGCGAACGCCCGCCTCGCCTACGAGGCCTTCGAGGAGGTCTTCTCGGGCGAGCGCTGGGCGCCGCTGAAGGCGGCCGGGGCCACCGCGCAGCGTCCGCTGTGGGCCTCGACCGGCGTGAAGGACCCGGCGTACAAGGACACCCTGTACGTCGACGACCTGATCGTCGCCGGCACCGTGAACACGATGCCCGAGGCCACCCTGAACGCCGAGGCCGACCACGGCGCCCCGAACGGCGACGCGGTGCGCGGCACCTACGCCGACGCGAAGAAGGTCATCGCGGACGTCGAGGCGCTCGGCATCTCCTACGACGACGTCGTCCAGGTGCTCGAGGACGAGGGCGTGCAGAAGTTCGAGGCCTCCTGGCAGGAGCTGCTCGACGCGGTCCAGGCCGAGCTGACCAAGCTCGGGGGCGAGGCGTGAGCCCTGTCGGCAGAGACGGCGACGTCTTCGCGCCGTCGATCACGCACCGGCACCTCGACGAGGTCGAGCACGCCGGCACGGACCTGACGAACCCGCTGCGGGACGCCCAGGACCGCCGGCTGCCGCGGATCGCGGGCCCCTGCGGCCTGGTGATCTTCGGCGTCACCGGCGACCTGAGCCGCAAGAAGCTGATGCCGGCGATCTACGACCTGGCGAACCGGGGGCTGCTGCCCCCGGGCTTCGCCCTGGTCGGCTTCGCCCGGCGGGACTGGGCGGACCAGGACTTCGCCCAGGTCGTCTACGAGTCGGTCAAGGAGCACGCGCGGACCCCGTTCCGCGAGGAGGTCTGGAACCAGCTGGCCCAGGGCTTCCGCTTCGTGCCCGGCGAGTTCGGCGACCCGGCCGCCTTCGAGGAGCTCAAGCAGACGATCGACGAGCTCGACCGGCTGCGCGGCACCAACGGCAACCACGCGTTCTACCTCTCGGTGCCGCCGAAGTTCTTCCCGAACGTGGTCAAGCAGCTCAAGGAGTCGGGCCTGTCGGACGGCGGCGAGGACTCCTGGCGCCGGGTGATCATCGAGAAGCCCTTCGGGCACGACCTGGCCTCCGCCAAGGAGCTCAACCGGGTCGTCGGCGAGGTCTTC
>DASTAE010000127.1:0-2741 GCA_035712985.1 Actinospica sp.
TCACGCGCAACCTCGTCACGCGCAACCTCGTCACGCGCAACCTCGTCACGCGCAACCTCGTCACGCGCAACCTCGTCACGCGCAACCTCGTCACGCGCAACGCCCGGGTCGCCAGCCGAGTCGCCGGCCGCATCGCCAGCCGAGTCGCCGGCCGCAGGACGGTGAATGGTGACCTTGCCGGACTCGAGGTCGATGCGCTTGCCGCCCGAGGAGTCGCCGACTTCGGCGCGCGTCGATTGCAGCCGGCGTTTCTCCTCATCCATGTGCCGTTTGGCGGGATTGAAGAGGGTGTCCAGACCCCACTGCGTCATAGCCAGCAGATTACGCCGCCGGGCCCGGCGCCGCGCCGTGGCAGATCCACGCGGCCGCGCCGTAACCTGAAGACCATGTTCGGCCACCGAAGCGAGCTCGTCACGCCGGAACGCGCCCTGCGGGGACGCGCGCACTACGACTTCGCCGTCCCCGCCACCCACTTCGTCAACGGTCGGCCCATCCAGCCCCCGTTCCCGGCGGGCCTGCAGACCGTGATCTTCGGGCTGGGCTGTTTCTGGGGCGCGGAGGAGGTCTTCTGGCAGACCGGGGGAGTCTGGACCACAGCCGTCGGCTACTCCGGCGGGATCACTGCGCACCCGAGCTACGAGGAGGTCTGCTCCGGGCTTACCGGGCACACCGAGTCCGTCCTCGTGGTCTTCGATCCAGCTCAGGTCAGCTTCGAGACGCTGCTCGGCACCTTCTTCGAGGTGCATGACCCGACCCAGGGGATGCGCCAAGGTAATGATGTGGGCACCCAGTACCGCTCGGCGATCTACTGGACGGATCCCGCTCAGCAGCACCCCGCCGAGGCGGCCAAGAACGCCTACGCAGCCACCCTCGCGCGCCTCGGCTACCCGGCCGTCACGACCGAGATCGCCCCCGCCGGGCAGTTCTACTACGCGGAGGGCTATCACCAGCAGTACCTGGCCAAGAACCCCGACGGCTACCGCTGCCACAGCACGACCGGCGTCAGCTTCCCGTCCGAGCTGCGCAGCAGCGGCTAGGGCCCGCCCGCGGTGCCGGAATTACCGGAGGTCGAGGCGCTCGCGGCCTTCCTGCGGGAGCGGGCCGTGGGGCGGACGGTCGCGCGCGTCGACGTTGCCGCGATCAGCGCGGTCAAGACGTTCGACCCACCGCTGGCCGCCCTGAGCGGGGCCCAGCTCACCGGCGTCAGCCGCCACGGCAAGTTCCTCGACCTTGATGTCGACGGCCTGCACGTGATCGTCCACCTCGCTCGCGGTGGCTGGCTGCAGTGGCGCGAAGCCCTGGCCCCGGCGCCGCCCCGGCCGGGCAAGGGTCCGCTGGCCCTGCGCCTGCATCTCGCGCCGGAATTCCCCGACGGCCCGGCCGCCGGGTTCGACCTCACCGAGGCGGGCACCCAGAAACGGCTGGCGGTCTACCTGGTCCGCGACCCCCTCGACGTGCCCGGGATCGCCCGGCTCGGCCCGGACGCCCTCGCTGTGGACGAAGCCGAGCTGGCGGCGTTGTTCGCGGGGCAGCGCAGCCAGCTCAAACGCGCGCTCACCGACCAGGGCGTCCTGGCCGGCATCGGCAACGCCTATTCCGACGAAATCCTGCACTCCGCCCGACTGTCCCCGTTCAAGATCGCCTCGAAGCTGACGGGAGCGGAGCTGGCGGCGCTGCACGCCGCGATCCGATCCGAGCTGCTCGATGCGGTCGAGCGCTCAGTGGGGCAGCGGGCGGCCACGCTGAAGGGGGAGAAGCGCAGCGGCATGCGGGTACACGCCCGCGCCGGACTGCCCTGTCCGGTGTGTGGCGACACGGTCCGCTCGATCTCCTTCGCCGACCGGTCCTTCCAGTACTGCCCGACCTGCCAGACCGACGGCCGCGAGCTGGCCGACCGCCGCCTGTCGCGCCTGCTCAAATAGGCGGCGCCGGCATCCGGTTCGACGTTGCCTGAGACCACGCGGCACGCCGCATCCGGATTGCGACCCGCGCACGACACCATGGCAGGGTGAGACCACGTTCGCGGCCGAGTCCGGTGGTGCCACCGCAGCGGCCCATGGTGGTGGCGCATCGGGGGGCGTCCTCGGCGGTTGCCGAGCACACCCTGGCCGCTTACGTGACCGCGATCGAGTCCGGCGCCGACGCGCTGGAATGCGATGTGCGCATGACCCGCGACGGGCACCTGGTGTGCGTGCACGACCGGACCGTCAACCGCACGTCCGATGGCCGCGGAGTGGTGAGCGAGTTCGACCTGCCCCGGCTGCAGACGCTGGACTTCTCGTCCTGGCACAGCGAGCTGCCCAGATCAGCTGACGAGCTGCTGTCCGACTCGCCCTATCTCGCCGGCGTGGTGCCCGACCACGTCGAACGCGGCGGCGGTGTGCTCACCCTGGACCGGCTCCTCGGCCTGGTCCGCGACGCGTCGCCGTCGCTTCGCCTGCTGATCGAGACCAAGCACCCGACGCGCTACCAGGGCTTGGTGGAGAAGGAACTGGTTGAACTGCTGGCCCGCTTCGGCTGGGCCGGGACGTCCACGCCGCCCGGCCGGCTCCGGCACCCCGCCGATCTCGACAGCCGGGTCGCCGTCATGAGCTTCGCACCGACCGCGCTGCGACGGGTGAAGCTGCTCGCGCCCGACGTCCCCACCGTGTTGCTCCTGGACCGGCTGCTGCCGGTGCGCCGCGAGGCGTTGCTGCCCGCCGGCGTGCCCGTCGCGGGCCCCGGGCTGCACGTGCTCCGGG
>DASTAE010000128.1:0-3394 GCA_035712985.1 Actinospica sp.
CGCGGAAGATCTCCACGCTCATCCGCTCGTGCACGGTCTCGGCCAGCGGGACCAGCGGCTTCTTCGGATAGGGCCACTCGTCGAGGTCCATCACCGTGTGCTTGGCGACCTGCCACGGCACGCCCGAGCGGTTCGGCGTGATCCGCTGGATCCGGCCGTCGGCCAGGTATTCGACGTCGTAGAAGCGCGGCACGTACACGCCGCCGGTCGCCGCGAGGCGCAGCAGCAGCTCGTCGCGCCCGCCGGGACGCCCCTCGGCCTTCCAGGCGCGGGTGATGTCCGTGATCGCGAGCACGGCCTGCTCGCCGTCGCCGATCACCGCGGCGTCGATGAAGACCGCGATCGGCTCCGGGTTGAACGCCGCGTGCCCGCCCGCGATGACGACCGGATGCGTCATGTCCCGCTCGGCGGCCTCGAGCGGGATGCCCGCGAGGTCCAGCGCCGTGAGCAGGTTCGTGTACCCGAGCTCGGTGGAGAAGGACACGCCGAACAGGTCGAAGTCCCCGACCGGCCGGTGCCCGTCCACGGTGAACTGCGGCACGCCGTGCTCCCGCAGCTTCTCCTCCATGTCCGGCCACACCGAGTAGGTCCGCTCGGCCAGCACGCCCTCGCGCTCGTTGAGCACCTCGTAGAGGATCATGACGCCCTGGTTGGGCAGCCCGACCTCGTACGCGTCCGGGTACATCAGCGCCCAGCGCACATCGCAGGCATCCCAGTCCTTGACGGTGGAGTTGAGCTCGCCCCCCACGTACTGGATCGGCTTCCTCACCGCGGGCAGCAGCGGTTCCAGGTCGGGCCAGACGGACCGGCCGGTGATCCGGTCGAAGGTCGGTGCGCTCATGCCTCCAGGGTAGCCGCCCCGGGAGGGCGGTCAGTTCTTGAAGTTGTAGGCCTCGGCGTGCGTGCCGACGGCTTCCCAGATGACGTGCACCTCGCCCGGCGTGACCTCCTCACCGAACCGGAAGAGCGCGCGCCCGTCCTTGGCCCAGGTGAGCGACCAGATCTCGGTGTTCACAAGCTTGTGCACCCGCAACTCCGGGCTGAACGAGCCGCCGGCTTTCAGATCCGCGATGAACCCCGCCAGCGCTCGGCGAAACATCGCCTTCTGAGCGGCGTCGAGCTTGCCGAAGTGGCGTTGGAACGCGGCCAACGCCTCGTACGTCGGCATCTACTCCTCGCCCAGAGCCTTGAGGAAATCGTCCTCGGAGGCATAGCGAGTGGAGTGACCGGCCAGCCGATCCGCCTCAGCCTCCGCGACCATCGCCTGCCACTCCGGAGTCCAGAACCAGGCCTGATCAGCGGGGATCGACAGTGCGGGGGTGAGTACGATGCGCCCCTGCTCCTCGGTCACGATGAACTCGTCGCCCTCGGCGAGGTGCATCCGATCGGCGATCTCCCGCGGCATCGTCAGGATGTTCTTCTTGCGCAGCACCGTCTTGGTGACCTTGTGTCTGGTCTGCACTGTCCACCCCTCGTCTTGGACGACTTTCGTCCAAGACTACCAATCAGCCGACCTCCTGTCATCGCGCGGTCGACCGGAGGCGGACGTTCTCCAGCAGGCCGATGGCGATGAAGTTGGCGAACATCGAGGAGCCGCCGTAGGAGACGAAGGGCAGCGGGATGCCGGCGACGGGCATGATGCCCATGGTCATGCCGACGTTCTCGAACATCTGGAAGGCGAACCAGCAGACCACGCCGCCGGCCAGCAGCATCGGGAAGGTCTCGGTGGCCTGGCGGGCGATGACGCAGCCGCGCCACAGGACCACGGCGAACAGGGCCAGGACGGCCAGGCCGCCGACGAGGCCGAGTTCCTCGCCGATGACGGTGAAGACGAAGTCGGTCTGCTGCTCGGGGACGAACTGGCCGTTGGTCTGGGTGCCCTGGAACAGGCCCTGGCCGAAGACCCCTCCGGCGCCGATCGCCAGCCGCGCCTGGTGGGTGTTGTAGCCGACGCCCTGGGGGTCGAGGTTCGGGTCGGCGAAGGCGGCGAAGCGGTTGATCTGGTGTTGGGCCAGCAGGTGCAGTTTCACGGCCGCGAAGGCGCCGGCTCCCAGCACGGTGCCGAGGACGGCGAGTCTGCGCAGCCGGACGCCGGAGACGACGACCATGCCGGCCGTGATCGCCATGATGACCATGGTGCTGCCGAGGTCCGGCAGCATGCTGATGACACCCATCGGCACGGCGGCGGCCAGCAGCGCGAAGAGCAGCTGGCGGCCGCCGGGGCGGGCCTCGTCGATGCGGCGGTCCTCGATCTGCGCGAGCAGGCCCTTGCTGCGGCGGACGGCCGGGCGGTAGGCGAGGATCATCGCGAGGGCCATGACCACGCCCAGCTTGGCGAACTCGGCGGGCTGGATGGAGAAGCCGCCGCCCAGCTCGATCCAGGACCGCGCGCCGTTGACGACCGTGCCGAGCGGGGACATGACCGCGAGCAGGCCGATGAAGGAGAGCACGTAGATGATCGGGGTCAGCGCCCGGATCTTCTTGAAGTCCAGCGCGGTGACGCCGACCGCCAGGCCCACGCCGACCAGCGCGTTGAGCGCGTGCCGCTGGAGGAAGTACTGCGGGTCGCCGCCGGTCAGCTCGGTCCGGTCGCGGGTGGCCGACCAGACCATGACCGCGCCGACCACGGCGAGGGCCGCGGCCGCGCCGAACAGCGGCCAGTCGAAGCGCCGCAGCACGCCGCCCTCGCGCACCGCCGCCCGGCGCCGGGAGTTCGCGGGGCCGACCGGGGGCAGGCCGGCCGTCTCTCCGATGATCACGGCTTGCTCCTGCCGGAAGGCTCGGGGGCCGAGCGCGGGGCCGGGGGCGGCGGTGCCGCCGGCGGCCACTGCTGCGGGTACGGGAAGCCGACCGGCAGCAGGCCGTCGGCCGAGATCACCGGCAGGCTCGCCGGGGGCGTCGGCAGCAGCGCCGCGTTCGCCAGCTGGGCGCCGCCCTGTACGCCGAACATCGCCTCCTCGATCTTCTCCACGGCCGGTCCGGAGACCTGCGCGCCCTGGCCGCCCTGCGGAACCATCATCACGACCGCGTACTGCGGGTGGTTCGCCGGGACGACGGAGGCGAAGACCGAGGTCGGGTTCTGGCCGTACACGTCCGCGGTGCCGGTCTTCGCGCCGACCGGGATCGCGTTCTGCGGCCAGGCGCCGTAGACGCCGGAGGCGGTGCCCTCCTGCGCCACGCCCTCCAGCGCGCTGATCAGGAAGCTTCGGGCGGCCGAGGAGATCGGCACGTGGTTCACGACCTGCGGCTGGTAGGTCGAGACGACCTTGCCGCCGGGGGTCATCACGGCCTGCAGCAGGTGCGGCCGGTAGAGCGTGCCGCCGTTCGCGATCGTGGCGTACACGCGGGCCAGCTGAAGCGGCGTCACCTCGACGCCGCCCTGGCCGATCGCCTC
>DASTAE010000129.1:0-55248 GCA_035712985.1 Actinospica sp.
CCCCTGGCGGTACCACTCCGGGGTCGTGTAGACCGGGCCGGTCCAGCTGTCTTCCTCCGGCCCGTCGCCGTACCCGTTCTCGCCGCTCACGCCGCTTCCATCCCTCTTGTCGCCTTCCCCTGACGCCCTACGGTAACCGGACCGCGGTCGTTCCGGAAAACAACGGTCTGACTCAGTCCATCCGGCGCGGTGCGCCGAGCAGCCCGGTCTCGTCCCGGGTCGGGGCCGAGAACACGTACTGCCTGCCGTGCCGCGCCGTCCACAGCGCCAGCTCGGGCAGCAGCGTCGGCAGCGCCGCGACGTCCTGCGGGCTCAGCCGGAACAGCCGGGCGCCGAGCTCGGCCTCCTGCGGGGAGACCTGCTGCATCGCCACGTAGTCCGAGGTGATCAGGTGCCCCGCGTACGCCGGGTCCAGGAAGGGCACCAGCGTCAGCGTCGTCATCCACGGCGTCTTCGGCGCCGAGCTGCGCGGCGGCCTGGCTCCGGCGTCGCGCAGCAGCAGCACCGGGGACGCGGCGGTCGCGCCGAGGTTGCCCACCCGGCGCACCGGGACCACGGCGATGACCTGCTGGCCGCCGCCCGCGTTCTGCGCCAGCGGCGCCCACAGCTGCGGACGCGCGGTCTCCACGACCACGCGCGCGCCGGTCGCCGTCGCCCGCAGCGCGAGCAGCTGGGCCAGGTACGCGCCGCCGATCAGCGCGATCTCCACGGCCTTCGGCTTGAACATGGCGAGCACCGCGGGACGGCTGCCCTGGTCGGTGCCGATCACCACGCCGTCGTCGCCGACCGGCAGGGCCAGCGCGCCGAACTCCTCGGGCGCCAGGATGTGCCTCTCCAACTGCGGGCCGCGCGCCGGGATGTGCCGCAGCTCGTTGCCGCGCTCGGGGCGGGCCGCGACGACCACGCGGGGTTCCGGCGCGGCGCCGCGCGAGGCGGCCCGGCGCGGCGCGTAGGCGGACGGTGCTGAGTTCGACATCTGCTACTCCCCTCCCAGCGGGACCGTGGCGACCAGGCCGGGCAGCTGCTCCCCGTCGAGCCGGGTGAGCCCCGCCCCGGCCTGGCCGGCCCGCGCCTCGAGCTGCTTGCAGGACTCGCCGAGCTGGTTCTCCGAGCCGGCCGCGATGCGCACGAAGCAGGAGAACGCGACCGCGTCCCCGGTGCCCCTGCTGAGGTTGACGGCCACGCTGGTGGCCAGCGCGGGCAGCGAGCCGACCGCGGCGAAGAAGTCGGGGCTGGTGCGCGCCGAGAAGGCCGGCGGCTTGTCCAGCCAGTACGTCGTGTGCCAGCTGCCGTCGCAGCGCCAGTAGCGCTTGGTCTCCTCGGTGCGCCGGTGCGCGGCCGCCGAGGGGTTCGTCGCGACCTGGCTGATCATGCAGGCCGTGCCCAGCGCCGTGATCAGCTCGGGCTCGCTGAGGATGGTCGCCTCGAAGCCGGCGCCCTCGAGCTGGCTGGCGACGCGCTGAACGGCCGTCAGCAGCGCGCGCTGCGCCCCGGTCCGTCCGCCGCCGCGCGCCTCGACCGCGCCCTGGGCCGCCTCCGGGTCGAGCCGCACCGCGGCCCACGTGGTGCGCTGCGCCGGAACGTCGGCGCCGATGCTCTGGTAGGACCGCGCGGACAGCGACTGCCGAGGCAGGTGCGGCGCGGGGGCCGGGCGCGAGTGCGAGATCAGCTGCACGCCGGCGATCGGTACCTGGGTGTCCGACAGGGCCGCGGCCACGGCGCCGACCGGCAGCGGATGCGCGGTCCTGGCCTCGCGCAGCGGCTCACCGCGCGAGTCGAGCTGGATGACCGCGGTGAGGAAGGTGCCGTCGCCGATCACGCCGACCGGCTCGCCGCCGCGGGTGGACACGGTCGCGGTCTTCAGGGCTGGGAAGGTCTCCCGCAGCGGGGCCAGCGCGGACTCGCCGCTCGCCGGGCGCCGCTGCTCCTGGCGCTCCTTGAAATCGGCGTGCACGGCCTGCGAGGCGCCGAGCCACCGTCCCCGGCTGCCGCCGATCGCCCCGATCACGCAGAGCAGCGCCACCGGCCCCGTGCCGGCGATCACCATCGGCTTGTGCATCAGGAAGGGCGCCGCGGCCAGTGCCGCCGCCGCCTCGATCAGGATCAGCCGGATCAGCGCGACCGAGCCTATCCGCCCGGGACGCGGGTGGAAGCCGGGCGTGACCTGGACCCCGTCGTTACGGCCCCGCTCCGCCGCGGGCGCGGGTGCCGCCGCGCGCGGTTGAGTGCGTGCTGTCGCCATCTCTGTGCGCCTGCCCCCTCGTGATGAGCGCGAAAAACCTTCACCGCAGCTGTTTCCAAAACCGTATGGTACGGGCTCTGACGGGGTCGGAGACAGCCCCTTCGCCCCCGAAGCGCCCGGTCCGCCCGCGCCGCCGTTACTGTACTCTGTTTCGCACGCGTGCTCTCGCCATAGGGGCGCGGGGGCTCGAGGGGAGTAATGGGGCAGTGGCGACACGCAAGGATCAACTGGACGCGTTCAATTTCGCGCGGCGGCGCATGGTCGCGAATCTGGTCGTACCCACGGCGACCGGCAGCGACGAGGGCGCTCCCCGTCCGGTGAAGACCTTCGCCACCTCGATCATCCTCAGCGCGCTCGCCGTCGTCGCCGTCATGGTGCTCGGCGTGTTCAAGCCCAGCGCGCCGAACGGATGGCAGGGCGGGCTCGCCGTCGACTCGAACACCGGCGCCGCGTACGTGACGCAGAACAACGAACTGCACGCGGTCTACAACATAACCTCGGCGCGGCTGATCCTCGGCAAGAACTTCAGCAAGTTCGACGTGCCGGACACCACGCTGAACAGCTCGAACGTGACGATCGGCTCGCCGGTGGGCATCCTCGGCGCCCCGGAGGACGTGCCCGCCGCCTCGAACATGACCCTGACTCAGTGGTCTTACTGCCAGAACGAGCTGCAGGCGAACGGCGCGGCCACCTCGGGCGGCCAGAACTACCTGGAGATCGGCTACGCGCCGAGCTCGGCCACCACGGTGTGGACCGACAAGAGCGGCCAGGCGCTGATCGTGCACAACAACGCCAACGACGTCTACCTGGTCGACGGCGACTACCGCTACCGGATCGGCAACGCGGTCAGCGACAAGTCGACCGTGAGCAACATCCTGACCGCCGTCAACCAGGGCACGCCGCTGACGAACCCGGACACCACCGGCTTCTGGGTCTCGGACGCCTGGCTCGACGCCTTCCAGCTCGGCGCGCCGCTCACCTTCCCGACGCTCTCCGACCTCGGCGGCTCGGTGACCTCGGGCCAGCAGCCGGGCACGCAGGTCGGCCAGTACGGCCGGATCCAGAGCGCGACCACCGCCGGCGGCGCGGTGCAGACCGCGAACGGGGTGCTCCAGCTGACCCCCTTCGCGTACTACCTCTACGCGGAGAACCCGGCGCTGACCGGCGACCACATCACGCAGCTGCAGTCGAGCCAGCTGAGCCCCTCCGCGCTCGCCGAGGCGAACAGCGCGAGCGGCACGCTGGATCCGACGAAGGTGTTCCAGTCGGGGACGTACGGCTCCAACTGGCCGAAGCTCGCGCCGAGCCTCAACGGGATCGACACCAGCCTGCCGACGACCGCGAACATCTGCGTGGGCTACAACGGCCAGTCCGTCGACGGGGTCCCGCAGCTGACCACGTGGGCCAGCGCGACCCTGCCGTACGGCCAGGACGGCGGCTCCTTCGGCGTGACGCAGAACGGCGGCAACCTCGAGGCCGGGGTCGTGCTGGTGAGACCGGGCTACGGACTGCTCGCGAAGCAGTCGAGCGGCAGCCCCACGGAGTTCCTGATCGAGGACTCGGGCTTCCGCTACCCGCTGGGCAGCGGCATCGTGGCCGTCGCGGGGGCCTCGCCGAGTCCGAGCTCGACCGGTTCGGGGAACAACACCTCGGTCACGGCGGTCGAACAGCTCGGCTACACCTCGGTGAGCGTGGAGACGGTCCCGCCGACCTGGGTCAGCCTGCTGCAGGGCGGCGCGGAGCTGAATCCGGCCGAGGCCGGCAAGTCGCCGCAATCAGGCAGCTGAGACGGGGGACCACGGCACCATGAGCGCCTTCCGGAAAACGCGCTTCGCCGCCGCGGCCGCCGCGCTGGCCTGCGGCACCGGCATCGGACTGCCCGGCACCGCGGCGGCGGACACCGCCCTGGCAGCGTCACAGGGCTCGAACAACTGCACCTACGCGAACGTGTCGGTGAACGCGAACCAGGACAACACGCCCTGGGAGATCACCGCGGCCAACGCCGGGCACCTGACCGACAACAACGGCAACCAGCTCAACGGCGACGGCGTCCGAGTGGCGGTCATCGACACCGGCATCGCGAGCCAGAGCCAGCTGAGCGTGGCCGACGGCAAGGTGCTCAACGGCGAGACCGGCTTCAACCAGGACGACGACGGCCACGGCACGATGGTCGCCTCGATCATCGGCGCGCAGAAGGCCGCCGGCGTCAACGGAATGCAGGGCATCGCCCCCAACGTGCAGCTGCTCTCGATCCGCGAGGCGGGCTGCAACGCCCCGGGGGGCAACACCGAGGACTGGATGGCCCAGGCCATCTACGCCGCGGTGAGCGAGAACGCCGAGGTCATCAACATCTCGCAGGACGGCTACGAGCAGGACCCGAAGCTGTCCGACGCCGTGCAGTACGCCTACCAGCACGGCGTGGTCATCGTGACCTCGGCGGGCAACCAGGGCGACCGCGACACGACCGACAACAACGGCACCGACTACGGCGTGAACCCGCGCACCTACCCGGCCTCGTACCAGGGCGTGCTCGCGGTGGGAGCCGTGGACCAGTACGGCACCGTGGCCACCTTCTCCGAGACGGGCAGCCAGAAGAACTCGTACTTCGTCGGCGTGACGGCCCCCGGCGTCGGCGTCGGCGGCCTGCTTCCGAACGGCAAGATCGCCACCGACGACGGCACCAGCTTCGCCGCCCCCTACGTGGCGGCCGAGGCGGCGCTGGTCATCGAGGAACACCACTGGGTCGGCAGCGGCTACCGCAACGCCGCCCGCGCCTACGACGTCATCAAGATCATCGAAGCCACCGCCGACGGCGACGGCGCCTACAGCCCCTCCATGGGCTGGGGCGAGGCCGACATCCAGGCGGCGCTGACCGCCACCGTCAACGGCGGCAGCAACGCGCTCGTCCCCCAGGGCAACGCCATCAGCGGCCTGACCCCCATGCTCGGCATCGGCCCCAACTCCGACGGCCAACCCGCCGCCACCACCGAGCAGGCCGACCGCACCGTGGTCAAGCCCTACGTCGCAGCCGCCGGCAACCACGAGGCCGAGAACCAGCAGCGCTGGGCCTACATCGCCCTCGCCGCGGGCCTGCTGACCGCCTGCGTGGCGCTCGCGGGCGCCGCGGTGGCGCGGGACGCGGCACGGCGCCGCGGCGCGGCGCAGCTGTAGGGAAGTCGCCGCTTCATGGCTCGACGCGGCAGATACCGGTGGCGGACGCGCCTGCGCCGCCACCTCCCGCAGCTCCTCGTCGATCGCGGAGTCGCCGGGAAGGGTGCCTCGGACTGCGGCGTCCACGAGTGGTACAACCACGACGGCGTGACCGCTCTCTGCTACCACTGCTCCGTCGGCGAACGCCCCTGGCCACCGGCGGGCCGCTAACGAAACCGACGGGCTCTCAACGAAAAGGCGTGGGCCCGACCGGGAAATCCCGGTCGGGCCCACGCCTTCGCGCAATGCCCTGCTACAGGATCGGCGGGGTGAACGCCGTCTGGACCAGCATCGTGCCGTGCCGGCGCGACACGAGGGTGCCTCGGCCGGCGGGCTGCTGGCTGCCGCGGACGGTGCCGAGGAGCTGGCCCTCCTCCCGGTCCGCCGAGAGCAGCAGGCCGGGCTGGCGGGACTCGCGCATGCGCTGGATGAGCGGCTCGAACAGGGCTCGGCTCGCACCGCCCGAGGCCCGCGAGATGATCAGGTGGAAGCCGAGGTCCCTCGCCATGGGCAGGTACTCGGCGAAGGGCTGCAGCGGGTTGCCGCCCTGCGTCGCCACCAGGTCGTAGTCGTCGACGATCACGAAGATCTCCGGGCCCGTCCACCAGGAACGGTTCCGCAGCTGCTCCGCGGTCACGTCCGGTCCCGGCTGGCGCTTGTCCAGGAAGGGCCGGATCTCGCTCACCGTGGACTGCACGGCCCCGGCCGCGGCGCAGTAGCCGAGGGCGTGGCTGTCCGGGCACGCGCCGAGCAGCGAGCGCCGGTAGTCGACCAGCAGGATCCTGGCCTGGTTCCCGGTGTACGCCTCGGTGATGCCCTTGATGATCGAGCGCAGCACCGCGGTCTTGCCGGACTCGCTCTCGCCGAACATCAGGAAGTGCGGGTCCTGGTTGAAGTCCAGGTACACCGGCTCCAGCTTGTTCTCGTCGACACCCAGCGGGATCGCGAACGCCGGTCGGGCCGCGGGCTCGGGCAGGTCCGAGTACGGCACCATGAGCGGCAGCATCCGCAGCTTGGGCGCCGCGGGGCCCTGCCAGGCCTCGGCGATCGCGGTGACCGTCTTGGCCACGCCGTCCGCGAGGTCCGTCGAGTCCTCGATGCCGTCGATCCGCGGCAGCGCGCCGAGGAAGTGCAGCTTGTCCCGGGTCAGACCGCGGCCCGGGGTGCCCGCGGGCACGTTCTGCGCGACCTTGCGGTCCACGTCGGACTCCATCGGGTCACCGAGCCGCAGCTCGATGCGCGTGTTGATGGCGTCCTTGAGCTGCGGCCGCAGTTCCGCCCAGCGCGCGGCCGAGAGGACCACGTGCACGCCGAAGCCGAGGCCGCGCTGCGCGATGTCGAGGATGTCCTGCTCGAGCATCTCGAACTCGCTGCGCAGCGTCTGCCAGCCGTCCACGATCAGGAACACGTCGCCGAAGGGCTCGTTGGGCAGCTCGCCCCGCGCGCGCTTGGCCCGGAAGGTGCCGATCGAGTCGATCTGGTTGGTGCGGAAGGTCTCCTCGCGCTTGTCGAGGATCCCGACCACCTCGCTGACGATCCGGCGGACCACGTCCACGTCCAGGCGGCCGCCCAGACCGGACATGTGCGGCAGGCCCTGCAGGCTCATCAGCGAGCCGCCGCCGAAGTCGAGGCAGAAGAACTGCGTCTCGCTCGGCGTGTGGCCCAGCGACAGTCCCGTGATCATGCTGCGGATCAGCGTGGACTTGCCGGAGCGCGGACCGCCGACCACGACCGCGTGGCCCGCGGCGCCGGACAGGTCCAGCTGGTAGACCTCGCGCTTCTGCTCGATCGGCTTGTCCGCGATGGCGATCGGCACGATCAGCCGCCCCGCGCCCGAGTATCCGGTCGCGATCAGGCCGCGGTCCGGGGTGGCCTGGATGCCCGGCATGAGCGCGTCCAGCGTGGGCGGCTCGACCAGCGGCGGCAGCCACACCTGGTGCGCCGGGATGCCCTCGCCCTCCATCTGCCGCACCAGCACGTCGAGCACGGTGTCGAGCATCACGTCGTCGTCGTCCTTGGCGGCGGCGACCGGGGCTACCGGCTCCTGGATCCGCTCGGGGGCGACGAAGGCCGAGGTGAACAGCGTCGGCTTGCGGTGGTCGAGCTTGCGCTCCACGGTGGTGCGCGTCTGCGGCTTGTAGGTCCCCGACACGTACGCGGCCTTGAAGCGCTGGCCGGGGCCGGCGCCGGATTCCGCGCCCACCGTCTTGAGGTAGCCGGAGCCGGGGATCGAGGGCAGGTTGAACGCGTCCGGGACACCGAGCACGACCCGGGACTCGGCCGCCGAGAAGGTCTTGAGACCCAGCCGGTAGGACAGGTACGTGTCCAGGCCGCGGAGCTTGCCCTCCTCCAGCCGCTGCGAGGCGAGCAGCAGGTGCACTCCCAGCGAACGGCCGATCCGGCCGATCTGGATGAACAGGTCGAGGAACTCCGGCTTCGCGGTGAGCATCTCGGAGAACTCGTCGAGCACGATCAGCAGGTTCGGCATCGGCGTCAGCTGCGCGCCGCCCGAGGTGGCCTTCTGATAGTCGTGGATGTTCTTGAAGTTGCCCGCGTCGCGCAGCATCTCCTGGCGCCGGTTCATCTCGCCGACGATGGCGTCGCGCATCCGGTCGACCATCGTCAGGTCGTCCGCCATGTTGGTGATGACCGCCGCGGTGTGCGGCATCGTGGCCATACCGGCGAAGGTCGCGCCGCCCTTGAAGTCGGAGAGCACGAAGTTGAGGTTGTCCGAGGAGTGCGTGACGGCCAGCGCGAGCACCAGGGTTCGGAGCACCTCGGACTTGCCGGAACCGGTGGCGCCGATGCACAGGCCGTGCGGGCCCATGCCGCCCATCGCGGCTTCCTTGATGTCCAGGATGACCGGCTCGCCGGCCTCCCCGATGCCGATCGGCACCCGCAGCCGGTCCTGCGGGCTCAGCCGCTTCCAGCCCTTGCGGGTGTCGAAGGAGCCCGCGTCGCCGATGCCCATCAGGTCGGTGAAGTCCAGCGCGCTGGTCAGCGGCTCGTCGCCGTCGCCACCGCTGCCGACCCGCAGCGGGGCCAGCTGCCGGGCGAGCGCCTCGGCCTGCGGGATCGAGAGCCGGTCGCCGACGCCGGAGAACGAGGCGCCCGAGGAGGTCTCGACCTTCAGCTTCTCGCCGTCCAGCGACATGTGCACGCCGCCGCGCACCAGGCCGGCGTGGCCCTCGGCGTCGATCTCGATGATGGTCACGCCGTGCACGCCCTCGCCGTGCAGCAGCACGGAGTCGCCGCTCGCGCGGGCGCCGTCCACGACCACGATCAGGTGCGGTTGGTCCAGCATCGGCTGGGCCTCGCGGGAGAAGCGCGGGCGGTCCATCAGCTCACTGCCGAGGGCCTGCTCGAGCTCGCTCGCGTCCGAGTAGATCAGCCGCACCGAGCCCGCAGCGTCGTTCTCCTTCGGATGCTGCGCGTGCGGCAGCCACTTGACCCACTCCCAGTGCTGGCGGCGGTTCTCCGCGGCCAGCACGCAGATCCGGACCTCGTCCGGCGCGTGGAAGGAGGCGAGCTGGGCGAGCAGCGCGCGGGCGTGGCCGCGGGCGTCGTCCGGGGTGCCCTCGCCCGCCGCGCTGACCAGCACGTGCCAGAAGGAGCGCAGCGGCACCGCCATCGGCAGCTTGTCCAGCATTCCCTGCACGGTGATGAACCGGCGCAGCGCGTCCGCGCAGATCGGCTCGAGCTCGTCCACCGGCGCGGTCTCCGGCGCCACCAGCGGCGTCGCAAGGCGCTGCGATCCCGTGCCGAGCCGGATCTGCACGAAGTCCGGGTCGGTGGGCCGCCGCTCCCACAGCCGCTGGCCGCTGGTCACGATCGCCCACAGGTGCGCGGGATCGGGGTGCGACCACATCTGCGCGGTGTACTGCTGCTGCTGGGTCTTGCGCACCTGCTGGCGCATCTGACTCAGGTAACGGAGATAGTCGCGGCGCGCGTCGGCGGTCTTTCCCTTGCCGCCGTTCTTCTTGTTGCCGCCCAACTGCTGCGTCAGCATGCCGAGCGAGCCCAGGACGGTCATGCCGCCCATCATCTTCATCATCATGTTCGTGCCGGGCATGAAGAAGAACCCGACGGAACCCAGCATCCCCAGCATCGGCAGCGCCTGCATCGCGGCGCTTCCGTTCTTCGCCGCCCGGGCCAGTTCCGGCGGTGGTTCTAGGAAGACCTCCCCGGTCGGCACCTGCGGCGGGTGCACCCGCGGCGGCCGTTTGACGACGACGGTACTCAAAGCCCTGCCCCTCCCGTTGACCTACTCTTTACCCAGCTAGACCTAGCTGTTGCACTCACTGGCAGTCTGCGGCGAGTCTAGTAGACTCTCGCGCGCGTAGACAGCATGGCCGGGCGGGTCGAACGGCTCTGGCAGGGGAAAACGGGAGGGGCATGCAGTGGCTGCCAATGTAATGACAGGGTTCTGCCGTATCACCGTGGTGGCGCCCGACGTACGGGTGGACGTCGCGCTGCCGGAGGACGTCCCGCTGGCGGAGCTGCTGCCCGACGTGCTGCGGATGGCCGACCAGTGGCAGAACGAGGGCGCGCACTCCGGCTTCGCGCTCGCCCGCCTCGACGGCAACGAGCTCGACACGGGCCTCTCGCTGTCCGCGCAGGGTGTGCGCAACGGGGACCTTCTCTACCTGCGCGCGGCCACCGAGACGCTGCCGCCCCCGGTGTACGACGACGTGGTCGACGCGATCGTGCAGTCGGTCGCCGAGGACACCCGGATGTGGGGGAGCGTCCACTTCCGCAGGCTCGGCCTGGTCGGCGGCGCGCTGGTGCTGGCGATCGGCGCCTGGGTGCTGTGGAGCTCGGCCGACCCGCACGGCATGCCCGCGGCCGTGGCCGGCATCCTCGCGGTGCTGCTCACCGTCTCCGGCGGCATCGCCTCGCGCTCCTACAAGGACCACGTCGGCGGCGCGGTGCTCGGCGGCTGCGCGGTGCCCTACGCGTTCCTCGCGGGCCTCGGCGTGCTGCCGATCTCGGCCTCCGCGGGCCTGGGCCGCAGCCACTTCATCGTGGCCTGCGCCGCGGTGCTCGTCGTCGCGGTCGTCGGCGGAGTCGTGCAGGAGGAGCACGACGAGGTCTACGTCGCGGCCGGGATCGCCGCGACCATCGGCGCGGTGGCCGCGGCCGTCGGCCTCGCCGTCCACGCGGAGCCGGTCAAGCTCGCGGCCGGAGCCGGCACCGTGGCGATCGCCGCGATCGGCTTCATGCCGGGCCTGTCCATGCGGCTGACCCGCTTCCCGATGCCGGTGCTGATCGACGGCGCCCCGCAGGTCGGCGTCGGCGGCCAGCAGCAGTCGAGCAAGGCGCAGCTGCCCGCGGGCAACGACGACCCGGTGGACACCGAGGCGATCGGCCGCCGCACCCGCCGCGGCCACGAGCTGCTGACCGGCCTGGTCGCCGCGTGCTCGCTGGTCGCCGCGATCGGCTCGATGGTGCTCGCCTTCAGCGCCCCGCACGCCGCCAACGGCGCCTGGGAGATGGCCATGGCCGGCATCCTCGGCCTGGCGCTCATCTCCCGCGCCCGGCTGCTGCGCCGCACCACCGAGGTCACCGCGCTGATCGGCGGCGGCGTGATCGCCGAGGCCTTCGTGCTGGTCGGCGCCGCGCGGCACGTGTCCACCACCGCGCAGCAGACCTGGTACTTCGCCATCGTGCTCGCGGTCGGCCTGGTGCTGCTGCTGGTCGGCTTCAGCCTGCCGGACCGCACCCTCTCGCCGCGCTGGGCCCGCACGGTGGACCTCCTGGACGCGCTGCTGCTCGCCTCGGTCATCCCGGTGCTGCTCGGCGTGCTGGCGATCTACAACACGGTGCAGTCGGTCGGGCACTGACCTCTGCGCTGCTAGAATGTGAGACGCAAGGGGTCTAGACCGTGCTGTGATCAAGACCAGGACGGGCCCCGTTACTGACTGAGGAGTCGCGCGTGTCGCTCGACATCGCCACGAAGAAGCAGATCATGACCGAGTACGCGACGGTCGAGGGTGACACCGGCTCCCCGGAGGTCCAGGTCGCGCTGCTCACCAAGCGCATCAACGACCTGACCGAGCACGTCAAGACGCACAAGCACGACCACCACTCGCGGCGTGGCCTGCTGCAGCTCGTCGGCAAGCGCCGTCGGCTGCTGAAGTACCTCGCCGACAAGGACATCGCGCGCTACCGCTCGCTGATCGAGCGGCTCGGCCTGCGCCGATAACGCAGCACTGGCACGCGGGAGCGGTACCCGGAGGTTCGGGTGCCGCTCCTAGGCGTACTCGGTACCGCACAAGGCCGCGGTCCTGGTGCGTCATGGAGCGAACACACTGCCGCATGGGTTAGCGTGGCTGTGGATAAAACGAAGAGGAAACGACCGGAACGTACGACCCCGGTGTACCGATCTTCGGTAGTGGCCGTCGGGATCCGCCCACGTGGGGGCGCGGATCCGGCGGCTTCGATCGGAGACCGGTCCTGGCCGCCGACGAGGTGGGTCACGTCGCGTTCCGAAAGACGATAAGGAGGGAACCCATGGAGGGTTCCGAGATCGCGACGACTGAAGCGATCATCGACAACGGGCGCTTCGGCACCCGCAAGGTCACCTTCGAGACGGGCCGCCTGGCCCGTCAGGCCGCAGGGTCGGCCGTGGCCTACCTGGACGACGAGACCATGATCCTGTCGGCCACCACCTACTCCAAGACCCCGAAGGACCAGCTGGACTTCTTCCCGCTGACCGTCGACGTCGAGGAGCGCATGTACGCCGCCGGGCGCATCCCCGGCTCGTTCTTCCGGCGCGAGGGCCGTCCGTCCGAGGACGCGATCCTGACCTGCCGACTGATCGACCGCCCGCTGCGCCCGTCCTTCGCCAAGGGCCTGCGCAACGAGATCCAGATCGTCGCCACCGTGATGGCGCTGCACCCGCAGCACCTCTACGACGTGATCGCGATCAACGCGGCCTCCGCCTCCACCCAGCTGGCCGGCCTGCCGTTCTCCGGCCCGATCGGCGGCGTGCGCGTCGGCCTGATCGAGGGCCAGTGGGTCGCCTTCCCGACCCACGAGGAGCTCGAGACCGCGGTCTTCGACATGGTCGTGGCCGGCCGGGTGCTCGCCGACGGCGACGTGGCGATCATGATGGTCGAGGCCGAGGCCACCGCCAAGACGATCGAGCTGGTCAAGGGCGGCGCCGTCGCCCCGACCGAGGAGATCGTGGCCGAGGGCCTCGAGGCCGCGAAGCCCTTCATCAAGGAGCTGTGCCGGGCGCAGGCCGAGCTGGCCAAGCTCGCCGCCAAGCCCACCTCGGACTTCCCGCGCTACCTGGACTACCAGGAGGACGTGTACGAGGCCGTGGCCGCGTCCGTGTCCGGCGAGCTCGCCGCCGCGATGACCATCGCCGGCAAGCAGGAGCGGGAGGCCGAGCAGGACCGGCTCAAGGCCGAGACGGTGGAGAAGCTCGCCGGCCAGTTCGAGGGCCGCGAGAAGGAGATCTCCGGCGCCTACCGCGCGCTGACCAAGAAGCTGGTGCGCGAGCGGATCATCCGCGACCGCGTCCGCATCGACGGCCGCGGCGTGACCGACATCCGCGCCCTGTCGGCCGAGGTCGACGTCGTGCCGCGGGTGCACGGCTCGGCGCTGTTCGAGCGCGGCGAGACCCAGATCCTGGGCATCACCACGCTGAACATGCTCCGGATGGAACAGCAGATCGACACGCTGAACCCGGAGAACCGCAAGCGCTACATGCACAACTACAACTTCCCGCCGTACTCCACCGGTGAGACCGGCCGGGTGGGTTCGCCCAAGCGCCGCGAGATCGGCCACGGCGCGCTGGCCGAGCGGGCGCTGATCCCGGTGCTGCCGACCCGCGAGGAGTTCCCCTACGCGATCCGGCAGGTCTCCGAGGCCCTCGGCTCCAACGGCTCCACCTCGATGGGCTCGGTCTGCGCCTCGACCATGTCCCTGTGGAACGCGGGCGTGCCGCTCAAGGCCCCGGTCGCGGGCATCGCGATGGGCCTGGTCTCCGCGGAGATCGACGGCAAGACCGAGTACGTCGCGCTGACCGACATCCTCGGCGCCGAGGACGCCTTCGGCGACATGGACTTCAAGGTCGCCGGCACCAAGGAGTTCGTGACCGCGCTGCAGCTGGACACCAAGCTCGACGGCATCCCCGCCAACGTGCTGGCCCAGGCGCTCAAGCAGGCCCGCGACGCGCGCTTCCACGTGCTCGACGTGATGCTCGAGGCGATCGACGTGCCGGACGAGATGTCCGAGCTCGCGCCGCGCATCATCACCATCAAGATCCCGGTGGACAAGATCGGCGAGGTCATCGGCCCGAAGGGCAAGATGATCAACACGATCCAGGAGGACACCGGCGCGGACATCACGATCGAGGACGACGGCACCATCTACATCGGTGCCACGACGGGTGCGGCGGCCGAGCAGGCGCGCGCGACGATCAACCAGATCGCCAACCCGACGATGCCCGAGGTCGGCGAGCGCTTCCTGGGGACGGTCGTGAAGACCACCGCCTTCGGCGCCTTCGTCTCGCTGCTGCCCGGCAAGGACGGCCTGCTGCACATCTCGCAGCTGCGCAAGATCGCCGGCGGCAAGCGGGTGGAGAACGTCGACGACGTGGTCAAGGTCGGCGACAAGATCCAGGTCGAGATCTCCGAGATCGACCAGCGCGGCAAGCTCTCGCTGGCCCCCGTGGTCGCCGAGGAGGGCGCCGCGGCCGAGGACGCCGCTCCGCAGGCCTAGTCGGCAGGCTGGTGGCAGTGTCCGTAGTCGAGTGAAAGGCCCGAGGTGAGCGACTCCGTCGAGGGGACCGCCGTGTCCGCGTACGCCGAGCCCGAGCGGGGCTCGGCCACGGAGTTGCTGCTCGAGGGCGAGGACGGTTCCGGCGCGGTGCGCCGGACCGTCCTGCCCGGCGGCATCCGCGTCGTCACCGAGGCGATGCCGCTGGTGCGGTCCGTCTCGATGGGGATCTGGGTGGGCGTCGGCTCCCGCGACGAGTCCGTGGAGTCGGCCGGCGCCAGCCACTACCTCGAGCACCTGCTGTTCAAGGGCACCCCGCGGCGCAGCGCGCTGGACATCTCGGCGTCCATCGAGGCCGTCGGAGGCGATATCAACGCCTTCACGACCAAGGAGTACACGTGCTACTACGCGCGGGTGCTCGACGCCGACCTGCCGCTGGCCGCGGACGTGCTCACCGACGTCGTCTCCTCCGCGCTGCTGCGCGGCGAGGATGTGGAGTCGGAGCGCGAGGTCATCCTCGAAGAGATCGCGATGACCGAGGACGACCCGGGCGATCTCGTGCACGAGGAGTTCTCCCTGGCCATGTGGGGCGACACCCCGCTGGGCCGCCCCATCGCGGGCTCGGTCGACTCGGTGCGCGGCCTGACCCGCGACCAGATCGCCGAGCACTACCGCCGGCACTACGTCGGCCCCAACCTGGTCGTCGCGGCGGCCGGGAACCTGAACCACGACGAGGTCGTCGACCTGGTGCGGCGCGGTTTCGAACGCGCCGCCGCCGACTCCTCGCACATCACGCTCGACCCGGCGACCGCCCCGCGCACCTCGCGCGCCGAGCAGGACGCCGTCAACCCCACCCCCTCCATCCTGGCCCCGGCCGTCCGGCTGCTGGGCAAGAAGACCGAGCAGGCGCACCTGGTCCTCGGCACCCCGGGCGTACGGCGCCTGGACGACCGCCGCTGGGCCCTCGGCGTGCTCGCCGCGGTCCTGGGCGGCGGGATGTCCTCCCGCCTGTTCCAGGAGGTGCGCGAGAAGCGCGGGCTGGCCTACTCCGTGTACAGCTTCGCGACTCAGTTCACCGACTCCGGCGCGTTCGGCGTCTACGCGGGCTGCCAGCCGAAGAAGCTGCGCGAGGTGCTGAGCCTGTGCCGCGCCGAGATCGAGCGCGCGGCGGCGGACGGCATCAGCGAGCAGGAGCTCGCGCTCGGGATCGGCCAGCTGCGCGGCGGCACCGTGCTGGGCCTGGAGGACACCGGCTCCCGGATGAGCCGCATCGGCAAGAGCGAGCTGGTCTACGGCCAGCACCTGTCGGTGGACGCCGTGCTCGACCGGATCGGCTCGGTCACCCTGGACGAGGTCAAGACCGTGGCGACGGAGCTGCTCGCCACCTCGCCGGCGGCAGCGGTCGTCGGCCCGTACAAGAATGTCGAGGATTTCGCGTGAGCGCTGGCCTTAAGGTCGCCGTGTTCGGCGCCGCCGGTCGGATGGGCCGCCAGGTGTGCGACGCGGTCGAGGCCGCCGAGGGCATGGAGGTCGTGGCCCGGATCGACGTCGGCGACGACCCCAAGCTCGCCGCGCAGGCGGGGGCCCAGGCCGCCGTGGTCTTCACCACCCCGGACGCGGCCGTCGACGCCATCGAGTTCTGCGTCACCAACGGCATCCATGCCGTGGTCGGCACCAGCGGCTTCACCCCCGAGAAGCTCGCCAAGATCGAGCAGCTCACTGCGGGCAACCCGGCCATCGGCGTCCTCGTGGCCCCCAACTTCTCCCTCGGCGCCGTCCTGATGATGAAGTTCGCGGCCCAGGCCTCCGCCTTCTTCGAGTCGGTCGAGATCGTCGAGCTGCACCACCCGAACAAGCTGGACGCCCCCAGCGGCACCGCGCTGCGCACGGCCCAGCTGATCGCCGAGGCGCGCCGGGCCGCGGGCGTGGCCCCGTCCCCCGACGCCACCACCGAGGACGCCGACCACCACCGCGGCGGCAAGGTCGACGACGTGACCATCCACTCGGTGCGGCTGAGGGGCCTCGTCGCCCATCAGGAGGTCCTGCTCGGCGGCGTGGGGGAGACCCTGACCATCCGGCACGACTCCCTGGACCGCGAGTCCTTCATGCCCGGAGTGGTGCTCGGTGTGCGCGAAGTCGCAAAGCACCCGGGCCTGACCGTCGGTCTCGAGCACTATCTGAGCCTGTAGCCTGGGCGTGTTCGCATCACCGAAGCCGGTCTGGATCTGATCACCATGCGTGCCCGCACCACCGCGTTCCTGCTCGGCGCCGTGCTCGTCTTCTACCTGGTCGGCTGCCTGTGGCGGGGAGTCCTCGCCCTGCAGACGGCCTTCAGCGAGCACAGCCTCACCGCGGGCCTGCTGGGAGCGGCCGTCATCGCCTTCGGCGTGATCGGCGCCTGGTTCCTCTGGCGCGAGATCCAGTTCGGCCTGGCCACCGAGCGCCTGGCGGTGGCCCTCGACGAGGACGAGACCCCCGGCGGCGGCCTGCGCTACGACGAGATCGACGCCCTCCCGCGCAGCCCCGGCGGCAGAGTGGACCGCGCCGCCGCCGACGAACTCTTCGCCAAGCGCAAGGCCGAGACCGAAGCCACCCCCGACGACTGGCGCTGCTGGTACCGCCTGGCCGCCGCCTACTACGCCGCCAAGGACTCCAGCCGAGCCCGCACCGCCATGCGCCACGCGGTGAAGCTCGCGGGCCCCAGGACGGCCTCCTAGTCCCGCGGCCGCCCGCACCGCGGCCCCGCGACGCGAACCCCGTCCGCCGCAGAAGCCTTCTCTCGCAAGATATGTGAACGTGTGTTTGACAGAGCCCGGCACGCCGATGGCGCGCCGGGCCGACGTTCGTGTGGGTCAGGTCGGGCCCTCGGGGACATCACCGGGAGCCTGCGCGCGGAACACCGCTCTGAGAATCGACTCGACGATCTTGCCGTGCGTGAAACTCGGCGGCGTCACGATCGTGAGCCTGTCTTCGTCGATGTACTCGACGCGCTGGTATTCCAGCAGTTCGTCCGCGAGTTCGCGGAGGGTGCGGGGTCGACGGTCCATCGGTTTGCGCCTCGGCTTGTGGACGGCGAGTAGGGACAGGGTATTGCCCTCCTCGGTCGCGCTATGCGCCGGTCTGATATTGCATGAAGCGATGCTCTTGCGCTGGAACATCGCTGTTCAAGGGCATGGTGACCGGTTCACTGGATCAGGTGATGATTCGTCAGTCGAACGTGTGTTGGACGACGTCTGGCGCGCCAGTGGCGCGCCAGACGTCGTTGTGCTGCCCGGTCCCGCGTCGTGCTCAGACCTCGATGATGACCGGGAGGATCATCGGGCGGCGGCGGAAGGAGTCGTTGACCCACTTGCCGACAACGCGGCGGATGATCTGCTGGAGCTGGTAGGCGTCGCCCACGCCTTCGGCCGCCGCGTCGGCCAGGGCCTCTTCGATCTTGGGGATGACGGCGGTGAGCTGCTCGTCGTCGATGCCGGCGCCGCGGGACTGGACCTGGAGGGTGCCGGTGACCTTGCCGGTGTCGGCGTCGACGACGGCGAAGACGGAGATGAAGCCCTCGTCGCCGAGGATCCTGCGGTCCTTGAGGGAGGCCTCGGTGATGTCGCCGACGGAGGCGCCGTCCACGTAGACGTAGCCGCAGGGGACCTTGCCGGAGATCTTCGCCACGCCGTCGACCAGGTCGACCGTCACGCCGTCCTCCGCGAGAACCGTGCGCTCGCGCGGGACGCCGGTCAGGACCGCGAGGTCGGCGTTGGCCCTCAGGTGGCGCCATTCGCCGTGCACGGGCATGACGTTCTTGGGCTTGGCGAGGTTGTAGAAGTACAGCAGCTCGCCCGCGCTGGCGTGGCCGGAGACGTGCACCTTGGCGTTGCCCTTGTGCACGACGTTGGCGCCCCAGCGGCTCAGGCCGTTGATCACGCGGTAGACGGCCGACTCGTTGCCCGGGATCAGCGACGAGGCCAGCACGACGGTGTCGTTCTCGACGATGCGGATCTGGTGGTCGCGGCTGGCCATCCTGGAGAGGGCCGCCATGGGCTCGCCCTGGGAGCCGGTGCAGACCAGGACCACCTGCTCCGGCGGCAGCTCCTCGATCACCTTGGCGTCGATGACCAGGCCGTCCGGTACCTTCAGGTACCCGAGGTCGCGGGCCACGCCCATGTTGCGGACCATCGAGCGGCCGATGAAGGCCACCTTGCGCTTGTACTTCACCGCGCAGTCCAGCACCTGCTGGATGCGGTGCACGTGGCTCGCGAAGGACGCGACGATCAGCCGGCGCTGCGCAGTCGCGAAGGCGCGCTCGAGCGCGGGCATGATCTCCCGCTCGCTTGCCACGAAGCCGGGGACCTCGGCGTTGGTGGAGTCCACCAACACCAGGTCGAGGCCGGTCTCACCCAGCCGGGAGACGCCCGCGAGGTCGGTGAGGCGTCCGTCCAGCGGGAGCTGGTCCATCTTGAAGTCGCCGGTGTGCAGCACGGTCCCGGCGCCGGTCTTGATGACCACGGCCAGCGCGTCCGGGATCGAGTGGTTGACCGCCAGGAAGGAGCAGTCGAACGGGCCGATCCGCTCGGTCTGACCCTCCTTCACCTCCAGCGTGTACGGCCGGATGCGGTGCTCGGCGAGCTTGGCCTCGATCAGCGCCAGCGTCAGCTGCGAGCCGATCAGCGGGATGTCCGGCCGCTCCTTGAGCAGGTAGGGGACGGCGCCGATGTGGTCCTCGTGGCCGTGCGTGAGCACCACGGCGACGACGTCGTCGTAGCGCTCCCTGATCGAGGTGAAGTCCGGCAGGATCAGGTCCACGCCGGGCTGCTCGGGCTCGGGGAACAGCACCCCGCAGTCCACGATCAGCAGTTTGCCGCCGTACTCGAAGACGGTCATGTTCCGGCCGATCTCGCCGAGACCGCCGAGCGGGGTGAGGCGCAGCGCGCCCTCGGCCAGCGGCGGCGGGGTCCCCAGCTCGGGGTGCGGATGACTCATCAGGCGGCTCCTCGTGGTGCATTCATAGCGATATGTCCAGTGGTGATTCGAACGGTGTGATAAGGCGACGGCCGTCGTGCGACGGTGTCGCCGTTCTTATTCGGTTGTTCTGCGGTTGTCCGGCGCGAGGGCCGTAAGCGTGTGTGTGCGGGGCGCGGTCGGGTCAGATGGCGATGCCGGCGGCGGCGAGGTCCGCGCGCAGCGTGGCCAGTCCCGCGGCGTCCAGGTCGACCTGCGGCAGCCGCACCGGGCCACCGGGCCGGCCGAGGGCGCGCAGGGCCGCCTTGATGGTGATTACCCCCTGGGTGCGGAACACACCCGTGAACACCGGGAGCAGCATCCGGTGGATGTCCCTGGCCTTCGCGACGTCGCCGGCGAAATAGGCCTCGTACATCGCGTTGAGCTCGGGTCCGACCAGGTGGGAGACCACGGAGACGGTGCCCACCGAGCCGACGGCCGCGGCGGGCAGGTTCAGCATGTCGTCGCCGCAGTAGTAGGCCAGGTCGGTCTCGGCCATCACCCGGCTGGTCGCACCGAGGTCGCCCTTCGCGTCCTTCACCGCGGTGATCCGCGGGTGCTCGGCGAGCCGGAGCAGCGTCTCGGTCGCGATCGGGGTGGCGGTGCGTCCGGGGATGTCGTAGAGCATCACCGGCAGGTCGGTGGCGTCGGCCACGGCGACGAAGTGCCGGTAGACGCCCTCCTGCGGCGGACGGCTGTAGTACGGCGTGACGGCGAGGATCGCGTGCGCGCCGGCGGCGGCCACGGCCTTGGCCTCCTCGACGGTGTGCGCCGTGTTGTTGCCGCCGATGCCGCCGATGATCTTGACCTGGTCGCCGACCGTCTCGAGGACGGCCTTGATCAGCGCGATCTTCTCCTCGGCCGAGGTGGTGGGCGCCTCGCCGGTCGTCCCGTTCAGGACCAGGGCCGAACTGCCGGACTCCACAAGCTGCCGCGCCAGCTGTCGGGCGCCGTCCAGGTCCAGGGCGCCGTCGGCGGTGAAGGGGGTGACCATGGCGGTGGCGACGCGGCCGAACGGCACGGAGCTGGAATAAGTGGAGGCCATGGGATAAAGCTACCGGACCGGTGCGGGCACGCGACACCGACATGTGAACGGTGAGACGTGAGTCGAGTGGGAGTGCGGCGGGTCCCTCGTGGGCGGACGCCCGTCGCGCCGAGTTCAGGTGGTTTCAGTGTCACGGCGCGGCGGGGTCCCTCGTGGGCAGACGCCCGCCGCGCCGAGTTCGGGGGGTCACGACGCGGCGGGGTCCTGTCCGCTACTACCGATTCGGGCGGGCCGCGGTCACGGGCGGCCGGGGCGGTTCATCCGATCGCGTGGAAGTCGGACAAACCACTTACGGGGCGACCCGGCCGTTGCGGTTCCAGGCGGCGTGGGTGAGCGGCATCGCCTGGGCGAAGTGCTCCTCCATCCGCTCGGCCACCATCTCGATCTCGCGCTGCGGGAAGGAGGGGAAGGTCGAGTCCTCGCGCTTGGTGCGCAGCGAGAGGAAGTTCATCAGGGCCCTGGCGTTGCACGTGGCGTACATCGTGGAGTAGATCGACACCGGCAGCACGCCGCGCGCCACCTCGCGCGCCACCCCCGCCTCGAGCATCTCCAGGTAGCCCTCGTAGGCCGCGGTGCAGATCCGGCGGGTGGTCGCGTCGACGAGTTCGTGCTGCTCGGGGGTGCCGTCCACGAAAACGTAGCGGCCGGGCTTGCCCTCCTGCACCAGCTTGCGCTCGGCGCCGGGGGTGTAGAACACCGGCTCCAGCCTGCGGTAGCGGCCGGACTCCTCGTTGTAGCTGAAGGTGCGGTGCCGCATGAACTCGCGGAACACGAAGATCGGCGCGGAGACGTAGAAGGTGAACTGGTTGTGCTCGAAGGGGGAGCCGTGCCGGTCGCGCATCAGGTAGTTGATCAGCCCGGCGGAGCGCTCGGCGTCCGCGCCGACCTCCTCGAGCGACTTCTCGCCGGCCGTCGAGACCCGCGCGGCGAACAGCACGTCCGCGTCGCTCGCGCTGGATTTCACCAGCTCCACGGTCACATCGGAGCGGAACCGGACCTCCGCGGCACTCGGGGTCTCGGACGGCGCCGTCTCGTCGGTCGTCATCAGCATCGGCTGCTCCTACCTAGTGTGCGATTGCTAGGTAGGAGCCTAACCGGCGGGTCGGACAGCTGACGGGAGGTCAGCTGTCGCTGCCGCCGGTCAGCGTCGCGGCGTCGAGGCCCGCGGTCTGCAGGTTGGCCGCGCCCATCAGGGAGAGCACGTTGGTCAGGTTCGCCGCGACGATGTTCGTCGGGTAGTTGCCGATCGCGGTGGTGGCGGCGACGACGGCCGGGACCTTGGCCACGGTCAGCGCCTTCTCCACGGCGACCCGGCTCTGGCCGAAGGCCTGCGCCTGCGCCAGGCTCGCCTGGAACGCGGCGATCGTGTTCGGGTCCTTCTGCGCGGTGGTGCGCAGCGCGAAGAAGCCGGAGATCGGCATGTTCTCGGCGTTGCCGGAGTCGAGGTTGGCGACCTCCACGACCTTGCCGGTCTCGACCGCCTCGGTCAGGTAGGGCTCCTGCAGCACCGCGGTGGCGTAGGAGCCGGAGACCACGGCGTTGATCATCGCCGACGCGGTGGTCGGGCCGTCCGTGTTGGTGCCGGCCGCGTTCACCTTCTCCGCGCTCTGGTTCAGCGGGTTCTGCTGGCTGATCGCCCAGGTGGCCAGCGCCAGGTACTCGGGGCTGGCCAGGTCGGGCACGTCCACGCTGACCGAGCCGTTGGAGATCTGCGCGGCCACGCCGTTGTTCGAGGCGAGCGGGGTGGACTTGAGCGAGGAGCCCGCGGCGGCGACCAGGCCGATGGTGTTCTCGCCCGCGTCGTAGCCCTCGCCGACCACCTGCACGCTGGTGGCCACCGGGGAGGAGCCGACGTTCAGGAACTCCGAGTAGTCGCCGAAGGCGACGTCGATCTGGCCCTTCTGCAGGGCGGTCTCGGCGGCCGCGTCCGTCGAGTACGGCGTGACGTTGAGGTTCAGGCCGTTCGTGTCGAACACGTGCTGGTCGATGCCGATCTCGAAGGTGGCCGCGCCGATCCCGGTCACGACGCCGATGTTGAGGTCCGGCTTCTCCACGGATCCGCTGCCGGAGCTGCACGCGCTGGTCAGCCCGCCCACCAGGGCGAGGGCGCCGCCGTACGCGCCGAGCCTCCGGCGCCAGGAGCGCGAAAGCCGCACGGGTCGGTCGGACCGCGGCGCTCGGGTCTTGGACATGCGGGGCCTCTCGGGTTCTGACACGGAACGGTGGGTCTGGCGGCGCAATGCTAATCCACTTCCGGGTGACCATGAATACGTGCCGGGGAATCGCCACTGTCGCGGTTTCGAAACAACGCGCGGGGGCACAGAAGATTCAGCCGAGGATAATTGGCCCCGAGGTGATACCTAAACAGGGGCTACTCACGTAAAGTCGTGATTCGGCGACGTTCCGTGATTGCGCGATCGTTCCTGGTCCGCGCGGGCGGTCCGGGCTAGCCGAAGTCTTCCACCGAGTGTCGGCAATTTGCTAGGCGTGTCGGTGAAAACTCAGCAAAGTCGTCCGGTATGTCCAGATTTATACGGTTCGTTCTCGGGTTGATTCTGAATTGTGTCACCCCCGTCTTGGCTCAGGCGCCGGGACTGTGCTGGAATTCGTTTCCTGAACGGACCGGCGAGCGCTGCGCTCGAACGGTCGAGCTACCCGCCGCACCACGACGCTTCAGCGCGAGCCGAGCACGGGCCGCCGGGGCGTCGCCGGACACGGCCCAGAATCTGGTGAGGGCAAGTGCAGACACGACCCGTGACCCCGCGCCGCGAGTCCGCCCAAAGCGGCGCTCGGAGCTCCGGTGTCAACACGGCCGCGTCCGAGCGGCGGCGCGGCATCCGCCCGCCGGGTCAGCCGCCCGTTCCCGGTAACTCCGCCGGCGCCGAGCGCCCCGGACGCTTCTCCATCCGCAGCTGGCGCGTGCGCAACCGGCTCTTCCTGCTGGTGTGCTTCCCGCTGATCATCGCGATCGGCGTGGCCGCGACCCGCGTCAACACGCTGTTCCAGGACCGCACGCACTACGCGAACGTCAAGTTCCAGGCGAACACGGTCGCCACGGTCGAGACCCTGGTGCTGGCGCTGCAGGACGAGCGGCAGGCCGCGGCCCTGTGCCTCGCCACCTCGAACGGCGGACCGTGCACCTCCGGCAACGCCAACTACGGCGACTACACGTACGCCATCAACAACACCAACGTGGTGCGTGACAACCTGCGCGCCTCCGCGTCCGCGGTCGCGACCGGCAGCTCGTACGCGGCCGGCCTGCGCGAGGCCACGGTCGAGGCGGTCGGCCGCGTCGACGACCTGCCGAGCATCGAGAAGGTGGTCACCACCTCCTCGGCGCCGTACACGACCACGTACAACGCCTACACCGACATGATCAGCGACGTGATCCACGTCGTGGCCAACGCCGCTTCGGGCGCCTCGGACATCTCGCTGACGCAGGACCAGCAGGCCCTGACCGCGATCACCGCGATGGTCGAGGCCGAGGCCGAGGCCGCCGCGATCACCGGCCAGGTCATCCACGACGACGGTCCGCTCGGCCCGGCGATCGTGCAGACCGCGCAGGCCAACACGCTGGAGACGGCTCTCGCCGCGTACACGTCCTCGCAGAACCAGTTCGAGTCCGTGGCGGCCCCCTCGCTGGTGCAGTCCTTCAACGCGACCGTCTCCGGCCCCGAGGTGGCCGGCTCCTCCGCGGGCAACGCGGCCGCGCTCGCCGTGCTGCAGTCCTCGAACACCAACGCGGCGGTCGCCGCCAACCAGCTCAACCTGAGCACCTCGGTGGCCGACGAGGACCTGCCGACCACGCTGGGCAACCTGCGCGCCGTGCAGGCCGCGACGATCGCCCAGATGCAGAACGACACGCAGTCCCTGCTGAACAACGCCGACAACGACCTGTACCTCAACATCGGCGTGATCATCGTCGCGCTGCTGCTCTCCTTCGTCGGCACCATCTTCGTGGCCCGCTCGCTGACCGGCCCGCTGTCCCTGCTGCGCGCCGCGGCCCTGGACATCGCCTCGACGCGACTGCCCGAGATGGTCCGCCGGCTGCGCGACGCCGACGCCGCCACGGCCGACGCGAACAGCCGGGTCGAGCCCATCCCGATCTCCTCCTCCGACGAGATCGGCGAGGTGGCGCGGTCCTTCGACGAGGTCCACCAGCAGGCCGTCCGACTGGCCTCCGAGCAGGCGATGCTCCGCGCGAACGTCAACTCGATGTTCGTCAACCTCTCCCGCCGGTCGCAGTCGCTGGTCCAGCGCCAGCTGCGGCTGATCGACGAGCTGGAGAACTCCGAGCAGGACCCGGACCAGCTGGCCAACCTCTTCAAGCTGGACCACCTCGCCACCCGTATGCGCCGCAACGGTGAGAACCTGCTGGTCCTCGCGGGTGAGGAGCCGGGCCGCAAGTGGAGCCAGGCGGTCCGCCTGCTCGACGTGCTGCGCGCCGGCGCGTCCGAGGTGGAGCAGTACGAGCGGGTCCAGCTGCAGGGCCTGCCGGACACCAACGTTGTCGGCCGCGTCGTCAACGACCTCGTCCACCTGGTCGCCGAGCTGCTGGAGAACGCGACCTCGTTCTCCGCGCCGGAGACCCGCGTCACCGTCACCGCGAACACGCTGAACACCGGCGGCGTGATGCTGGAGATCGAGGACTCCGGCATCGGCATGACCCCGGAGGAGCTCGACGACGCGAACGAGCGGCTGGCCAACCCGCCGGTCATCGACGTCGCCATCTCCCGCCGCATGGGCCTCTACGTGGTCGGCCGGCTGGCCACCCGGCACGGCATCCAGGTGCGGCTGCGCCGCTCGGCCGGCGGCGGCATCACCGCGCTGGTCCTGGTGCCGAGCTCGCTGCTGGCCGGCATCGAGAACGAGCAGGCCCCGGTCACCGAGCTGTCCGCCACCGGGGTGCGCAACCTCGGCGGCGTGCTGCCGCGCCGCGGTGCGATCGGCTCCGAGGGCTTCCCGGCCTTCGCCGAGCAGCAGGACGCCACCGGCCCCCAGCCGCACCCGCAGCCCACCGGCCTCGGCTCGCTGAGCGGCCTCGGCGTCGGCGGCGGCCAGCAGGACGCCCCGGCCCCCGAGCGCGCGCTCGGCCAGGGCATACCGAGCGCCCGCACGCCGCTGGACGAGCAGACCGACCTGACCCTGCCGACCCCGCCGGTCGGCCCGCCGGTCAACCCCTTCGCGGGCGGAGCGCGCGAAGAGGGCCCGTCCACGCCGCTGCCGTTCAGCCAGGAGCCGCCCAGCCTGCCCGCCGCACCCTTCGGCGCCGAGGGCCTGCCGGGTCTGCCGGGCCTGCCGCAGCAGGGCGGCGCCAACCCCTTCGCCGGCGAGCCGCGCGGCCACGGCGGTCCCTTCGTGCCGGAGCAGGCGCCCGAGGCGCCCGCCGCCCCGCGTCCGCCGGCCGCGCCCGGCAACCCCTTCCGGGCCGCCCCGCGCAACGAGCTGAACCTCGGCGCCCCGGCTCCGCAGCAGTTCCAGCAGCTTCCGCCGCAGGCCGAGCCGCAGCTTCCGCTGCCCACGGCCCCGCAGCCGGAGCCCGAGCGCTCGCCCGCCGAGCCGCCGCCCGCGCCCCCGGCCCGGGCCGCCGAGACCACCGGTCAGCTGCCGCGGATCAGGGACGTCGGGAACACCGGCCAGTTCCCGGCCGTGCGCAACCCCGCCCAGCCGCCCGCCCCGGCCCCGCAGGCCGCCCCGGCGCCCGCGCCGCAGCAGCTCAGGCAGCCCCCGGCCCTCCCGACCCCGCCGCCCGCCGTGCTCCCGCAGCGCGCCTCGGACGACACCGGCGAGTTCCGGCTCGGCCGCCGCGGCCAGGGCGGGCAGCAGGGCGCGGACGAGCTCTCCGGCTCCGGCGAGTTCACCGTGGCCGAGCGGCTGTTCGCGGCCGACCCGCTGCCCCCGGCCCCGACCACCGACGAGCGGCTGCCGATCTTCGAGGCGATGGAGTCCGAGTGGTTCCGCCGCCGCGACGAGGCGCGGGCGGCAGCGCAGAACCTGCGCGCCGGGGTCGAGGCCCCGGCTCCGGCGCCCGTCCCGCTCGCCGCTCCGGCGGCGCCGCGGGTGGAGCTCGAGGCCCCGGCCCCCGCCCCGGCCCCGCTCGAGGAGCCGCAGGTCGAGCTTCCGACCCCGCCGAGTCTCGGGACCACCACCCCGGACGCGACGAGCACCACCCAGCCCACGCCGTCGGCACCCGCGACGGCCGCACCGACCTCCGCAGGAGAAACGCCTATGGAGTCCCCCCTGCCAGGCCGGCAGCCCGCGCAGGACGTTCCCTCGCCGCAGCCCGCAGGCGCCGGCTCGGCCGCCTGGTCGTCCCCGGGCGACGAGGGCTGGCGCGCGGCCCAGGCCGCCGCGAAGCCGGTGGCCGCCGGCCTGACCCAGAAGGGCCTGCCCAAGCGGGTGCCCAAGTCGAACCTGGTCCCCGGCTCGGCCGGCGGCACCGGGGCGGCCAAGGCCACGCCCCCGGCGATGCCCGCCCGTTCCGCCGAGGAGGTGCGCGGCAAGCTCTCCAGCTTCCACCGCGGCCTGCGCCAGGGCCGCGACGCGGCGACCGGGCAGGGCGGCGAGCAGACTCCCGAGGGCGAGAAGTGATGTCCGTGTCCATGTCCCTGCCCGGCGTCTCCCACGCGCCGGGGCTCCGCCGGTCTCGACCCGCCACCGCGTTACGAGGCACGATGGAGCCGGACGCAGCTTTGCCGAACCGTATTTCAGGCACTGATTTGGAAAGGGCACAACCGTGAGCGAGCTGAGCCAGGCCGCCCAGAACCTCAACTGGCTGATCACGAACTTCGTGGACCGTGTGCCGGGGGTGGCGCACACCGTGGTGGTCTCCTCCGACGGACTGCTGCTCGCGGTCTCCAACGGCTTCCCGCGGGACCGGGCCGACCAGCTCGCCGCGGTCGCCTCCGGTCTGTCCAGCCTGACCACGGGCGCGGCCCGGATCTTCGAGGGCGGCTCGGTCACCCAGACCGTCGTCGAGATGGTCCGCGGCTTCCTGTTCGTGATGGCGATCAGCGACGGCTCGGTGCTGGCCGTCCTCGCCTCCTCCGACTGCGACATGGGCCTGATCGGCTACGAGATGGCCCTGCTGGTGGAACGGGCCGGCGACGTCCTGACTCCCGCGCTGCGCGCGGAGCTGCAGAACTCGCTGCCCCGGTAGTCGCTGCTCTCCCCGACGCGAAGGACGGTTTCATTGAGTTCAGGACAAGACTCCTCACCGCTTGTCCGCCCGTACGCCATGACAGGCGGCCGGACGCGGGCGCGCTATCAACTGGCCCTGGAGGCGCTGGTCACGACCACGCCGCAGGGACGCAACCCCGGCTACGGGCTCATGCCGGAGCATCAGCGCATCTGCGAACTCTGCGTCGAGATCAAGTCGCTGGCCGAGATCGCGGCACTGATGCGAATGCCCCTGGGCGTGGCCCGGGTCATGGTCGGCGATATGGCCGAGTCGGGTCTGATCGCCGTTCAGCAGCCGGGCACCGCCGAAGGCAAGCCCGACCTCGCGCTTCTGGAAAGGGTGCTCCTTGGACTTCGCAACCTCTAGCCCGGGCTACGCCGCGCCCGCGCCTTCGGGGCCGACCACATCGGTCAAGATCGTGGTGGCGGGCGGGTTCGGAGTCGGCAAGACCACGTTCGTCGGCGCCGTCTCCGAGATCAACCCGCTGACCACGGAAGCGGTCATGACGGCGGCGAGCGACGGCATCGACGACCTGTCGAAGGTGCCGGACAAGACGACCACCACGGTGGCCATGGACTTCGGCCGTGTCTCGCTGGACCGGGATCTGATCCTGTACCTGTTCGGCACGCCGGGTCAGAACCGCTTCTGGTTCATGTGGGACGACCTGACCCGGGGCGCCATCGGCGCCGTGGTGCTGGTCGACACCCGCCGACTGGCCGACTGCTTCGCCGCGATCGACTACTTCGAGGACGCGGGGCTGCCGTACATCATCGCGGTCAACTGCTTCGACGGTGTGCTCAGCCACGAGATGGACGACGTGCGCGAGGCCCTGTCGGTGCCGACCGACGTGCCGATCGTCACGTGCGACGCGCGGTCGCGGGAGTCGACCAAGCTCACGCTGATCCGGCTCGTCGAGCACGCCATGTCGCGGTTCGCCGCGATGCGCTGACGCACGCCCGCAGGCCCCGGCCCGCTCTCCACCGTCCGGAGCGCGGCCGGGGCCTGCGCGCGCCCGCGTCCGGCAGGGCTCTCACTCGATCGGACGCCGCGGCAGGTTAGCTTCGCCGCGCGCGGGTTACCGTGCGAAGCATGGCGACGATGACGACGAGTGTCCAAAAGGGCGAGGAGCACTTCGGCTACGTGGTGTTCATCGCGGCCGCGGCGGCGATGGGCGGCTTCCTGTTCGGCTATGACAGCTCCGTGATCAACGGGGCGGTCACCGGCATCCAGAAGCACTTCGACGTGGGGTCCAACCAGACCGGCTTCGCCGTGGCCTCGGCCCTGCTCGGCTCGGCGGTCGGCGCCTGGTTCGCCGGACCTACGGCCGACCGGATCGGCCGGGTGAAGGTGATGCTGATCGCCTCGGCCCTGTTCGTCGTCTCCGGCGTCTTCTCCGGCCTCGCGTTCAGCATCGTCGACCTGTCGATCTGGCGGATCATCGGCGGTATCGGCATCGGCATCGCCTCGGTCGTCGCGCCCGCCTACATCGCCGAGGTCGCCCCGCCGCAGTACCGCGGCCGGCTCGGCTCGCTGCAGCAGATGGCGATCGTGCTCGGCATCTTCATCTCGCAGCTGATCAACTACGGGCTCAACGAGGCGGCCAACGGCCAGACCACCAACAACCTGTGGGGCCTGCAGGCCTGGCGCTGGATGCTGATCATCGAGGCCTTCCCGGCGCTGCTCTACGGCCTGCTCGCGCTGCTGGTGCCCGAGTCGCCGCGCTACCTGATCGCCAACAACCGGCACCAGCAGGCGGTCGACGTGCTCACCAGGGTCGAAGGCCCGAAGATCGACGTCGAGGGCCGGATCGCCGAGATCCGCGCCGTGCTGCGCTCCGAGCACAAGCCCGGCTTCCGCGACCTGCTGGGGCCGAGCGGCTTCGTGCTGCCGATCGTGCTGATCGGCATCGGCCTCTCGGTCTTCCAGCAGTTCGTCGGCATCAACGTGATCTTCTACTACTCGTCGCTGCTGTGGCAGTCGGTCGGCTACAACGTCGCCAACTCGCTGCTGCTCTCGGTGTCCACCTCGATCGTCAACGTGGTCGGCACGGTCGTGGCGATCGCGGTGATCGACCGGATCGGCCGCAAGCCGCTGGCCCTCATCGGCTCGGCGGGCATGACGATCTCGCTGGGCCTGGTCGCCTGGGCCTTCTCGCACGTGGACAAGGCCTCCGGGGTCTCCTCGATCCCGAAGGCCTACGGCACCACCGCGATCGTCGGCGCGCACGTCTACGTGTTCTTCTTCGCGATGTCCTGGGGCGTCGTGGTCTGGGTGCTGCTCGGCGAGATGTTCCCGAACAGGATCAGGGCCCTGGCGCTCTCGGTCGCGGCGGCCTTCCAGTGGGTGGCCAACTTCGCGATCTCGCAGTCCTTCCCGAGCATGAGCCGCTGGTCGCTGTCCGGGTCCTACATCATCTACGCCTGCTTCGCGTTCCTCTCCATCCCCTTCATCCTCAGGTTCGTCAAGGAGACGAAGGGCAAGGCGCTGGAGGAGATGGGCTAGCCCAGCCGCACCGTCAGCTCCTCCGCCTCGGCGTACTCGATCGCGCCGAGGCGGCCCGCTGCCTGAAGGTCTGCTTGGAATCCGCGGATGTGCGGCACAGTTGACGCGGGTGCGGACACGACGGCCGCCGCAACCTCGGCGCGCATCGAGAGCTTCGCGTCCGACTTCGCCTTGCGCACCGCGCCGATCGCCGCCGACGCGGCGTCCAGCAGCCGCCGATCACCCGCCACCTCGGCCCATTCGTCCGCCGTCGGCCACGAGGCGGCGTGGATCGAGTCCTGATGCGTCCAGGACCACACCTCCTCGGTCACGTAGGGCAGGAAGGGCGCGAGCAGGCGCAGCAGGCCGCCGAGCGCGAGCCGAAGGGTGAGGCGGGCCGAGTCGGAGCCCGCGTAGGCGCGCTCCTTGACCAGCTCCACGTAGTCGTCGCAGAAGGTCCAGAACAGCCGCTCGGCCACGGTCAGCGCCGTGCTGTACTCGTACGCGTCGAAGGCCGCGGTCGCCTCCGCGACGGTGGACTTGAGCGCGTCGATCACCGCGGCGTCCAGCGGCTCGGTCACGACGGCGCCCGGCGCGGCCTCCTCGAAGCCGTACACGAACTTCGCCGCGTTCAGCACCTTCGTCGCCAGCCGCCGGCCCACCTTCATCTGCCGCGGCTCGAAGGCGGTGTCGGTACCCGGCCTGCCCAGTGCGGCCCAGTAGCGCACGCCGTCGGCGCCGTACTCGTCGATCAGGTGCTCCGGGGTGACGACGTTGCCCTGGGACTTCGACATCTTCTTGCGGTCCGGGTCCAGGATCCAGCCCGCGATCGCGGCGTGCTTCCACGGCGTCGCGTCCGCTTCGAGCAGCGAGCGCACCACAGTCGAGAACAGCCAGGTGCGGATGATCTCGTGCGCCTGCGGGCGAAGATCCATCGGATACGTCAGCGCGTGCAGCTCCGGGTCGTCGAGCCAGCCGGTGGCCAGCTGCGGCGTGAGGGAGGACGTGGCCCACGTGTCCATCACGTCGGGCTCGCCGAGGAATCCGCCGGGCTCGCCGCGCTGCGCCTCGGTGAATCCGGCGGGCGTCGCGCTCTGCGGGTCCACCGGCAGGTCCGCCTCGTCGGGCAGGATCGGCCGCCCGTAGTCCGGCTGCCCCTCGGCGTCCAAGGGGTACCAGAGCGGGAACGGCACGCCGAAGTAGCGCTGACGGGAGATCAGCCAGTCCGCGGCCAGACCGTTGACCCAGTCGTCGTAGCGGGCCTTCATGAACGCCGGATGCCAGGTGATCTGCGCGCCACGGGCCAGCAGCTCGTCCCGGTGCGCCATCGTGCGGATGAACCACTGCCGCGAGGACACGATCTCCAGCGGCCGCTCGCCCTTCTCGTAGAACTTCACCGGATGCGTGATCTGCCGCGGCGGCGTGTCTCCCAGCAGCTCGACGATCGCCTTGCGCGCCTGGTTCGCCGTCAGCCCGACCAGCGGGTCGTAGGCCCGCTGCGCGCTCGGCGAGTCGAACTCGACGGCCCGCAGCCTGCCGTTGCGGCCGATGATCGTCCGCGTGGCCAGGCCGAGTTCGCGCCACCACAGGATGTCGGTCTGGTCGCCGAAGGTGCACACCATCGCGATGCCGGAGCCCTTGTCGGGCTGTGCCAGGGGATGCGCGAGCACCGGCAGCCGCACGCCGAACACCGGCGTGGTCGCCTCTTTGCCGAAAAGTCCTTGGTAGCGCTCGTCATCCGGATGCGCCACCAGCGCCACGCACGCGGGCAGCAACTCGGGCCGCGTCGTCTCGATGAACACCGGAGCGCCGTCCACGGTGAATCGCAGCCGGTGATACGCCGACGGCCGCTCGCGGTCCTCCATCTCCGCGTTCGACACGGCGGTCTGGAAGTCCACGTCCCACATCGTCGGCGCCTCGGCCTGATACGCCTCGCCCTTGGCCAGCAGCCGCAGGAAGGCCGTCTGCGCGACCTTCCGCGCCCGTTCCCCGATGGTCGTGTACGAGCGCGACCAGTCCACCGAGAGCCCGAGGCGGCGCCACAGGTGCTCGAAGGCGCGCTCGTCCTCGGCGGTCAGCTTTTCGCAGAGCTCGATGAAGTTGCGCCGGGACACGGACTGCGCCTCGGAGGTGGGCGTGAAGTCCGGGTCGTAGGGGAGCGAGGGCTCGCAGCGCACGCCGAAATGGTTCTGCACGCGGCGTTCCGTCGGCAGGCCGTTGTCGTCCCAGCCCATCGGATAGAACACGCTCTTGCCGCGCATCCGCTGGTAACGCGCGATCAGATCGGTGTGCGTGTAGGAGAACACGTGCCCCACGTGCAGCGAACCGGAGACCGTCGGCGGCGGGGTGTCGATCGAGTAGACCTGCTCGCGCGATACCGGGGCCACGAAGCGGTAGGTGCCCGACTCGGTCCAGGCCTTCGACCACTTCTCGTCGAGTCCGTCCACGGACGGACGCTCCGGCATCGGCGCGATCGCCACCCTCGTGCTCCCTTCGGTCAGCGGCTCTGCACCGCTTTCAGGGCGAGCAGCGCCATGTCGTCGCTGAGCGGGCCGTCGCCGAACTGCTCGACGCCGCGCTGGATGCGCGCGGTGATCCCGGCGGCGGACAGCGCCTTGCAGTCGGCGAGCATCAGGGCGAGTCCCTCGTCGCCCAGCATGTCGCCGCCGCGCCGCCGCTCCGAAGCGCCGTCGGTGAACCCGAGCAGCGCGTCGCCGGGCCGCAGTACGACGGTATCCACGTGGAAGCCCGGATCGCCATCGATTACTCCGAGCAGCGGCTGCGAGGACGCGGAGGTCTCCACCACGCCGCTCGACCGCAGGATCAGCGGCGGCGGATGCCCGGCGCAGATCAGCGCCAGGCTGAGCGAGCCGTCCGGCTGCGGCTCGGCCTCGGCGTAGACCAGGGTCAGGAAGCGGCCGCGCTCGCCCTCGTCCAGGATCGCCTGGTTGAGCCGGTGCAGCACGGTCGAGGGCCGCAGCCCCTCGCGGGCCAGCAGCCGCAGCGCGTGCCGGGCGAGTCCGGTGACGGCCGCGGCCTGCGGCCCGGTGCCGCACACGTCGCCGATCGCCAGGCCCCAGCAGCCGTGCCGGATCTCGAACACGTCGTAGAAGTCGCCGCCGACCAGCGTCTCGTAGGCGCGGTCCGCGGTCGCCCCGTCCTGCCCGGCCGGATGGTAGAAGACCGCTATGTCCGCCCCGGCCACGTGCGGGATCTCGGGCGGCAGCAGCGAGGACTGCAGCAGGTTCGCGGTGCGCCGCAGCTCCGCGTAGGACAGCGCGGCGTCGTAGGTCACCGAGATCCGCCGGGCCAGGTCCCAGGCGAGGTCCGCGGCGTCCCGGGCGAACATCACGCCGGGATCGGTGGCCAGCGCGATCGTGCCGAGCGGCCGGCCGCGCGCCTCCAGCGGCAGCACCAGCAGCTCGCCGGGGCGCAGGTCGATCGCCTCGGTGGCCGGCCAGAGCGCGGCGTCCGCGCCCGGGGAGGGCTCGCCGGAGGCGCCCACGGCCTCGGTCAGCGCGTCGTGCATCTCCTCGTCGGCGTGCCAGACCAGCGGCGGCTTGCGGCGCGAGGTGTCCTCGTGCCGGTAGATCGCGCACCAGCGGGCCAGCGAGGGCACCAGCAGTTGCGCGGCCAGCGCGAGCGTGCGCTCGGGGTCCAGCGAACCGGCGAGCAGCTCGCCCGCCTCGGCCAGGAAGGACAGCGCGGCGCGCCGGCTCTGCCCCGCCTCGGCCAGCCGCGCGGTCTCCACGGTCAGCGCGATCCGCTCCGCCTCCGCGGCCAGCCGCAGCGCGTCCGGTTCGCCGAAGCGCTCCGGCGCGTGGTCGGCTACCGCGATCAGCCCGGTGGTGCGGCCGCCGACGGTCAGCGGGGCGGTGGCCAGCGAGCGCAGGCCGAGCTCGGCGAGCGCGGCCAGCAGCGCGCTGGAGTGGTCGCCGGGGCCCGCGAGGTCCGGGTAGACGGCCGGGAAGGCCGAGAGGTCGATCCGGCTCGCCGCGCTCGGGGTCTGGGTGACCGGGGGCAGCGAGCCCGGGCGCAGCCCGGCGACGGCCCGCAGCCGCAGCGTGCCCGGCGCGTCCTCCTGAGCCAGCAGGATCACCGCGGAGTCCATCTCGAACAGGTTCCGGATGTGCTCGGCGACCCCGCGCAGGTGCTCGTCCAGCTCCTCGATGCTGTGCGGGTCCCACTGCGGCAGGTCGTCCGCGGCCTCGGCGGCCGGCACCGGGGGCAGCGCCTCGGTCGCGCGCCCCGCGGCCGCGCCGGGCAGCCGGAGCTCGAACCAGACCTGCTTGGCGCCGCGCGAGTACTGCACCCCCCACGAGTCCGCGAGGTAGGTGGTCAGATACAGGCCGTAGCCGTGCTCCGATTCGCCGGGTTCGGCGCCGCCGAGCGGGGTTTCCGGTGCTCCGGGGGCGGGCAGGGGCTTGCTCGGATGGCGGTCGGCCACTTCGACCCGGATCCCGGCGGGGGTTCCGTCGGCGCCCGGACGCAGCTCGCATAGCACCGAGGCGGCCGTACCCGCGTGCACCACGGCGTTGGTCACCAGCTCGCTGGTGAGCAGCAGCGCGTCGTCCAGCACCGACTCTAGGCCGTATTGCCCGGACTTGCCCCAATCCGTCAGGGTTTCCCGGACGAAGCGGCGCGCCCGGTTGGCCGCGTCGGGCGCGGCGGCGAACTGGGCGGCGCGGGACTGGCTCACGACGTGCAGTCTAGAACGAATACGCCGGCTGTATTTCGGATCTAATCCGGACAACGGCGTCGGCGGACGGCATACGATACAAGGACGGACGCCGTCCCGCGGCTCGACGCGGCCACCGGGGCGAGCGGGGAACGACGACTCGCCCGACCACCACATGGGGCGAATGAGGAGTGCCGATGACGCAGCGCCCGACGAGCATGGCAGAGGCGGCGGTGGACGAGGCGACCGCGGCCGAGTTGGCCGAGGCGCTGCGCACGCTGCGTTCCGTCCGGGACGGCGATCTGCGGCGGCGCCTGGACGTGCGCCCCGGCTCCCCGATCGCCCAGCTGGCCACCGTCGTCAACGAGATCGTGGACCGCGAGCAGGCCCTGCACGCCGAGCTCGGCCGGGTCGCCAAGGCCGCCGGCCGGGACGGCCGGCTCGGCGCCCGGGTGGCCCCCGGCCCCGGCGGCGGCTCCTGGCAGCGCACCGTCGAATCGGTCAACGGGATGCTGGACAACCTCGTGCTCCCCATGCAGGAGACCAGCCAGGTCGTCGAGCTGCTCACCGAGGGCAAGCTGCGCGAGGCCGCGGCCGTCCCGGTGGAGCACCAGGTGGACGGCCGGACGCTGCGCGGCGACGTCCTGCGGCACGTGCGCGGTGTGAATCGCCTCACAGCCCAGCAGCTGCAGCTGCACGAGGCGATCGAGTGGATGACGCGGCAGGTCGCCGGCGAGCAGGTCGGCCCCGGCCAGTTCGCCGGCCGCCCCGGCACGCCGGCCGCCGACGGACCGCGGGCCGGACAGTTCCCCGGCGAGTGGTCCACGCTGATCGGCTCGATGGAGCAGACCTGGGCCAGGCTCGGCGCGCAGGTGCACGAGCTGCTGCGGGTCACCACGGCGGTCGCCGGCGGCGATCTTTCCCGCAAGGTCGAGGGCCCGGCCGCGGGCGTCATGGAGGAGCTGAAGACGACCATCAACTCGATGGTCGACCAGCTCTCCGGCTTCGCGTCCGAGGTGATCCGCGTCACCCGCGAGCTCGGCACCGAGGGTCGGCTCGGCGGCCAGGCCGAGGTGCCCGGCGCCGACGGCACCTGGAAGGACCTCACCAACTCGGTCAACTCGATGGCCCTGAACCTGACCGCGCAGGTCCGCGACATAGCCGGCGTCACCACCGCCGTGGCCGAGGGCGACCTGTCGCAGAAGATCACGGTCGAGGTCGCGGGCGAGATGCTCGACCTCAAGGAGACCATCAACTCGATGGTCGACCAGCTGTCCACCTTCGCCGACGAGGTCACCCGCGTCGCCCGCGAGGTCGGCACCGAGGGTCGGCTCGGCGGCCAGGCCTGGGTCCCCGGCGTGGGCGGCACCTGGAAGGACCTCACCAACTCCGTCAACAACATGGCGTCGAACCTGACCAGCCAGGTGCGTAACATCGCGCTGGTCACGACCGCGGTGGCGCAGGGCGACCTGTCCAAGAAGATCGACGTGGACGCGAGCGGCGAGGTCCTGGAGCTGAAGAAGACCGTCAACGCGATGGTGGATCAGCTCTCCGCCTTCGCCGACGAGGTGACCCGCGTCGCCCGGGAAGTCGGTACGGAGGGCCAGCTCGGCGGCCAGGCGACCGTGCCGGGCGTCGCAGGGGTCTGGGAAGAACTCACCATCTCGGTGAACTCGATGGCGTCGAACCTGACCAGCCAGGTGCGTAACATCGCGCTGGTCACGACCGCGGTGGCGCAGGGCGACCTGTCGCAGAAGATCACCGTCGACGCGCGTGGCGAGATCCTGCAGCTGAAGGACACCGTGAACACGATGGTGGATCAGCTTTCCGCCTTCGCCGACGAGGTGACCCGAGTCGCCCGGGAAGTCGGTACGGAGGGCCAGCTCGGCGGCCAGGCGCACGTGCGCGGCGTCGCCGGCATCTGGAAGGACCTCACCGACACGGTGAACGTCATGGCCTCGAACCTGACGACCCAGGTGCGAGGCATCGCGCAGGTCGCCATCGCGGTCGCGCGCGGCGATCTGTCCGAGAAGATCGACGTCGACGCGCGTGGCGAGATCCTGCAGCTGAAGGACACCGTGAACACGATGGTGGATCAGCTTTCCGCCTTCGCCGACGAGGTGACCCGAGTCGCCCGGGAAGTCGGTACGGAGGGCCAGCTCGGCGGCCAGGCCAAGGTCCCCGGCGTGGCCGGTACCTGGAAGGACCTCACCGACACGGTCAACGTCATGGCGAACAACCTGACCGGCCAGGTCCGCAACATCGCGATGGTGACCACGGCCGTCGCCAAGGGCGACCTGTCGAAGAAGATCGACGTGGACGTGCGCGGCGAGATCCTGGAGCTGAAGAACACCATCAACACGATGGTGGACCAGCTCTCCGCCTTCGCCTCCGAGGTCACCCGCGTCGCGCACGAGGTCGGCACCAAGGGCCAGCTCGGCGGCCAGGCCGCGGTGCCCGGCGTGGCCGGCACCTGGCAGCGGCTGACCCTGTCCGTGAACCAGCTGGCCGGAAACCTGACCACCCAGGTGCGCGCGATCGCCGAGGTGGCCACCGCCGTGACCAAGGGCGATCTGACCCAGCAGATCGACGTGGACGCCTCCGGGGAGGTGGACGCGCTCAAGGACAACATCAACCAGATGATCGCCAACCTGCGCGAGACCACCCGCAGGAACCAGGACCAGGACTGGCTCAAGGGCAACCTGGCCCGCATCAGCAGCCTGATGCAGGGCCAGCGCGACCCGCTGGCCGTGGCCCAGCTGATCATGGCCGAGCTCACCCCGGTGGTCAACGCCCAGCACGGCGCGTTCTACCTGCTCGAGGGGGACCGGCTGCGGATGCTGGCCGGCTACGGCAGGGCCGCGCTCACCCCGGACGGCGAGAGCGAGATCTCCTTCCGGCTCGGCGACGGACTGGTCGGCCAGGTCGCCGCGCAGCGCAAGCAGATCCTGCTCAGCCAGGTCCCCGGCGGCTACCTGCGGATCGGCAGCGGCCTCGGCTCCGCCGACCCGGCCTCGCTGATCGTGCTCCCGGTGCTCTTCGAGAACCAGGTGCTCGCGGTCATCGAGATCGCCTCCTTCCAGCAGTTCACCGAGATCCAGCTCGCGTTCCTGAACCAGATCATGGAATCCGTCGGCGTCACGGTGAACACGATCATCGCCAACTCGGTGACCGAGGACCTGCTCGGCAAGTCCCGGCAGCTGACCGCCCAGCTCGAGGAGCGCTCCGAGGAGCTGCAGTCCCAGCAGGAGGAGCTGCGCCGCTCGAACGCCGAGCTCGCCGAGAAGGCCGCGCTGCTGGCCCGGCAGAACAAGGACATCGAGGTCAAGAACTCGGAGATCGAGCAGGCCCGCACGGTGCTCCAGGAGCGCGCCGACCAGCTGGCCCTGGCGAGCAAGTACAAGAGCGAGTTCCTGGCGAACATGTCGCACGAGCTGCGCACCCCGCTCAACAGCCTGCTGATCCTCGCGCGGCTGCTCTCGGACAACAACGAGGGCAACCTGACGGCCAAGCAGATCGAGTTCGCCGAGACCATCCACGGCGCCGGATCCGACCTGCTCGGGCTGATCAGCGACATCCTGGACCTGTCCAAGATCGAGGCGGGCCGGATGGACGTCCAGGCCGCGCCGATAGCGCTGTCCTCCCTGGTGGAGTACGTGGAGGCGATCTTCCGTCCGCTGACCGCGGAGAAGGGCCTGGACTTCGCCGTCCGGCTCGGCCCGCACGCCCCGGCCGAGCTGCACACCGACGAGCAGCGGCTGCAGCAGGTGCTGCGCAACCTGCTGTCCAACGCGGCGAAGTTCACCACCGAGGGCACCGTCGAGCTGCGCATCTCCGTGGCCGAGCAGATCCACATCGGCGACGGCGAGGAGATCGTCACCCTGCCCAAGGCGGTGGCCTTCGAGGTCGCCGACACCGGCATCGGCATCGCCGAGGAGAAGCTGCGGATCATCTTCGAGGCCTTCCAGCAGGCGGACGGCACGATCAGCCGCAAGTTCGCCGGAACCGGCCTCGGCCTGTCGATCAGCCGGGAGATCGCGCACCTGCTCGGCGGCGCGATCACCGTGCAGTCCACGCTCGGCCGCGGCTCGGTCTTCACGCTGTACCTGCCGATGGAGCCGCCGATCCAGGCGATCTCCGTGCCGCGCGTGCGGGTTCCGGAGCAGCGCGGGCTGCTCGGCGTGGCCGACGACCACGGCGCGCCCGCCGAGGCCTCGCCGGCGTCGGCGGGCCGGCGCTCCGCCGCGGTCAACGGTCGGCGCCCGCAGCAGGGCGCTGAGACCTCGCCGCGCTACTCGGGCCGCTTCGAGGGCGAGGTGGTGCTCGTCGTGGACGACGACGTGCGCAACGTCTTCGCGCTGACCAGCGTGCTGGAGCAGCACGGACTGACGGTGCGGTACGCCGAGAACGGCCTGGAGGCGCTCGACATGCTCGAGCGCGCCGACCGGATCGACCTCGTGCTGATGGACATCATGATGCCCGAGATGGACGGCTACACCACGATGCGCGCGGTCCGCCGGATGGAGCGCTTCGTCGACCTGCCGATCATCGCGCTGACGGCCAAGGCGATGCAGGGCGACCGGGAGAAGGCGATCGAGGCCGGCGCCTCGGAATATGTGACCAAACCGGTCGTCACCGGGCAGCTGCTCGAGCTGATCAGACTCTGGCTCACTGCGAGTGACGGTCCCGGACGGGTACGGTAGACGGCGGCACCCACTGCCACCCACCACACCCGCAGCCGGAGCTGGAAGGCGAACCACCCATGGTCGAAAGGGCGAAGATCCTGCTCGTGGACGACCGCCCGGAGAACCTGGTCGCCCTCGAGGCCGTCCTCGGCGCGCTGGACCAGACCCTGGTGCGGGCCACCTCGGGCGAGGAGGCGCTCAAGGCGCTGCTCACCGAGGACTTCGCGGTGATCCTGCTGGACGTGCAGATGCCGGGGCTCGACGGCTTCGAGACCGCCGCGCACATCAAGCGGCGGGAGCGGACCAAGGACATCCCGATCATCTTCCTGACCGCGGTGTCCAACGGCCCGCACCACACCTTCCGCGGTTACGCGGCGGGCGCGGTGGACTACCTCGCCAAGCCCTTCGACCCGTGGATCCTGCGCGCCAAGGTCTCCGTGTTCGTCGAGCTGCACCGGAAGAACCTGCTGCTCAAGGAGCAGGCGCAACTGCTCGCCGACCGCCTCGCCGCGCGCGACGAGGCGGGCCGGGACGGCGCCTGGCTGGTCGCCGAGCTCGCGGCCCGGCTCGCGGCGGTCGAGGAGAACGTGCACGGGCTCGAGCGCCTCGCGGCCGGCGGCGGTGACGGCGGCGTCCCGAGCGCCGACCTGAATACGGCCCTGGACACTCTCAACACGAGGCTCGGCCGGCTGCGTTCCGCGCTGGACGCGCTGACCTGACGCCGCGTTCGCGGGCGGCGCAACCGGCATCCTGTCCGCGGGTTCGAGTACCCTCGAACCATGCCGTCCCCTGCCCCGGCCAAGCGTACGCAGGCCAAGCGCCCGGCCAAGAAGGCCGCCGCTCGACCCTCCGCGTCCGCGAAGGGCAAAGCCTCGGCCAAGAAAACCCCGACCATCCCGGGGCCGATAGAGCTGCTCGTCCGCGCGGTCGAGCTGTTCTTCTCCGTGCTCTGGCTCGGCACCAGCCGGGGGATCGGCGCCGTGGCCCGCACCGGCCGCGGCAGGCAGGGCGGCACGCGGGCCGGGATGGCCGGCGACCTGCCCGGCGCCCGCACCGACTCGGACAAGCAGCAGGGGACGAGCGCCGCAGAAGCGCGCGGCCTGCACCCGGACCACCGCAGGGACGGCTGGGGCCTGCTGCTGATCGCCCTGGCCTTGATCATCGGCGCGGCCGTCTTCCACAAGATGCCCGGCTGGCTCGGCAGCGGCATCTACAGCGTCGTGGTCGGCGCCGTCGGCTGCCTGTCCTGGGCCGTGCCGCTGCTGTTCGTCGGCCTGGCCGTCCGCTTCATGCGGCACCCGAAGGACACGGCCGACGACATCGGCCGCATCATCATCGGCCTGACCTGCCTGAGCCTCGGCGTGCTCGGCATCGTGCACATCGCCCGCGGCGCCCCCAGGCCGTCGATGGGCGCGGAGGCGATGCGGCACGGCACCGGCTGGATCGGCTGGTTCGCCTCCGCCCCGCTCTCCGCCGTGTTCAGCCAGTGGGTGACCGTGCCCCTGCTCGTGCTGCTGACCTTCTTCGGCCTCCTGGTCACCACCGCGACCCCGATCTACCGCATCCCGGCGAGGCTCCGCCGCGCCCGCGGCACCGCCGACCGGATGCTCGACACCGCCTTCCACGGCAGGCTCCCCGAGGACGACCCGCGCATCGACGGCGAGCAGGAGGCGGCCGACCTGCCGGCCGTCCGCGGCCTGCCGCTCGCGCCGCCCGTCGCCGACGTCGAGGTGGACCCCGAGCTCCCGGACGACCCGGACTTCGAGGCCGAGCCCACGGTCATGCTCCCGCTGCCGATGCAGCAGAAGGCGAAGGCCCGCAAGAAGGCCGAGAAGGCCGCCCCCGCGCCGCGGCCCGAGCAGGTCACCCTGCTGAGCGGCCAGGACTACAAGCTGCCCGCCATGGACCTGCTCGCCGCGGGCCCGCCGCTCAAGGCCAAGTCCAAGGCGAACGACGACGTGGTCGAGCGGCTGACCGGCGTCTTCGCCCAGTTCTCGGTCGACGCGCGGGTCACCGGCTTCACCCGGGGCCCGACGGTCACCCGCTACGAGGTCGAACTGGGCCAGGCGGTCAAGGTGGAGCGCATCACGGCCCTGTCGAAGAACATCGCCTACGCCGTGGCCTCGGCGGACGTCCGGATCCTCTCCCCGATCCCCGGCAAGAGCGCCATCGGCATCGAGATCCCGAACTCGGACCGCGAGATGGTCTCCCTCGGCGACATCCTGCGCGCCGACGAGGCCGTGTCCGACCCGCACCCGATGCTGGTGGGCCTCGGCAAGGACGTCGAGGGCCAGAACGTCAGCGCCAACCTGACGAAGATGCCGCACATCCTCGTCGCGGGCGCGACCGGCGCCGGTAAGAGCACATGCATCAATACACTGATCACCTCGGTCCTGATGCGCGCGACCCCCGAGCAGGTCCAGCTGATCCTGGTCGACCCCAAGCGCGTGGAGCTCACCGCCTACGACGGCGTGCCCCACCTCGTCACCAAGATCATCACGTCCCCGAAGAAGGCCGCCGAGGCCCTCCAGTGGGTCGTGCGCGAGATGGAGCAGCGCTACGACGTGCTCGCCGAGACCGGCTTCCGCCACCTCGACGACTACAACAAGGCCTACGAGGCGGGCAAGGTCAAGCCCCCGCTCGGCGCCGACTACGAGTACCGCAAGTATCCCTACCTGCTGGTCATCGTCGACGAGCTCGCCGACCTGATGATGGTCGCCCCCCGCGACGTCGAGGACGCCATCGTCCGCATCACCCAGCTCGCCCGAGCCGCGGGCATCCACCTGGTCCTGGCCACCCAGCGCCCCAGCGTCGACGTGGTGACCGGCCTCATCAAGGCCAACGTCCCCTCGAGGCTCGCCTTCGGCACCTCGTCCCTCGCCGACTCGCGCGTCATCCTCGACCAGCCCGGCGCCGAGAAGCTCGTAGGCCGCGGCGACGCCCTCTTCCTGCCCATGGGCGCCTCGAAGCCGACCCGTCTCCAGGGCGCCTACCTCTCCGACGAGGAGATCGCGGCGGTCGTCGAGCACTGCAAATCCCAGCTCCAGGCCGAATACCGCAGCGACGTCACCGAGAACCCGACGGCCGCCAAGAAGCCCGAAGAGGAGATCGGCGAGGACCTGGAACTCCTCGTCCAAGCCGCCGAACTCATCGTCTCCAGCCAGTTCGGCTCCACCTCCATGCTCCAGCGCAAGCTCCGAGTCGGCTTCGCCAAGGCCGGCCGCCTGATGGACCTCCTCGAGCAGCGCGGCGTGGTCGGCCCCAGCGAAGGCGCCAAGGCCCGCGAGGTCCTGGTCCGCCCCGACGACCTCCAGCAGGTCCTCGAGGCGCTCAACGCCGAGGGGGCGTAACCCGAGAACGGGAGCGTAGAGCCGTGTGTCAGCGGGGGAGCGGGGCGCTGGCCGGAACCGGGGCCCGGCTGCATTTCCTGCGTGACCTTTCCGGGTGACGGGGCGTTAGGCGGTCGGACGCGCGCCCGCCAATCGGGGGAATCCACGGCTTGGGAGGGGACGGGCGGCCCGGAACCGGGCAGGGGCATCCGGTAAGGCAAGCAGATAAACGGGTCGCGGGTCACGCACAGCACCGGAGGCGGGAAACATGGCACAGCAGGACGGGGAGGACCGGGTCCGCGGTACTCAGTCGGGCGATTGGGGAGCGGCGGACGGCGCCGAGCGCACTTCTCCGGCGGCCGACCAGCGGGAGATCGGGAGGCTGCTGCTGCAGGCGCGGCTCGATCGCGGGCTCACCGCCCGGGAAGTCAGTGATCTGACACGGATCACGCCGGAGACGCTGCGCCGGGTCGAGGCGGGGCAGTTCGAGCAGTGCGGGGGCGACGTGTACGCCCGCGGGCACATCCGCGCCTACGCCCAGGCGGTCGGGGTCGATCCGGAGCCGCTGCTGCTGATGTACGGGGCGGTCCACCTGCCGCCGCTCACGAAGCGGGACCTGCGCAAGCCGCGGACGGCGAGTCCGGCGGCGGCTCCCCGCTCGGACAAGCCGCTCGGGTCCGCGCGCAAGGACGCCCGGCAGGCGGCCACCAACCGGGCCCGGGCCGTGCTGCCCACGATCGTGCCCGGCGCGGTCCCCTCGCTGGTGCCGATGGTCGGGGCCACGCCCGTGCCCGACCTGCCCGCGCTCAAGCAGCCGCGGCGGGACGACTACACGGACGCGGACTCGGGCTCGGCCTCGCGGCTGGTGGATCCGCTGGTGGCGGACGGCGCCGCGGTGAACGAGGCTCCGGCGGCGTTCCTCGGCGGGGCCAAGGGCGCCGGGCCACGCTCGGGGCCGAACTGGTCGCTCGCGCTGCTCGGCGCGCTCGGCGCGGTGGGGCTGGTGGCCGCGGTGCAGCTCTGGCCGCACGACGCGTCCACCGCCGCGCCGCCCACCGGAGCCGCGGGGGCCGCGGTGCCGCAGGCCAAGTCCCATGCCGTCGCCCCGAAGACCGTGGCTCCGGCGCAGTCGGCCGCCCCGGCCGCGCTGCCGCCGAAGGCTCCGGTCGATCTCAAGATCAGCACGAAGACCGAGCCGGTCTGGGTCGGCGTGGTGAACTCGGCCGGGCACCAGCTCTACTGGAACATCCTGGCGCCGGGGACCACCAAGGAGTTCACCGACGCGTCCAGGCTCGACGTCACCGTCGGCAACGCGGCGGGCGTGGCGATGCAGCTCAACGGGCAGACCGTGGCCAGCAAGGGCACCGACGGACAGGTCGTCAGCGCCAGCTTCGGCCCGCGGGGTCAGCTCTAGCCCGCGTCGGGAGTGCCCGGCCCGCGCCCCGAGCCGGATACCCTGGATGCATGCCGAGCTCCGCCATGCCCGAATCCACGCTGCCCGTAGCCGAACCGGGCGCCCGCGCGCCGCACAAGGTCGCGCTGATCACCCTCGGCTGCGCCCGCAACGACGTGGACTCCGAGGAGCTGGCCGGCCGCCTCGCCGCGGACGGCTTCGAGCTCGTGGACGAGGCCGAGGAGGCGGAGATCGCGGTGGTCAACACCTGCGGCTTCGTGGACGCGGCCAAGAAGGACTCGATCGACACCCTGCTGGCCGCCTCCGACCTCAAGGGCCGCGGCGCGACCAAGGCCGTGGTCGCGGTCGGCTGCCTGGCCGAGCGCTACGGCAAGCAGTTGGCCGACGAGCTGCCCGAGGCGGACGCCGTCCTCGGCTTCGACTCCTACCAGGACATCGGCGACCGGCTGCGCACCATCCTGGGCGGCGGCCACGTCGAGGCGCACGTCCCCGCCGACCGCCGCCTGCTGCTCCCGCTGACCCCCGTCGAGCGCCAGACGGGATCCGCCGCCGTGCCGGGCCACGGCCAGGACGCCCCGGCGATCTCCGACCTGCCGGACGGCCTCGCCCCCGCCTCGGGCCCGCGCACGCTGCGCCGCCGCCTCGGCGACGGCCCCTCGGCCCCGCTGAAGCTGGCCTCCGGCTGCGACCGGCGCTGCTCCTTCTGCGCCATCCCCTCCTTCCGCGGCGCCTTCCTGTCCCGCCGCCCCTCCGACGTGCTCGGCGAGGCGCGCTGGCTGGCCGAGCAGGGCGTCCGGGAGATCGTGCTGGTCAGCGAGAACTCCACCTCCTACGGCAAGGACCTCGGCGACCTGCGGCTGCTCGAGACGCTGCTGCCCGAGCTGTCCGCGATCGACGGCCTCGACTGGATCCGCGTCTCCTACCTGCAGCCCGCCGAGCTGCGGCCCAGCCTGGTGACCGCGCTGGCCACGACGCCCAAGGTGGTGCCGTACTTCGACCTCTCCTTCCAGCACAGCGCCCCCGGCGTGCTGCGCCGGATGCGCCGCTTCGGCGACACGGACCGCTTCCTCGAGCTGCTGGCCGCGATCCGCGAGCTGGCCCCGCAGGCCGGCGCCCGGTCCAACTTCATCGTGGGCTTCCCCGGCGAGACCGACGAGGACTACGCCGAGCTCGAGCGCTTCCTGACCGAGGCGCGGCTCGACGCGATCGGTGTCTTCGGCTACTCCGACGAGGACGGCACCGAGGCCGAGGGCTTCACCGACAAGTTGGACCAGGACCTGATCGACGAGCGGGCGGCCGCGCTGGCCGACCTCGCCGAGGACCTGGTCGCGCAGCGCGCGGCCGAGCGGATCGGCGAGCGGGTCCGGGTGCTGGTCGAGGAGGTCGGCGAGGACGGCGTCGAGGGCCGCGCGGCGCACCAGGGCCCCGAGGTCGACGGCTCGGTCCGGCTGACCGGGGAGCTCGGCGCGATGAGGGTCGGCGACCTGGTCGACGCTGTCGTGGTGGAGAGCGAAGGCGTGGACCTCGTCGCGGAGCTCAAATGAGCACGCCCGCCGACGGGCGGATAGACACGGTCCCGGAGCCCGCGCCGGTGCGGGCGGCCGTGTCGAACTGGAACGTCGCCAACCTGCTGACGATGCTGCGGATCGTGCTGGTCCCGCTGTTCGTGCTGTTCTTCGTGCACGACGGCGGCCGGGACTCGTACTGGCGGCTGGCCGCGGCGGGGGTCTTCTTCCTCGCCGGGCTCACCGACCGCCTCGACGGCGAGCTGGCCCGGCGCCGGCACCTGATCACCGACTTCGGCAAGATCGCCGACCCGATCGCGGACAAGGCGCTGATCGGCGCGGCGCTGATCTGCCTGAGCGCGCAGCACCAGGTGTGGTGGTGGGTGACGATCGTGATCCTGGTCCGCGAGATCGGCATCACGCTGATGCGCTTCTGGGTGATCAGGTACGGGGTGATCGCCGCGAGCCCGGGCGGCAAGACGAAGACCGCGGCCCAGCTGCTCGCGATCTTCCTCTATCTGCTGCCCCTGCAGACCGCGGTCGACTGGGCCGCGACCGTCGTGATGGCGGCGGCGCTGGCGCTGACCGTGGGCACCGGAGTGGACTACATCGTGCGCGCCGTGCGGCTGCGCGCCGGAGCGGGGCGGTGACGGGATGAACGAGACGGTGCGGGACGCGTACGCGGAGCCGGGCGACGAGATGGACCCGGCGCTGCGGCTGTTCACGCTGGCGCTGCGCTCGCGGCTCACGGTCGCCGTGGCCGAGTCGCTGACCGGCGGCCGGGTCGCCGCCGCGATGACCGCCGTGCCGGGCGCCTCGGCCGTGCTGCGCGGCTCGGTGACCGCCTACGCCACCGACCTCAAGGCCCGGGTGCTCGGCGTGGACGCGGCGCTGCTGGACCGGGTCGGCGCCGTGGACGGCGAGGTGGCCCGGCAGATGGCCGACGGGGTGCGCAAGCTGTGCGGCGCCGACGTGGGGATCGCCACCACCGGCGTCGCGGGGCCGAGCGAGCAGGACGGCAAGGCGGTCGGCACCGTGTACGTCGCGGTGGTCGGCCCGCACCCGGAGGACGCCGAGGTGAGCCACGAGCGCTTCGCCGGGGACCGGGCCGAGATCCAGCGCCTGGCGACCCGGCTGGCCCTGTCCAGCGCGGTGGCCCATCTCACATCCTGGGCCGCGGGGTAACGGCCGGACAAAAGATTCCCGGTCGGAAGCATGAACCGGTTCTGTCGGTGGCACGTCTTAGAGTGAGTGGTGTAGCAGACGCCGCAGTTGAACGCACCGTGCCGAGCACGGTGCGGACGAGGGAATTTAGTTCGACGCTCGGCCGTTGCACGGTACGGTGGCCCTCCCCGGCGAAGGGAAGGCGCCGCCGGAACCACGCGACGTCACCGGTGCGGTGCGGAAGAAAATTCCGGCCGACCCGGTGAATACCGGACCCGGAGCGGGTACGGTGGCCGCAAGCCGCTCCCAGTGACGCGGGGACGGCGGAGCGCGAACGGGCGCCGCTGAGGTGGCGTTCGGCGGGAGCCGGACGCGATCGAGGCCGGAATCCGCGGCCGAAGACCGACTACGAGTTCACGAGAGGGAGGGAGCGACGCCATGATCCTGATCCGTCGCCTGCTCGGCGATGTGCTCCGGCGCAAGCGCCAGGACGAAGGGCGTACCCTGCGGCAGCTGGCCGCAGCGGCGAGGATCTCGCCCGGGTACCTCTCCGAGATCGAGCGCGGCCAGAAGGAGCCGAGCTCCGAGCTGCTCGCGGCCATCTGCGACGCGCTCGAGGCACGTCTGTCCGACGTGCTGCGCGAAGTGTCCATCGAGCTCGCCGCGGCCGAACTCGCCGCCCAGCTCGAGTCCGAGCGCATCAACGCACCAGTGCCCACGGCCCGCGTGGGCGCCGGGGAGAAGTCCGCCGTCAAGAGCATGCCGCTGGCCAAGCCGGTGGCGCGCGGCGCGGTCCGCCCCGGGGCCCGTCCCGCGGCGCGTCCGGTCACCCGGCGCACGCCGGCCGCCGTCGGCGCCGTGTCCGGCACCCAGAACCTCGCGGTGGGCCAGGTACCCGTACCGACCCCCGCGGTGACCTCCGCCGCCCTGGCCCCGGCCGCCGTGCCGGCGTCCGCCCCGCACCTGGCGATGGGCTCGCCGAACCTGCTCGCCTACCCGGTCATCCTGCCGGGCGCGGGCACCAACGCGATCCCGCAGCTGGCCTACCGCTGAAGGCCCGGTAACCACGCAGACTCCGCCTCCGCACCGAAGCAGCCCCCGTCCCGCGCACCGCGGGGCGGGGTTTTCGGCGTGATCGCGGCGAAAACAAAGTGCCCGGCGCCCGCGCGCCGTGCGACCATCGAATCAACACCACTCTTCGTGAAAGGCACAGATGACCGACTCCCGTTATGAAGTCGATTCCGAGTACGAGATCCACGGCGAGGGGAACGACTACGACGGCGAGCAGTTCGACCGAGCCGATCGGGCCTCGCTCCGCCGGGTGGCCGGGCTGTCCACCGAGCTCCAGGACGTCACCGAGGTCGAATACCGTCAGCTGCGCCTGGAGCGCGTCGTCCTGGTGGGCGTGTGGACCTCCGGCACCGCCGCGGACGCGGACGCCTCGCTGCGCGAGCTCGCCGCGCTCGCCGAGACCGCCGGCTCCCAGGTGCTCGAGGGCGTGACCCAGCGCCGCGACCAGCCGGACGCCGCGACGTACATCGGCTCCGGCAAGGCCAAGGAGCTGCGCGACATCGTCGCCGAGACCGGCGCCGACACGGTGATCTGCGACGGGGAGCTGACCCCGGCCCAGCTGATCCACCTGGAGGACGTCGTCAAGGTCAAGGTGGTGGACCGCACCGCGCTGATCCTCGACATCTTCGCCCAGCACGCCAAGTCCCGCGAGGGAAAGGCGCAGGTCGCGCTCGCGCAGATGCAGTACATGCTGCCGCGGCTGCGCGGCTGGGGCGCCTCGCTCTCCCGGCAGATGGGCGGCGGCGGCACGGCCGGGGGCGGCGGCATCGCCACCCGCGGTCCCGGTGAGACGAAGATCGAGCTGGACCGGCGGCGGATCCGCGAGAAGATGGCGAAGATGCGCCGGGAGATCGCGGACCTGGGCAAGGGCCGCGACGCCAAGCGGCTCGAGCGGCGGCGCAACGCCGTCCCGTCCGTGGCCATCGCCGGGTACACCAACGCCGGCAAGTCCTCGCTGCTCAACCGGGTCACCGGCGCCGGAGTGCTGGTGGAGGACGCGCTGTTCGCCACCCTGGACCCGACCGTGCGGCGCACCGAGACCGCGGGCGGCCGCGGCTACACCGTCGCGGACACCGTCGGCTTCGTCCGGCACCTGCCGCACCTGCTCGTCGAGGCCTTCCGGTCCACGCTCGAGGAGGTGGCCGAGGCCGACCTGATCCTGCACGTGGTCGACGCCTCGGACCCCGACCCCGAGGGCCAGTTGGCCGCGGTGCGCGAGGTGCTGGCCGAGATCGGCGCCGCGAAGGTCCCGGAGATCGTGGTCTTCAACAAGGCCGACGCCGCGGACCCGGACGTGATCGCCCGGCTGCTGCGCCGCGAGCCGCACTCCGTGGTGGTCTCCGCGCGCACCGGCGAGGGCATCGACAAGCTGCTGGCCGCCATCGAGGAGGACCTGCCGCGCCCCGCCTTCGAGGTGGACGCGGTCATCCCGTACGGCCGCGGCGACCTCATCTCGCGGATCCACGAGCACGGCGAACTGCTCAGCGAGACGCACCTGGAGACCGGCACCCGCGTACTGGCCCGGGTGGACGCCCCGCTCAAGGCCGCGCTCAGCGAATACCTGAGCTGAGACGTCCAACTTCTCACTCACAGTAGTGAAACGGTTTGACGCGGTCACCGAGCCTGGGTAAGGCTTGCCTCACAACGATCTTCTGATGAGACGTCAGTGAGGCGGGACCGTGAGCGTCGACGAGCTGTGCGATCCCCGGGCCGTGCTGTCCAGGCAGGCGGCCCGGGAATCGTCGGCGCGCAGCTACGCCCGCCACCTGCCGGTCGTCCCGGTGCGGGCCGAGGGCATGACCGTGCACGGCGCGGACGGCCGCTCCTACCTGGACTGCCTCTCCGGCGCCGGCTCGCTCGCCCTCGGCCATAACCACCCGGTGGTCGTCGAGGCGGTGCGCGGGGTGCTCGACCAGGGCGCGCCGATGCACGTGCTCGACCTGGCCACGCCGATCAAGGACGCGTTCACCGAGACCCTCTTCGGCCTGCTGCCGGGCGAGCTGGCCGCCGACGCGAAGATCCACTTCTGCGGCCCCAGCGGCGCCGACGCCGTGGAGGCCGCGCTCAAGCTGGCCCGCACCGCCACCGGCCGCTCCGGCCTCGTCGCGTTCACCGGCGCGTACCACGGGATGACGGCCGCGGCCCTCGCGGCGACCGGCTCCGTCGCGGCGCGCACTCCGGCGCGGGTGCCGGACGCGGGGGTGACCCGGCTGCCCTTCCCGCAGGACTACCGCTGCCCCTACGGCGTCGGCGGCATCGCGGGGGAGCGGATCGCGGTGGAGCACGCGCGCCGGCTCTTCGACGACCCTGGCAGCGGCATGACCCCGCCCGCCGCCGTGATCGTCGAGCCGGTGCAGGGCGAGGGCGGCGTGATCCCGGCGCCGGACGGCTGGCTGCGCTCGCTCTCCACGCTCGCCGCCGAGCACGGCATGCCGCTGATCGCCGACGAGGTGCAGACCGGCCTCGGGCGCACCGGCGAGCTGTGGGGCGTGGACCACGCCGGGGTCGTGCCGGACATGATGGTGCTGTCCAAGGCGATCGGCGGCGGCCTGCCGCTCGCGGTGATCGTCTACCGGCCGGAGTACGACGTCTGGGACGAGGGCGCGCACACCGGCACCTTCCGCGGCCACCAGCTCGCGATGGCCGCGGGCACCGCGACCATGCGCTTCGTCGCCGAGCACAGCCTGGCCGAGCGCAGCCGCAAACTCGGCGACCGGCTGCGCGCCGAGTTCGTGGAGGCGGCGGCCGAGCTGCCCGCGATCGGCGACGTGCGCGGCCGTGGCCTGATGCTCGGCCTCGACCTGGTCGATCCGGACGCGGGCCCCGACGCGCTCGGCGCCCGCCCCGCCGCCCCCGGCCTGGCCCGCCGGGTGCGCGCCGAGGCGCTCGAGCGCGGCCTGATCGTCGAGCTCGGCGGCCGGCACGGCGCGGTGCTCCGGCTGCTGCCCCCGCTGGTCATGACCGAGCTCGAGGCCGAGCAGGTCCGCGACCTGGTGCTCGACTCCATCGCGGCCGCGAGCGCGGACCGGCGCCCATGACGCCCGCGGGCGGCGGCCCGCTCCCGGCAGGCGGTCCCGCGGCGATCGAGGCCGAGGTGCGCGCCGCGTTCACGCCGGTGCTGCCGCCGACCGGCCTCGGCGCCCGTTCGCTCGACGCGCTGATCGGCTACCTGCCGACGCACACCGTCCGTCCCGCGCATCCGTTCGCGGCCGCGCACCTGCACTGCCCGCCGGACCCGGTCGCCGTCGAGGCGGACCAGCTCGTCGCCGCGCTCAATCCCTCGCAGGACTCGTGGGACCAGAGCGCGGCCGCTTCCGTCATCGAAGCCTGCGTGCTGGACGAGTTCAGCGCCCTGGCCTTCGGCGCGCGCGGCGCCGGCTCGGTGACCTCGGGAGGCACCGAGTCCAACCACCTCGCCCTGCTGCTCGCGCGCGACACCGCCCTCTCCCGGGCCTTCGCGGTGGACGCGGCCGAGTCGGGCATCCCGGCCGCCGCGGCGGGGCGGCTGCGCATCCTGACCTCGTCCGTCGCGCACTTCTCCGTCGCGCGGGCCGCCGCGCAGCTCGGCCTCGGCGAGCAGGCCGTCGTCTCCGTCGCGGTGCGCGAGGACCACCGGCTCGATCCCGTCGAGCTCGCGCAGGCGGCGCGCTGGATCGCGGCCGACGGGGACACCCTGATCGCCGTCGTGGCGACGGCCGGGACCACCGACGCCGGGGCGATCGACCCGCTCACCGAGTGCGCCGCCGTGGCCCGCGAGCACCACGCCTGGTTCCACGTGGACGCCGCGTACGGCGGGGGGCTGCTGCTCTCGAACGTGCGCCGCCCGATGCTCGCCGGGCTCGAACTCGCCGACTCCGCGAGCGTGGACCTGCACAAGCTCGGCTGGCAGCCGATCCCGGCCGGACTGCTGCTCACCCGCGATCCGCTGGCCCTGTCGCCGATCTCACGCCGCGTCGCCTACCTCTCCGACCTCGACGACGAGGCGGCCGGATACCCGAACCTGCTCGGCCGCTCGCTGCGCACCACCCGCCGCCCCGACGCCGTGAAGATCCTCGCCGCCTCCCGGCACCACGGCCTCGACGGCTACACCCGGATGATCGAGAGCTGCTTCGCGCAGACCGCGCACGTCGCCGCCGCGATCGGGGCGCGGCCCGAGTTCGAGCTCGCGCTGCCGCCCGCGCTGACCACGGTCCTGTTCCGCTACCGCGCCGAGCACCGCGACCCCGACCAGGTGAACGCCGAGGCCAGGCGTCGGCTGCTGGCCGAGGGCCGGGCCGTGGTCGGCCGGACCGCGCTGCCCGGCGGCGGCCCGGGCTCGCTGCGCCTGAAGCTCACGCTGCTGCGCCCGGAGACGACGTTCGCCGAACTCGACGCGCTGCTCGATCTCGTCGCCGAGGCCGCCCACGCCTGCGACGCGCCGAGCAGCTGAACCCACCGCCCGAGACCGAGCCGAGGAAACCGCCCGTGACCACAGCCGTGCAGCAGCAGCCGCATCCGAATCCCGCCGCCGAGATCTCGGACGCCGCCGCGCGCCTCGCCGTGGAGAGCCTGCTGCGCTGCTGGGTCCGCGAGCACGGCGTGCCCCGACCGGCCGCCGCCGACCTGGTGCTGGAGATCGGCCCGGCCACCGTGACCGTCCCGGTCAGGTACTGGTCCGCGACCGGCTGGCACCGCTTCGGCCGGGCGCACACGGACGAGGGCCCGATCAGCCCGCACGAGCTGGCCCGGCTGATGGGCACGGCCACCGCCGAGCCGGTCGCGGCGGCCGAGCTGGCCGGCCGGACCCGCGAGTCGGCGCAGCGGATCGCCGCGCACCTCGCCGACCGCGCCGCCAACCCGGAGTTCCCGGACCCGGAGAGCACCGGGATCCAGACCACGCCCTTCCTCGCCGCCGAGCAGGCGCTGCTCGCCGGGCACCCGCTGCACCCGACCCCGAAGAGCCGCGACAACCTGACCGAGACCGCGTACAGCCCCGAGCTGCGCGGCGGCTTCCAGCTCGAGTGGTTCAGCGTGGACGAGTCGCTGGTCGCCGAGGACAGCGAGCTCGGCCCGACCGCGCACGACCTGTGCACCTTCCTCAGCGGAATGCTCCCGGACGACGGCATGCTCGTCCCCGCGCATCCGTGGCAGGCCGCCGACCTGCTGCGCCGCCCGGCCGTGCAGCAGCTGGTCGAGGCGGGGAAGATCCGGCACCGCGGCAAGGCCGGCGCGCGCTGGTTCGCCACGTCCTCCCTGCGCACGGTCTACCGGCCGGACGTGCCGGTGATGCTGAAGCTGTCGCTGGGCCTGAACATCACCAACTCCAGGCGCGAGAACCTGCGCACGGAGCTGCTGCGCGGCATCGAGGCGCACCGCCTGTTCGCGGGCGCGGCCGGGACGAGGCTGCTGGCCGCGCACCCGAACTTCCGCATGCTCACCGACGCCGGCTACCTGGCCGTGGACGGCGTGCAGGGCCTCGACGTCTCGCTGCGCCACTCGCCCTTCCGGCCGGTCGACTACGTGTACTGCGTCGCCGCGCTCACCGACCTCGGCCGCGGCGCGATCTCCACGGACGGCGGCGCGAACGAGCTCGCCGCGCACGTCAAGGGACTGGCCGCGGCGACCGGCCGACCGGCCCGCGCCGTCGCCGCGGAGTGGTTCGGCCGCTACGTGGCCCACCTGATCGTGCCGATGCTGTGGATGGACGCCGAACTCGGCGTCACGCTCGAGGGGCACCAGCAGAACACGCTGATCCAGCTCGACGAGCAGGGCTACCCGGGCGCCGGCTGGTACCGCGACAACCAAGGGTTCTACTACCGCGAGTCACGCATCGAGGAGCTCGCCGAGCTGGCCGGCGAACCGGAGCTCGGCAAGGTCAGCTCGACGATCGTGCCCGACGACGTCGTGACCGAGCGGCTGCTCTACTACGTCGGCATCAACAACCTGTTCGGCGTCGTCGGCGCGCTCGGCTGCGCGGGCCTGGCCGAGGAGCGCGACCTGCTCGCCGTCGCCCGGGAGCAGCTCGCCGAGCTGCGCGGGCACCGCGCGACCGAACTGCTGCTGAGCGCGAGCACGCTGCGCTGCAAGGCGAACCTGCTCACCCGCGCCGCCGGTCTGGACGAGCTGGTCGGCGAGCTGGCCACCCAGTCGGTGTACGTGGAGATCCCCAATCCCTGCGCGACGACCGGAGGGTCCTGATGACCGCGACCATGCTGTGGTTCGACCTGCCCACCCCGGCCGGGCGGTTCACGCTCACGCCGGTGAAGATCGACCGCGACCTGCCGCAGATCCAGAGCTGGATGAACGACCCGGACGTCGCCCGGTACTGGAACCTGGACGGCCCGCCCGAGCGCACGGCCGAGCACGTGCGCGCGCAACTGGAGCTGGCGCACAGCCAGCCGCTGCTCGCGCGGCTGTCCGGCCGGGCGATCGGCTACTGGGAGCTGTATCAGGCGGCTGAGGACCCGCTCGCGTCGTCCTACGCCGCCGAGCCCGACGACCTGGGCGTCCACCTGCTGATCGGCGAGGGCGACTGCCGCGGGATCGGCCTCGGCACGGTGCTGCTGCGCGCCTTCGCCGACGCCGTGCAGCGGGAGACGCCGCGCCGCCTGGTCGCCGAGCCCGACGCGCGCAACATCCCCTCCGTCCGCGCGTTCACCGCCGCCGGATTCACCGCCGCGGCGACGCTCGACCTGCCCGGCAAGCGCGCGACCCTGATGATCAGGGAGACGGCTTGAGCACCGAACTCTACGACCTGGTCGGCATCGGCCTGGGCCCGTTCAACCTGGCGCTCGCCGCGCTGGCCGAGCCCTACGACCCGCTGACCTGCCTGTTCCTCGACGAGAACCCGGGATTCAGCTGGCATCCCGGAATGATGGTGGACGGCGCGACGCTGCAGGTGCCCTTCCTCGCCGACCTGGTCAGCCTCGTCGACCCGACCAGCCGGCACAGCTACCTCGCCTGGCTGCGCGATCAGCAGCGGCTGTTCGGCTTCTACTTCAGCGAGGCCTGGCACGTCCCGCGCGCCGAGTACGAGGCCTACTGCCGCTCCGTCGCCGAGGGGCTCAAATCCTGCCGCTTCGGCTGCCGGGTCACCGCGGTCCGGCACACCACCCTCGCCGACGGCCGCGACGGATTCCTGGTCGGCTACGACTCGGCCGAGGGCCCGCGCACGGTGCTCGCGGCCAATATCGCGCTCGGTATCGGCACCGAGCCGGTCATCCCGGGCGCGCTGCGCGACCTGTGCGAGAAGGGGGCCGCCCTGGTCTCGCACAGCGCGCACTACCTGAACCGCGCCGACTGGATCCGCGCGGCCGACGACGTGACCGTGCTCGGCTCCGGCCAGTCCGGCGCGGAGATCGTGCTCGACCTGCTGCGCGGCTGGCACCAGCCGGGCCGCAGGCTGCGCTGGCTGACGAGGTCCGCGGCGTTCGAGCCGATGGAGTACTCCAAGATCGGCCTCGAGCACTTCACGCCCGACTACACCGACTACTTCCACGCGCTGCCGGAGGCGGTCCGCGACCAGCTGCTCGCCTCGCAGGGC
>DASTAE010000130.1:0-9590 GCA_035712985.1 Actinospica sp.
AGCGCCTCGCTGTGCTGGCTGCTCTTCCACAGGAACCGGACCCACTCGATCAGCAGCAGGCGCGCCTTCTCCTCCTGGCAGGAGGCCGCGTCAGACGGGCCGAGGTGCGGCCAGATGCGCGCGTACGTCGGCCAGTTCCGCGGGTCGTCCACCTCGCCCTGCGCCGGACGCGCCCCGGCCAGCACGCGGTGCACCAGGTGGAGCCGTTCCTCCTGCTGCTCCTCGGACAGCCGGTTGCGCAGGAACTCCTGCATCAGCCGGTGGATCTGCAGCTCGTTGTTGTTGTTCTGCCGATCGACCTTCACCAGCGCCAGCCGCCTGATCTCCTCGATCACCCGGTTCATGATCCCGGGCACGGCCAGGCCCGGGTCGAACCGCGCGAGCGCGTCGAGCGTCGGCTGGCCGGAGATCAGGTCCAGCGAGATCGAGGGCGCCATGAACGCGCACAGCTCCAGCACCAGCACGCCGACCGGGGTGCGCGCCGCCAGGCGCTTGAGCGAGATCTCCCAGGTCGCCTCCAGGGCCCGCGAGTAGGCGACCGACTCCCGGACCGAGAGCACCGAGCCGCGGCTGGTGGTGTCCAGGTCCCGCAGGTAGTCCTCGACCGGCATGCCGGTCTCCGCCAGCCACGCGGCGGCGATCTCGACGGCCAGCGGGAGGTTGTCCAGCCGGGCGGCCAGCCGCTCGGCGTCCTCGGCCGAGAGCTCGGGCAGCCGCTTGGAGAGGTGCTCGATGCTCTCGTCGCGGGTGAACACGTCGACCTCGAGCGCCTCGCCCACCGAGGTCCAGGTCTGGTTCCGCGAGGTGATCAGCACGTGGCCGGGACCGTTGGGCAGGAAGTCGCGCAGGTCCGACGGCTCGCTGGCGTTGTCGTAGATCAGCAGCCAGCGCTTGCTCTGCGGCAGCCCGCCGCGCAGCGCGGCGAGCGCCTCGCGCGCCGCGTCCGGCAGGGAGTCGCCGACCTTGACGCCGAGCCGGTCGGCGAGCTCGGCGAGGGACTCGTTGATGAAGCTGGGGATCTCGGCGTCGATCCACCAGATGACGTCGTAGTCGGCCTTGAACCGGTGCGCGTATTCGAGGGCGACCTGCGTCTTGCCGACACCGCCGAGTCCGTGCAGGGCCACCGGCAGCACCACCGCGGAGCCCTTCTCCTTCAGCTGGTCGCGGAGGTTGTCCAGCATCGTGTTGCGTCCGGTGAAGACGTCGTTGCGGGGACGGACGTTCCAGATCTTCGGAAGCGAATGCGGATACCGCGCGCCGATCGGCTCCTCCTCGTCGGCGGTCCGCGTGTCCGGCAACTCCAGGGCGCGCAGCACGCTCTCGGCCGCCGCGGTCTCGCTCATTCCCGACAGGTCGACCGAGGTCAGGTTCACGAAGCCGTCGAGCGGCCGCGTCTCCGCGACGTACACCGCGGTCAGCCGGCCCCGGCTGCCCAGGGCGTCGGTCTCCGCCACCGCGCGGGCGAAGGCCTTCGCCCGCTGCGAGCGCGCGAACGCGGGGGAGACGATCGCCAGGGTGCGGTTCTGCGCCAGGGTCTGCGCCGCGTCGGGTGCCTCGGAGCGGCTCTCGGCGTCGTACAGGATGGTGCCGATCCCGTTCGTCTCCAGCAGCCGGGCGAGCCACTCGGCCCACATCCGGTTCTCCGGCACGTAGCAGAGCACGAGGTCGCCGGAGTGCACGGCCCGGCGGCGGGTGTACGTGCCGAGTATCCGCAGCCGCTCGGGCTCGTCGACGACCGGCGCCTGCACGGCCGCGTCCCCGGTGATGTACCTGGCCAGCCGCTCGAGCGAGGCGCGCACGCTGCCCGGCGACTCCGGCCGGTCGCCGAAGACCGCGAGGGTCTCCTCGTAGGCGTAGAAGGGCCGGTAGGGCACCTCGACCTCGCCCCAGTAGCGCGACCGCTCGGCCTCGTCCATCGCCTGCGGCAGGCCGGCGAAGCGGCGCCGGGCGTAGGCGCGGCCGTTGTCCGCCTTGTCCTTCTCCGCCTCGTCGATCCGGGTCGGCACCGGCAGGATCGTGATGCCGCGCTGGGCGTACTGGTCGCGCACCTGCTGCGTGACGTTGGCGACGCCGTCGATCCCCTGGTCGCTGAAGGTGAACAGCGCCACGAGGACGTCCGGCAGTTGGAGCGTGCAGATCTGGGCGACGTCGCTGAGCCCGGTCCGGCTGTCGATGAGCACGTAGTCATAGTCGCGCTGCATCGACTCGCGCAGCGCGTCGAAGAAGAGGCCGCCGCCGTAGCGCTCGTAGAACTCGTCCCAGTTCACCGAGGCCAGCGTCGCCGAGTAGTCCTGGTTCTGCCGCCCGGCGGGCATGAAGTGCAGCGCGCCGGAGTTCGGGAAGGCCCAGTCCACCGAGACCGTGTTCTGCGACACCTCGGCGTATTCGCGGTACCAGTCGAGGGGGCGCCCGCGCTGCGTGCGGGTGGCGGCCCACTGGTAGGTGCGGATGAGGTCGATGACACCCGGGGTGTCGGCGACGAGGTCCATGTCCAGGAAGGGGTGGAAGAAGCGGTGCAGGCCGGGCGACTCGAGGTCCCAGTCCACGGCGAGCACGCGCCTGCCGCTGCTCGCCAGGATCCACGCGACGTTCGCCAGGGCCATCGTGCGGCCCGTCCCGCCCTTGTACGAGTAGAAGGTGACGACCTTGCCGTCGCGTCCCGTCGTCATCGCCATACCTCCGTGTCCGGGAGCCGGTCGGCTCCGCCCGCTGTGAATCCCGGTCCCGGACCGCTCAGCCGGGGCCGCCGCGAGGCCGCCTCCGGCCCGGGCCGTTCCGTGAGATCTCGGCCGATCTCCGACAGGTAGCGCCGCTCCGCCGTGCCGACGAGGACGGGGAGCCGGGTGCGGAACTCGCGCACGGTCGCGAGGCCCTCGAACAGCCGCGGGGAGTCCGGCCGATAGCGGCTGCGGCACCGCGGCATCGCGGCCTCCAGCGATCCGATCAGCTCGGCCACGTGCTTCCTCGACGAGGGATGGTTCCGGTTCCAGGCGACCACCGGGCGCACCCACGGCTCACGGTGCGAACGCTCGTCGAAGCTGCTCAGCATCAGCCGGAGGGTCGGCACCCGGGCGGACCAGGGATCGATGATCAACAGGGTGGGGGCGGCGGGCGGATGCAGGGGGAGCGGCTCCACGACGGCCCCGAAGTTCATCGCCTCGACGGCCCGCCGCGCCGTCTGCCCGATCGGCCCTGGGAAGTCCGGCAGATAGGGCTTCCAGTCGGCGGGTTCCGGCCCGTACATCGCGGCGTCCGCTCCGGCGGGCAGGTTCGGCACGACGGGCGCGGCTATCACGATCCTGATCCGGCCCCGGTTCGTGATCGGATCCGGGTGCGCGGCGAAGGCGTCCGGCACGGACCGGTAGTCCGGAAACCGCTCGGCGCGAACCGGCGTGTCGCGCTCGCCCGCCTCGACGATCTGCCGGGCCAGACGGCGCAGCACGAGCTCGTACTCGTCGCGATGCTCGGCCAGGTGGCGCAGGAGGTAGCTCAGGCCGTAGCGGAGATAGGTGGGCGGATCGGCCGCGTCGTCCGAGGGCCGGGGCACGTCGACCGGGAGGTCGTGCGCGCGCACCGGCTGCCAGAGCACCGCGATCCGGTGGCCGGAGCCCTGCCGCTCCGCGAAGGCCTGCCACTCCCGGCCGCAGTGCTCGCTGGAGAAGTACTCGCCGCTGTAGAGCGCCACGAAGACCCGGCACCGGGCCAGACCGCGGGCGACGCGCTCGGGCCACGCGTCGTCGACCGGAAGCTCCGAGTCGATCTCGGTGACGGCGCGCGCGTGATCGCCGGCCAGGCCCCGCACGCGCTCCCTGAGATCGTTCTGGAAGCGCCGCACCAGCGGGTTCGCACCGGGCCGCCGGGCGTAGCTCAGGAAGTAGTACGGCGTGGCCTCGGCAGCCGTCTCATGCGCGTTCGGCATCGGCTCCCTCCCCACTCGAAGCCACGTCCTACTCTAAGAGTGCTGCGATGCGCGGACAATCCCCCGCATTCTCGCCTCGTACTGCGCGCGCAGGTCCGCCGCCCGCCGCAGCGCCGTCGTCTGCGCGGAACGGCTGACGGGCTCGCCCAGCCAGGGCTCGAGGGTCTCTCCGACACCGCGGACCAGGCGCTCGCCGAGCGCGGTCAGCGAGCCGGACTCCTGCAACTCCCTGACCGCATCGGCGGTGTGGACACGCCACTGCGCGAACCGCGCCTGAGCCGCCTCACGCTCCGCTCCGACGAGCTGGCCATGGCGGACCCGCCAGAAGGCCACGACCGCGAGGTGGGCGTACACGCCCTGCAACAGCCCCTCGATCGGCCGCGGATCGGGGCGCCAGGGCGCGTAGTGGCGCGGCTCCGTGGCGGAGGGGTCGAAGAGCTCGGCGATATCGAGCAGCGCGCCGAGCTTCACGTGCTGGAACTCGTGCACGAGCAGCAGCGCCAGGCGCGCCGGATCGTCGGGCAGAGCGATGCCGACGGACCCGACGGCGTGCCGAGCCGCGGAGCTGCGGTCGGCGCCGTCCCCGGGCCGAAGCAGCGGCACGATCGTGGTCAGCCCGGCGCGCAGGGCGCGAGCGAACTCGGGCAGGTGCTCGTCCACGAAGGCGATCGCCGTCGGCAGGGCCCGCGCCCACCGATCGGCCTCCTCCGGACCGAGCCGCTCGGCCGGATCGCCGTGGCAGACGCGGTACGGATCGGTGTCCTCGACGGTGATCGTCAGCCCGGCGGCGTCGATCCGCCGCAGCGGCTCGCGCAGGTCGAGCCCGGCGACGGAGCCGGTATCGCACCAGACCCGATCACCGACCCCGGGGGACAGGCCCCCGAAGGTGGGCAACGGCGCCGTCTCCCCGCGCACGGGAACCGGCAGGCGGAGCTTGAGGCCGGCGTGCACCGCCGCGCTGGTCGCGAGCGCTTCGAGGTGGTGGACGTCGTCGTCCGAGGGGTCGCCCGTGCGCCGGCTCGTGAGCAGGCGGACGGCCCACGCGCGCGTATACGGATGCGCGAGCACGGTCGTGACGGCGTCCGGCGCGCTCGCGGACAGCGAGGCGAGCAGGTCCCAGGACTCCCCGAACCGTCGATCCTGCTGCGGACCGCGCCGTGCCACGAGCGCGAGGAGATCACGCTGCAGCGCGGCTTGGTTGCGCATGAGGACGTGGACCGCCTCGGCCGAGCCGTACCCGGCGACCAGCCCCGCGAGATCCTCCTCGCGCAGATCAAGGCCGTCGTATGAGTCGTCCGGCGTGCTCGATCGCCGAGCTTCGGCCTTGACCCTCACGCCTCGGCCGTGGCCGTCCTCGACCTCGATGACGTGCGTGATCATCGCCTTCAGATCGGCGCAGTACACGGAGGGGTTGTCGAACCCGTTCTCCGGACGATACCGGTGCGGGTAGAGGCCGCCGCCGCACACGCGCACCAGCTCACAGGCCTGGCAGGTCGCGCTCACGCCGTCGATGCCCTGCTGCCGCACGGCGATTCCGGGCACCGCCGCCGCGTCGTCGAGGCTGTTGCGCCAGACATCGAGTCCGGTCGCGGCGGCCCCGTCGTAGGCCGTCTTGAGCGAGTCCACCTGCTCGAGCGTGCCGTCCGTCTCGATGACCAGCAGATCGACCGGATCCAGGCCGAGCGCCTCGGTACCGGTCGGCCTGCCGTAGAGCGCGCCGAGCACGGACTCGAAGGTGCGGATCGGTACCGGCCGGCCCTCGGTGTCCCAGACATCGAAGACTGCGCCGAGCCAGCGCCCGTATTCGGCGTCGCCGCGGCCGGGATCGCTCGGATCACGGGGATGCGCGAGCCCGACGGGCTGGGTCTCCCACGTCGAGTGCGGCAGGAGCAGGTCGATCCGCGGCGGCTGCTGGGCGAGGAGCCCGCGGTACACGGCGACGGGGTCGTTGGCGATGTCGATCGTGCACAGCAGCCCGGCGTACAACGCGCGGCGGGTCGGCGCGCGGAGCCGTTCGAGGGCGGCCAGCACCTGGTCGTAGCTGCTGCGGCCGTCGCGGTACAGCCGATGCCGGTCGTTCGCCGCGCGATCGCCGTCGAGCGAGACGCCGACCTTCACCCCGTGCTCGGCGAACAGGTCGAGAAAGCCCTCGTCGAGCAGCACGGCGTTCGTGTGAATCCGCAGATCGAGCCGGGCGACCGGGGAGATCGTCGTCTCCAGCGCGGCGAGGACCTCGCGCATCCGCTCAAGGCCGAGCAGCAGCGGCTCGCCGCCGTGCAGCACGATCCGCACCTCGGGAAGCCCGTGCGCGGCGGCGTGCTCGGCGATGCGGACGGCCGCCTGGGCGGCCGTCTTGGCGTCGATCTCCCGCGGACGGCCGCGCCAGGACTGATCGGCCTGCTCGTAGATGTAGCAGTGGTCGCAGGCCAGATCGCAGCGGCTGTGCACCTTGAGCACGAACTGCCTGAACGGAACCGGCTTGCGACTCATCTGCGGCGTGGCGGCCGTCGAACGGGCCGGCCCGTCAGATCGAGGACTGGAACGCCGCGACGTGCACGGGCCGCTCGTCCTCGGTCCGCAGCACGTTCCGGAGGTTCTCGCTCACGTCCCCGGACTGCTCGGCGAGGCAGGCGAGATCGAGGGAGCGGTTGTCGATCAGTCCGCGTACGGTGGTCCGGCTCCGGTCCGTGTTCACTTCCATGGGTCCCTCCCGGGATGTGCTCGGCGGATCTCCTCGTTCCCCGTCGAAGCGTTCTTATTCGCGGGCGGCGGAAGTAGGCGGGAGCGGAACCCGTGCGCCGCGCCGCGCGCGAAGGGCAGCCGGCTAGATCGAGGAGTTGAACGCCGCCACGTCCACCTGCGGGCAGTCGTCGGCCGGCAGCACGTGCCGCAGGTTCGCGTCGGCCTCGGCGCCCTGCTCGGCGAGGTGGTGCAGGGGGGTGCGGCGGGTGTCGGTCAGCCCGTCCACGGCGGGGTTCGGGCTGTTGGTATCGTGGTCCATAGGTCCCTCCCAGGTTCGGCGACGCGTCTACCCCGAGTATGCGCCCGGCACATTCCCGTTGTCCCCAGCGCGGGCGCGCCGGCCCGCACGCCGCCACGAGCCGTCACGCGCCCCCCGCTCGGCGCTTGATACCATGGATCTTCGCCCGGCAAGCAGCCCCTGACCAGCAGCGGAGTGATCAATGGCGATCAGCGTGTTCGACCTGTTCTCGATCGGCATAGGGCCGTCGAGCAGCCACACGGTCGGGCCGATGCGGGCGGCGCGGATGTTCGCGGGGCGGCTGAAGTCGGAGGGGCTGCTGGCGCAGACGGCGCGGGTGCGGGCGGAGCTGTTCGGCTCGCTGGGGGCGACGGGGCACGGGCACGGGACGCCGAAGGCGGTCATCCTCGGGCTGCAGGGGGAGGCGCCGGCCACGGTGGACGTGGACCGGGCCGACCTGGCGCTGGCCCAGGTGCGGGAGAGCGGGCGCCTGCGGCTGCTCGGCCGGGAGCTCGGGGACGCGCACACGATCGGCTTCCACGAGCCCGAGGACCTCATCCTGCACCGTCGCAGGTCCCTGCCGTACCACGCGAACGGGATGACCCTCTGCGCGTACGACGCCGAGGGCAGGCCGCTGCTGGAGAAGACCTACTACTCGGTCGGCGGCGGCTTCGTGGTGGACGAGGACGCGATCGGCGCGGACCGGATCGTGCCGGACGACACGCAGCTGCGCTACCCCTTCCGCACCGGCGAGGAGCTGCTGCGGCTCACCTCGGAGACCGGGCTGTCGATCAGTGCCCTGATGCTGGAGAACGAGAAGGCCTGGCGCACCGAGGACGAGGTGCGGGCCGGGCTGCTGGAGATCTGGCGGGTCATGCGGTCCTGCGTGGAGCGTGGCCTCGGCCGCGAGGGCATCCTGCCCGGCGGACTCAAGGTGCGCCGCCGCGCGGCGATGGCGGCCCGCGCGCTGCGCGCCGAGGGTGTGAACCCGGCGAACGCGATGGAGTGGGTGACGCTCTACGCGATGGCCGTCAACGAGGAGAACGCCGCGGGCGGCCGCGTCGTGACCGCCCCGACGAACGGCGCCGCGGGCATCATCCCGGCCGTCGCGCACTACTACATGACCTTCATCCCCGGCGCCGACGAGGAGGGCGTGGTCCGCTTCCTGCTCGCCGCCGGCGCGATCGGCATGCTCTACAAGGAGAACGCCAGCATCTCCGGCGCCGAGGTCGGCTGCCAGGGCGAGGTCGGCTCCGCCTGCTCCATGGCCGCCGGCGCCCTCGCCGAGGTCCTCGGCGCCAGCCCCGAGCAGGTGGAGAACGCCGCCGAGATCGGGATGGAGCACAACCTCGGCCTGACCTGCGACCCGGTCGGCGGCCTCGTCCAGATCCCCTGCATCGAGCGCAACGGCATGGCCGCCGTCAAGGCCGTCACCGCCGCCCGCATGGCCCTGCGCGGCGACGGCCGCCACCACGTCTCCCTCGACAAGGTCATCAAGACCATGAAGGAGACCGGCGCGGACATGAAGGTCAAGTACAAGGAGACGGCCCGCGGCGGCCTCGCGGTCAACGTCATCGAGTGCTAGGTGACAGGCCCTGAGCCGCCGCTTTCGTCCTTGCGGTCATGTCATGGGCTTTCCACAATGTTCCGCCGGAACTCCCCGAAAACCGCCCCTGACAGAGCTGAAACTCCCCGAAAACTCCCCAGGAATCGGGCCCTCAGCTGCGGATTCGGAGTAGCGATCTCCCCAGGGCCGATTTTCGGACGAGCATGGCTGCGGCGATGCACTTGTTCGGTGCGTGTGAAGGTGCTTCAGCCGAGCCCGCGGCGCTTCGCGCTCTTGGCCCCCTCTGGATCCGCCCGGCAGGGTGGGTGCAGGTGCGCCCGCCCGGGCGATAGTGAATTGAGGAGCAACTGCCGTCGGCGGGCCGTGGGAAATGGTTGCCGTCATGCACGTCTCGCGTTCGCGACGCATCAGACCGCCCCGGCACTGCCGCGGGACATGACGCAGGGCTAGAGCCGCGCAGACCGATCCGATCGGCAGTTCCGCGACGAGGGCCATAACGATGGACAGCGAACGCTCGGCCGGTGCCGCCGTCATCGTGTCTAACCATGCGTCCATGTAGAGCGACATCGCGGTGGCAGCTGCGACCACATGCATCCGTGGATCCCGCCGCCGCAGTAGCAGGCCGGTGGAGAACAGGCCGACGGCCTCAAAAGCGTCGAGTCCGATCCACGCGTCATTCCATCTCGACGGCTCGGCCAGGAGGGACGGATCCGCAGCAAGCACGCCGATCCATGGGATGACGAAGCATCCTGCGACCATCAGCCCAAGGCCTGACAACCGAAGTCTCCTGACCCGTAGAGCGATGAACCGTTCCCGTTGGGCAGCCACTGTTCCCGCGCCGTGCCGACCCGCTGCACACGGAGTATCCCCAGAGACCCCGGCGTTGGCCTTCCTGCCCGCGAACGGCGCACCGGCCGGCTGCGCCGGCGTCGCGCTCATCTGGGCCACTTCCTTTTCGTCTTCGGTTCGCTGGTGCTTGGGGTCTGTCCGCCGTTTCCCATGGATGGCGGCAGACGAGTTGTCAGCCTTTGCGCAGCTGGTGTCCGCTTCGCGTTCGGTCTTCTCGAGCTACGCGCACCAGATCACCAAGGCCGTCAGCGCCGACTCCACGGTCCGTCCGTCCC
>DASTAE010000131.1:0-10586 GCA_035712985.1 Actinospica sp.
GGGACGTGGTAGGCGTCGCCAGGATGGTAGAGGGCTGAGTCGACGAGGTAGCCCACGTTCGCGACGGCGGGGATGTCGCGGTGGATCGTCGCGTGCTGCTCGCCGAACACTGCGATGGCGAAGCCGGCGACGTTGAACTCATCGCCCTCCGCGACCGCGGTGACCTGGCCCTTCCGGGCGTCCTGCCAGCGGTCGACGACGCTGGCCGGGCCGTAGACGCGCAGCTCGGGACGCTCTTCCAGCGCCTGCGCGAGCACGTTCTCGTCGAAGTGGTCGAAGTGCTCGTGCGTGATCAGGACAGCCTCGGCGCCGGCCACGGCAGTCGCGGCGTCCGGGGTGAAGGCGCCGGGGTCGATGACGATCCGCGCGCCGTCCTTGGCCAGTGTCACGCAGGCGTGGGCATGCTTGGTCAACTGCATGGTCAGCTCCCGTCGGTTAGTTCTACAGGTTCAACTGTACAGTATCGCCTGTATAGCTGATACGCTGGAGACGTGACCGAGCCCGCCCCCTCCGCCGCCGACGTGGCCGCCCACCTGCGCGCAACCGTCAGCGCCCTGGTCCGGGCCACGCGCACGGTCGACCAGCTCGCACCGATCCCCGCGGCCGTCCTCGACCTGCTCGACCTGCGCGGCCCGATGACCACGGCCGACCTGGCCGCCGGCCGGGGCGTGCGACACCAGACCATGACCGCCACGGTGAAGGAGTTGGCCGACGCCGGCTACCTCGTCGCCACCCCCGACGCGGCGGATGGGCGCAAGAAGCTCCTCGCGCTCACCCAAGCGGGAAGGGACGCGCTGGAGGCGGATCGTCGTCAGCGGGTCAGGGTACTGACCGAGGCCCTCGAGGCGGCGCTGGACGGGGACGAGCGGCGCGCCGTGGCCGAGGCGCTCGTGCTCATCGACCGAGTCACCGCTTCGCTGGCTGCTCCCCAAAAAGTGTGGCCCGGTCAGAGTCCTCGCTGACCGGGCCACACGACCTACCCCGTCACGGCTGGAGCACCACTGCCAGCGTCTTGTGCCCGTTCGAGATGAGGGACTCCATCGGGGTCAGGTCCGCGTCCGGGGCGAGGGCCAGGTCGGGGAACCGGGTGAACAGCATGCTGAGGGCGGTCTCGGCCTCCATGCGGGCGAGTTGGGCGCCCAGGCAGAAGTGGACGCCGTGGCCGAAGGCCAGGTGCTCCTGGAGGCCGCGGGTGATGTCGAAGGTCTCGGCGGACTCGCCGTGCAGGTCGGGGTGGCGGTTGGCGGCGGCGTAGGAGGCGAGGATGGCCTCGCCCCGGCCGATCGTGACGCCGCCGGGAAGCTCGATGTCCTCGACCGCGTAGCGCAGGGGGAGGTGGGCCACGGGGGCCTCGAAGCGGAGGGTCTCCTCGACGACGTCGCGCCACGCGGCCTTGCCCGCGTCGAGCTTGGCGCGCTCGCCGGGGTGGGCCAGCAGGGCCGTGATGCCCTGGTCGATGAGGTTCACGGTGGTCTCGTAGCCGGCCGAGATGACCAGCAGCAGCGTGTCGAGGAGCTCCTGCTCGGTCAGGGCCGAGCCGTCGCCCTCCTCGTCACGCGCGGCGATGAGGACGGAGGTCATGTCGTCGCCGGGGGTCTCGCGCTTCTCGGCGACGAGGTCGGCCAGGATCCCGTACAGCCGCAGGGCGTTCGCGTTGGCCTCCTCCGGGGAGAGGGTGGTGTCGAACACGGCGTCGACCACGCCCCGGAAGTCCTTGCGCGTCACCTCGGACAGGCCCATCAGGGAGCTGATCACCTGGATCGGCAGCGGCACGGCGAAGCCCTCGCGCAGATCGGCGGACTGGCCGCGGGGCGTCGCCGCGAGCGTGTCGAGCAGCGCCGACGTCATCTCCTCGATCCTCGGCGCCAGGGCGGCGACGCGGCGGGCGGCGAAGGCGGGGCTGACCAGCCGCCGCAGCCTGCGGTGATCGGCTCCGTAGGCCGTGAACATGTTGCTCACGCCGACCCACAGGGCCAGCGGCCACTTGCCGACGATCTCCTCGGGGAACCTCGGCCAGTGCCGGGCGGCGTCCTTCGAGACGCGCGGATCGACGAGCAGCGCCTTGAGCACGGCGGGGTCGGCGACGGCCCACACCTGCTGGCCCAGCAGGTCCACCCGCAGCGCGGGGCCGTGGGCGCGCAGGTGGGCGTCCTCGGCATGGCGGTTCGCGCCCATCGGGTCGAGGGTGTACACGGTCTGGTCCATGTCAGGGCCTTCCAGAGCGGACGTCGGCGGTCGGGTGCGGGGGCGGCGGGACGGGCGGCGATGCGGGCACCAGTACCGGAAGCGAGGCCAGGGCCCGCGCGAAGGGGCCCGGCCGCCAGACCAGCTCGTCCGCCGGCACGGCGAGCTCCATCTCCGGCAGCGCGTCGAGGATCTGGTCGATCGCCGCCTGCGCGATCAGGTAAGCGGCGGACTGCGCCGGGCAGGTGTGCGGGCCGATGCTCCACGCGAGGTGCGCGCGGTTCCCGGCGCGCTGCTCGGAGGCGATGGCCGGGTCGTTGTTGCACGCGGACATGCTGATCACGACCGGCTGGTGCGCCGGCAGCCAGACGCCGTCGATCTGCACGGGGTACGGCGGGTAGGAGATCGCGTAGTTCGCCATCGGCGGGTCCTGATACAGCACCTCGTCCAGCGCGTCGCGGACGGTCAGGTTCCCGTCGAGCACGTCGCCGGAGAAGCGCTCGTCGGACAGGATCAGCAGCAGCGCGTTGGCGATCAGGTTCTGCTGCGGCTCGATCCCCGCGCCGTAGAGCGTGACGAGCTGATGCACCATCTCCATCGTGTCCAGCCCGGACTCGTGCTGGAGCAGCCGCGTCGTGACGTCGTCGGCCGGGTGCTCGCTCTTGAGCTCGACCAGTTCGACCAGCGCCTGGCTGAGCATCGCGTTGCCCGCCTCGGCGTCGACGCCCTCGAAGATCTGCGCCATGCCGAGCGCCACGCGGCCGCCGATCTCGGGCGGGCAGCCGAGCAGCCGGTTGAGCACCTGGAACGCCAGCGGGAAGGCGTACTGGCTGATCAGCTCGGCCTTGCCGGCCTGCCGGACCTCGTTGATCAGGCTGACCGCGACGTCCTGGACCACCGTGCGCAGGCCGTGCAGGTCGACGGCGTTCAGGCTGTGCACGTTCGCGCCGCGGTAGCGCGCGTGCTCGGCGCCCGAACTGCGCAGCGCGTTCGGCCGCCACTCCATCATCGGCTTGACCGGGCACGTGTCGGGGACGCCCTCCTGCCAGCGCCGCGGGTCCGCCGGGAAGCGCTCCTGGTCGTGCAGGATGCCGAGCGCCGCGTGGTAGCCGATCACGAGCGTCGCGGGCACGTCCGGGTCGAGCAGAACCGGGACCAGGGAGCCGTACTGACGGCGCATCCGGGCGTAGACCCCGTGCGGATCGGCGGCGAACTCCGGCGTGTACATCGGCACGCGCGCGGTCGGATCGAACGCGGCGGCGGTCTGGGAGGTCACTGAGGCGGCTCCGGTCGGCTGATGATGTGGTCGACGAGCAGGACCAGGGCCCGCGCGGACGAGGACTGGTCCCGGGCGTCGCAGGCGGTCAGGGGAGTGCTCGGGGCGAGGTCCAGCGCCTCGCCGACCTGGTCCAGGGGATAGCGGCGGGCGCCGTCGAACTCGTTGACGGCCACGGCGTAGGGCAGCCCGCGCTTCTCCACCGCGCTGAGGATCTCGTCGGACTGGTCCAGGCGCCGGGTGTCGACGAGCACCAGCGCGCCGAGCGCGCCGCGGGCCAGCTCGTCCCACATCGGCAGGAACCGGTGCTGACCCGGCGTGCCGAACAGGTACAGGGCCACGTCCCCGAAGGTGCGGCGGCCGAAGTCCATCGCCACCGTCGTCGCCGTCTTGACCGGCAGTCCCGCGAGGTCGTCCACGCCGACGCTCGCCTCGGTGATCGGCTCCTCGGTGCGCAGCGGCCTGATCTCCGAGACGCTGCCGACGAACGTGGTCTTGCCCACGCCGAAGTGCCCGGCTACCAGCAGCTTCGCCGTCTTGGTGACCGTCTCGGGCAGATAGGCGATCTCAGACGAGTTGGCGGAGCCCACGCAGCACCTCTCTCAGCAGTTCGACGTCGGGGATCTCGTGCACGGGGGTGGGCGCGGCCAGGTGCCCGGAGTCCATCAGGCCCGAGGCCAGGATCGCGACGACCGAGGGCGGCAGGTCCAGGTGCGCGGCGATCTCCGCGACCGAGAGCGCGCCGCGGCGGCTGCACAGGCCGAGCACCCGGCGCTGCTCGGGGCCGAGGCCGCGCGGCGGGACGTCCTGGGCGATCAGCAGCGTCACCAGGTCCATCGCGCGGCTGGGGCGGGAGACCCCGCCGGTCATCACGTACGCCCGGACCAGGCCCGGATCGCGCCGACGACGATTCATGGCCGCCTGGCCTCGCTGCCGAGTTCGTTGCCGAGGCGGGAGGCCAGGTCGTTCATCCGGTGCACGATCAGCCCCGCGTCGGCGGTGGGTTCCGCGCACACCCCGAGCATCGCGTTCCGGCCCGCCGCCGTGATCAGCACCAGCGCCTGGTCGTACTCGATCAGGTTCTGCCGCAGCCGGTTGTCCTCGGCGCCGCAGAGCCCGGCCAGGGCCTTGCCCAGCGACTGCACTCCGCTGACGGCGGCGGCGAACGCGTCGGCCTCGTCGACGCCGATCGACGCGGAGTGCGCCAGGCGCAGGCCGTCCCCGGAGATCAGGACCGAGTAGCGCACCCCCTCGACGGCCAGGCTGCCGAGCATCCAGGTCAGCTTGTTGTTCCCGTCGGCGGGCGGGGCGATGGCGGTCATGGGCTAGCGAATCCCTTCTGCGGGGTCGGACGGGCTGCCGGCGCGGACGGGGCGGTGCGCGCCGCCCTGCCACGCCGCCGCGACACTGGGCCGTGGGGGTGCGGAGCTGAGGACCGGCGCGAGCGGCTCAGCCTCGGCGCCGGCGGCCTGTCGGCGACGGCGCGGCAGCCCGAGCTCGTCGTCCGCGACCTCGCGCGCGGGCTCCTGCGACGCCAGCGGGCCCGGCGGCAGTTCGTCGGCGAGCAGGACTTCGGGGATGAACAGCGCGGCGCGGGTGCCGCCGAAGGGGCTGGTCCCGTCGATCGAGGTCTGGAATCCGTAGCGGCGGCTGAGCGCGGCGACCGTCGGGAAGCCGATCTTCGGGTGCGGGCCGAAACGGTGCAGGTCCACGGGTTCCTGGCCGGAGAGGATGCGCCGCGCGGAGTCGAGCTGCTCGCTGTTCATGCGCACACCGGCGTCGTCGATGACGACGGTCACGCCGTGGTGCCCCTCCTGGAAGGTGACGTCGACGAAGGACCCGGGCGGCGAGTAGCGGGCCGCGTTGTCGAGCAGCGTGGCCACGGCGTGGACCGCGGGCTCGACGGCCTGCCCGATCACCAGGCGGCCGAGCTCACGGGGCCGGATGCGCCGGTAGTCCTGGATCCGGCCCATCGCGCCGCGCACCACGTCGGTCATGGTCTGGGCGGGCCAGCGCCGACCGGGCAGTCCGCCGCAGACGACGACGTACGACTGCGCCTGACGGATCATCTGCTGGACCGTGTGGTCGATCAGGGTGAGCGTCTCGAACACGTCGCCGCCGCGGTGCTCCCGCATCCCCTGCGTGACCACCTTGCTCAGGTTCGCCCCGAGGCTGACCACCGTCTCGGCGAAGGACCGCACGGCCGACTCCGTGGTCTGGTGCGCCTGCTCCTCGACACGCAGCCGGTCCGCCGCGGCGTCTTCGAGCGCCTCGGCCAGCCGACGCACGTCCGCGTCCCGGGCGGCGCACGCCGCTTCGAGGCCGGCGACCCGCGCACGTAATCGCAAGGCGCTGCGAAGCCAGTACAGCGCGAACGCGGCGGCGCCGACAAAGGCGGCGCACGCGCACCAGAGTGCGATGTCAGTTTTCATTGGATTTCTCAATCGCGTCTACGCCGGGAATCGAGCACTGCTGCCGAGGCGGTGGCGTCCGTGTCCCCCCGCTCCATCAGCCGACCGTGTCGCGTTCCTCAGGAGATCGACGTATCTGCGACCCCTGACAGTACCGTCCGAGCGAGGAAACCACAGCTGCGCGCAGGCGCACCATCCCGGTTGGGCAAAAACATCGTCGAGCCGGAATTTAGGTTTCGATTCCCGGAATCAGACCTCCGACGGAGTTCTGGAAAGTTCATGTGTCGTTTTCAACCGTCGAATTCGATTTCATGGATCTTCGCTGGTGACAGCGGGGTTGCGATCGGCGTTCGAGTCGGATCAACCCTGGACGCACGTACTGAGGTACCGCTACGGTTCACGCGTGAACGAGGGCAGCACCGAGTCGCTCGCGGCGGCGTGGGAGTACGTGCAGACGCAGGGCGACCTGCTCGACCGTGCCCGTTTCGCCGCGCTGGCGGGCCGGGCCGTCGAGGGCGCTCCGATCGCGGGCGCGGTGCCGCAGAATCCGGACGGTGGCTGGCCCGCCTTCTGGTCCGCGGGGCTCTCCACACTCGACGGAACCTGTTACCAGCTCTTCCTGCTGCGCGGCATACCGGCCGCCTCGCTGGCCGTGGACCTGCCGGCCGCGCTCGCCTTCCTGACCCGGGCTCAGGCCGCCGACGGCACCTGGAGCGAGGGGCCGAGCCCGGCCACCCCGGCCTTCGAGATCCCGCACTGGCTGCTGCCCGGTTCGCCCGGCGCCCGCGCGTATCTGACGGCGAACTGCGCCGCGACGCTGGCCGACTACGGCGTCGAGCCTGAGGCCGTGGCCCGGGCGGCGGACGTGCTGGAGTGGCTGGTGGACCCGCACGGACGGCTGCCCGCGCCGCTCGTCGCGCACTGGCTCGCCGCGCGGGTCCTGCGCACCCAGGCGCGGATCATGGTGGTGCGCCGGCTGCTCGATGTCGTCGGACGCAGTTTCGAGACCTTCAACGCCGCCGACCTCGCCTGGTTCGGCGCGTGCACCAGGCCCGGCGATCGCTGGAACCGGCGGATCGCCGCGCGGCTGATCGGTTTGCAGAACCCGGACGGCTCCTGGACGGACCCGTTGCGCGAACAGCCCTCCCCGACGCTCACCGTCTCCTCGGCGAGCGTGCTGCTGACCGCCGAGCAGAGCGGCCCGGTGCGCCACCCGGGGGTGTACGACGGGGACGACGAGGAGTCCGACTGAGGGCGCCTCAGCCAGGGCGGTGAAGAGGGCGGCCCCCGACGCTTTCGCGCCGGGGGCCGCCCCTGTTGTCCTGCTGAAGCCGCGTCAGCTGCTCGAGTCGGTCGCCGAGGCGAGGGTGACCTCGGCGGTCGAGGTCGTGCCGTTGCGGATGTAGGTGATCTTCACGGTCGTGCCGGGCCGGTAGGAGTGCACCGCGGCCTCCAGCGCGTCCGAGCCGTCGATCTCCTGGTCGTCCATCTTGATGACCTCGTCGCCGGTCTTCAGGCCGCCCTGCGCGGCCGCGCCGCCGGAGGTGACCGAGGCGAGCATCGCGCCGGTGTGCGAGGCGGTGGTCGAGGCGTCCTGGACCTGCACGCCGAGCACCGCGTGCGTCGGGGTCTGCTTGGCCTGCAGCTCCTTGATCACCGGTTCGGCCTGCGAGATCGGGATCGCGAAACCGAGGCCGATCGAGCCGGACTCGCTGCTGCCCAGCGAGCTGGAGCCGGTGCTCGCGATGGCCGCGTTGATGCCGATCACGTGGCCGTTCATGTCGATCAGCGGACCGCCGGAGTTGCCGGGGTTGATCGCCGCGTCGGTCTGGATCGCGTCCAGCGCGGTGGTCGAGGTGGTCTGCGTGCTGCTGCCCGAGCCGCTGCTGTCGGTGGCGGGGATCACCGGACGGTTCAGCGCCGAGACGATGCCGCTGGTCACGGTGTTGGACATGCCGAGCGGGGCGCCGATCGCGACGACCTGCTGGCCGACCTGCACGCCGGTCGAGTCGCCGAGGGTCGCCGGGGTCAGGTTGCTGACGCCGGAGGCCTGGATCAGCGCGAGGTCGCTGGTCGGGTCGCGGTCCACGATGGTGGCCTGGGCGTTGGAGCCGCCGTCGAAGGTGACGGTGATGGTGTAGCCGCCGCTGGCCGCCAGCGAGATCACGTGGTTGTTCGTGAGGATCTCGCCCTTGGAGCTCAGGATGACGCCGGTGCCGATGTCCCCCGAGGACGAGTTGCTCGAGTTCGAGGAGCTCGGCGCGACCGTGATCGTGACGACCGAGGGCAGCACCTTCGCGGCCACGGCGGTCACCGCGGTGGCGTTGGCCGAGCCGGTGTTCAGGCCGTTGGTGTTGACCGAGGTGGACGAGGTGACGTCGTTGCCCGAGTTGCCGCGCACCGCGTAGCTGATCCCCGCGCCCACGCCGCCGCCGACCAGTGCCGCGACGATCGCGGCCGTCAGCACGGTGCGGTTCTTCTTCGGCTTGGCCGGGGCCGGCTCGAAGCCGATCGGCGCCGGGCCCTCGCCGTAGGGCGGCAGGCCGCCGGCCGCGGGGGAGGCCCAGCTCGGCGAGGCCTGCTCGCCCGGAGCGCCGTAGGCCGGCGCGGGGGGCTGGCTCGGCGCGGTGTACGGGTTCGCCGGAGCCGGAGCCGGAGCCGGAGCCGGAGCCGGGGCGGGCGCCGCGGCCGGGACCGGCGCCGGGGCGCCCCAGGCCGGAGCGGGCGCCGGGGCCGGGGCGCTCGGTGGGGCGAGCGAGGCCGGGGGCTCCTGCAGCCAGCCGCCCTGCGAGCCCTGCTGTCCCTGGGCCGCGCCGCCCGGCTGCGCGTCGCCCGGGGCGCCGGAGCCCTGCTGAGCGGCGGGCGCGAGCGGCGCCGTCGGCGCGGGGTCCGCCGGAAGCTGCGCGGTGTGCTCGGAGGCCGAGGCCGTCTCACCCTGCTGCGGCAGGACGGCGGCCGGGACCAGCTCGCGGTCGGCTTCCTGGTTCGCCGGAGTCGGCTGCTCGGGCGTGGAGGGGAGGTCTGGCTTCTCGGTCATGGCAGTACTCTCGGCCCGACGGCTGAGACCTTGCTGAGACAGCGCGGAGAAGTCGTTATGGAATCTGAATTCGTTATCGAACCGAAATGCCAGGCCTCTGGACGGAGACCTGGCTTCGGGACCTGTTGAAAAAGAAACTGATGAGGAATCCGCCGAGCGGGTGATGAGACCGTCGGATGGTCGATCATTCGGACCAGCGGACGCTCGCGATGCTCGGACCAGCGGACGCTCGGACTGGCGCAGGCTCGGACTAGCGGACGCTCGCGCTGCTCTGCTCCGCCTCCTCGACCGGCGCCCCCGGCAGCCAGACGCCGAGCAGCGCGCCGCCGCCCGGGGCCCGGGCCGCAGCGACCCGCCCGCCGTGGTTCTCCGCGATCTGCCGCACGATGGCGAGCCCGAGCCCGGAACCCGGCGTGGCCCGCGCCTCGGGGGAGCGGTAGAAGCGCTCGAAGACGTGCGCCAGGTCCTTCTCGGCGATGCCCGGCCCCTGGTCGGCGACCTGCAGCAGCCCGTCCGCCAGCGTGACGGTGACGGTGCCGTTCTCCGGCGAGAACTTCGCCGCGTTGTCCATCAGGTTGGTGATCATCCGCTCCAGCGCGGCCGGATCCCCGTCCAGGTACCAGGGCGAGAGCTGCAGGTCGTAGGTGAGGGCCGGCGCCCGGCGCTGCACCCGCTCCGTCGCCCGGTCCACGATGTCCCGCAGATCGACCCGCTCGATCCCGTGCGAGGGCTGCTCGTCCCGGGAGAGCTCGACGAGGTCGGAGATGAGCACGGACAGCTCCTCCATCTGCGCCCGCACGTCGTTCATCAGCGCCACCCGCTCCTCGGCGGGCAGCCGGTCGTCGTCCGGCATCGCCATCACCTGCGCGAGCAGGTCGAGGTTCGTCCGCATCGAGGTCAGCGGCGTACGCAGCTCATGCCCCGCGTCCGCGACCAGCCGCTTCTGATGCTCCTGCGAACGCGCCAGCGCCTCCAGCATCGTGTTGAAGTTCCGCGTCAGCTGAGCGAGCTCGTCATCTCCGTTGACCTGCAGGCTGCGCAGGTCGCCGGTCCGCGCGATGTACTCGGTCGCCTCGGAGAGTTCCTCGACGGGACGCAGGGCCGCGCGCCCGATCGCGAACCCGGCCGCGCCCGCGAGCGCGATTCCTATCAGGCCGACGATGAACGAGACCGTGGCCAGTGTGTTGAGCGTGTTCTCCGTGGAGGCGAGCGAGACCGCTACCACGATCGCGGCGTCCTGCGGGATGTAGACGCCCGGGGGTGGATCGGTCGGAGTGTCGGGGATCGCATAGACCCGGTAGAGCTGCCCGTTCACGTCGGCGGTTCGGAGCGAATAGCCAAGTTGCCCGCGCGCGACGGCGAGCTCCGGATCCCCGATGGGCGCCGCGGCGTTGAGCCGGGCGCCGTTGGCCTCGAGGATGACGGGCGGGTTGATGGTCGCCTGATCGGCGGTCACGATCGACATCTTCAGGCCCGCGATCGTGAGCGCCAGCGTGCTGCTGTTTGAGTTCAACCCGTCGGTCTGGAATGTCGAGCCGTCGAGATTGGTGTTAAGCAGCACCGACGTGCGCCGCTTGAGATCGTTGTCCACGTTGTTGTTAATGGTCCGGCTGAGCGCGACGTAGCTGATCAGCGCGCCGAGGGCGACGGACAGGCCCACCGCGGCCACGACCAGCAT
>DASTAE010000132.1:0-20597 GCA_035712985.1 Actinospica sp.
CGCCCGGGGCCAGGACGGCTCCCGGCCGCGGACGAACTCCACGAGGTCGGCGTGCATCGCGGAGGCGAGCCGCGCGGGCGGGTTCGGGCCGAGCACCTCGGCCACACCCGGCGCGTCGAGCAGATCGAAGAAGAACGGTACGTCGATGCAGTGGGCGGCGCCGCAGAGTTCGGGCGACGGCCACTCGAAGGAGTAGAGCCAGGTCCCGGCCGCGGTGTCGCGTCGTGCCGCGGCGGAACGCGTGCATGCCGATCGGAAGAGCGTGTCGGTCGCGCGCGTCCCGGCCTCGCGGACGGCGGCGGGCGCGGCGGGATAGTCGAACTCGTCGGCGGTCGCGCCGATCAGCAGGGGCACGTCGTGCCCGTACCTGGCGAGGCCGTCCGCGATCGGGGTCGGCAGCAGATCGTCGCCGACGCACGGAGCGACGGCGGTGACGTCGTCCCGCTGATCCCTCAGGCCGAGCACTGCTCTCTGGATGGGCTCCGCATCGCAGGCGGCGAAGCCTTCGCGTGTGGCCGCCACCCCGAGCGAGTCGGCCAGTCGGACCCCGAAGGCTCTCGCCTGCGTGTCATCGACCTCGAACAAACCTCCGGAGATGCTCACCGCCCGATGGAAGCGGCCCCGGCCGAGCGGCGAGGAGAGAAGCGCGAGCACAGCCGCTCCCCCGGCGGACTGCCCCGCGATCGTGACGCGTCCCGGATCGCCGCCGAAGGCCGCGATGTTCTCCCGTACCCAGTCGAGCGCGAGCAGCAGATCGCGCAGTCCCAGGTTGGCGGGAACGCCGTCGAGCACGGCGAATCCGTCGAGGCCGAGCCGATAGCCGACGGTGACGCACACGACGCCGTCGCGGGCGAAGCAGCGGCCGTCGTACCAGGGACTCGCCTGGCTTCCGGCGAGGAACCCGCCTCCGTGGAACCAGACCAGGACGGGGGCTGCCGGCGCGCCGTCGTCGCGCCGCGGGGCGTAGACGGAGAGGTTCAGTACATCGTCGCCCGGTATCGACGGCTCGGGGATCGTCGTCGCGGCGAAGAGCGGCACGCGCTGCGCGGTGGCTCCGTGCCGGGACGCGTCGAACGGCTCGGTGAATCGGTCGCGCGGGACCGGTGGCGCGAATCGGCGCTCGCCGACCGGGGCCTCGGCGTACGGGATACCGAGGAAGCGTCGCGACCGGCCGTCATCACGGCCTGCGATCGCGCCGGCCGGCGCCCGCGCGACGACCACTTTCGACGTCATTTCATGCCCCGTCCGGCGATGCCCTGCACGAAATAGCGTTGCAGGAAGAGGAACAGCAGCAGTACGGGCAGCATCACGACGATCGCGCCGGCGAGCAGCAGCCCGTAGTCGGTCACGTGCTCGGCCGCCTGGCTGGTGGCGGCCAGGCCCACCGGGAGCGTGTACGTGGAAGTGCTCTGCGCGACCACCAGCGGCCAGATGAAGTTGTTCCACGAGGTGAGGAACGACATGATCGTGATCGTCGCGAGGGCGGGACCGGCGAGCGGCAGGAAGATGCGCCCGAAGATCCTCATCTCGCCCGCACCGTCGAGCCGCGCGGCTTCGAGCAGTTCGTCAGGGATCGAGGTCGCGTACTGCCGCACGATGAACACCGAAAGCGGCAGGGCCGCGCTCGGCAACGCGATACCTGTGAGGGTGTTCACCAGGCCGACATCGACGGTGATCACGAACTGCGTGACGAACACCGTGCTGAACGGCACCATCAGCGCCGCCATGACTGCCGCGAACGCGAGCCGCTTGCCCGCGAACTCGAGCTTCGCCAACGCGTATCCCGCGGCCGAGCCCGCCACGACGTTCCCGACCACGACGACGGCCGCGACCACGAGGCTGTTGGCGAGGAAGCGTCCGAAACCCGCGGTCTCGAACAGCCGCGTGAAATTGCCCAGGGTGAACCGGTGCGGGATCCAGGCGCCCGGGTCGGAACGGATCTCGTCGAGGCCGCGCAGCGAACCGCTGACCACCCACACGAACGGCAGCAGTGTCAACAGCGCGCACAGCACCAGCGCCGCGTAGAGCAGCGGCCGGGCGACACGGCGACGAGCCGGGGCCGAGGCACGCGCGGCGGTGGCCGCGGTCTCCCGGGAGGCGGTCAAGGTCGTCATGCGCGAGACCTCAGCATTCTGAATTGCACGGCGCTGACCACGGCGACGAACGCGAGCATCACGAGGGAAGCCGCTGAGGACATCCCGAACTGGCCGGCCCCGAACTCGTGGTACGTGTAGAGCGACACTGATTCGGTCGAGCCGAGCGGACCGCCGTTCGTCAGCAGGTAGGGCTCGTCGAACACCTGAAGGTAGAAGACGCTGAGCAGCACCGAGACCATCAGTGTGGTGGGCATCAGCAGCGGCAGCGTCACGTGCCGCGTCTGCCGCCGCCAGTCGGCTCCGTCGAGCGCCGCGGCCTCGTACACGTCCCGCGGGATCGCCTGCAGGCCGGCGAGGAAGAGCACCATCGCGGTCCCGAAGTTGCGCCAGACGCCGAGCAGGATCACCACGGGCATCGCGGTGCCCTGGTCGCCGAGCCAGTTCGGCCCGGCGAGGCCGAGGCTGCCGAGAACGCTGTTGACCGTGCCGTTCGCGTTGAACGCGTACTGCCAGATCATGGCCACCGCCACGACGTTCGTGACCACCGGCGCGAAGAACACCGTCCGCAGCACCCCGCGCATACGGCGGATACCCGAGTTGAGGGCGACGGCCAACGCGAGGCCCATCCCCATCGTGATCGGCACGCCCACGACCACGAACACGGCCGTGTTGCGCAGGTCCTGGAGGAAGACGGGGTCCTGGAACAGCCGCGCGTAGTTCGCCAGGCCGATGAAGTCGACCTCGAACGGATGACGCAGGTCCATGCCCTGCAGGTCGGTCAGGCTGAACCCGAGCGCGGACACCGTCGGGATCGCCGTGTAGAGGACGAATACGACCGTGAACGGCGCGAGCAGCAGCCAGGCGGCGGCGGTGCGACGGGTGACCCGCGAACGCCGCCGTCGCGTGGCCGGGAGCGGGATGGCGGTGGTCATCCGCGACTCACTGGTCCGCGGTGCCGAGGCTCGCGGCGTAGGACTGGATGTTCGCGGCGGCGCCGGCGGCACTCTCCTTGCCCTTCGCCACCGCCTCCATCTCCGCGCCGAGCCGCGTCGCCACCTGCTGCCACGTCGAGACCTGCGGGAACGCGTGCGTGTTCTTGAGCTGCGTGAAGAAGGCGTCGAGGAGCGGCTGGCCCGCGATCGCGGGGTCCTTCCACGCCGAGACCACGGCCGGCATCGAGCTGTACGCCTTGTACTGCGCGACCTGCGTGCTCGGCTGCGCGAGGTACCGGATGAGCTTCCACGAGGCGTCCGCGTTGCCCGAGTCCGCCAGCACACCCCAGGTACCGCCCGCCGAGAACGACACGCTGCCCGACGGCCCGGCGGGAAGCGGCGCGGTCGCCACATGGGCGGCCGTCCAGCCGCTCTTGCCCGCGGCGGTGTCGAGCTGCCCGATGACCCACGGCCCGGTGATCATCGCGGCCGTCTTCCCCGAGACGAAGTACGGCTGCGCATCCAGGAAGGTCGGTGTGCTGGTGTCGGCACCACCCGAGGTGAAGAACGACGCGTTGTACTCCAGAGCCTTCACCATCGCCGGGGTGTCGAGCGTCCACTTCCCGCCGGAGGACAGCAGCGAGCCGCCCGCCTGCCACGCGTACATCGCCACGTCCTGGCCGTTGTAGCTGTCCCAGCCGATGTCGGCGCCGAGACCGCGCGTCGCCCCGGCCTTCTCCAGCCCCTCGAGGAACGGCACCGTCTCCGCCCAGGTCTTCGGCGCCGGGACCCCGGCTTTTTCTGCCAGGTCGGAGCGGTAGACCAGGGCGTAGGTGTAGGCGTACCAGGGCACCGTGTACGCGACTCCGTTCACCAATCCGGCGTCCCAGACGCTCGAGAAGAAGCTGTCCGGGGAGACCAGCCCGTCCGGAACCGGCTTGAGGACCGACGGGCTGAGAAACTGCGCCTGCGACTCCGGGTAGAACTGCGCGACATCCGGCCCTGAACCCGCCGCGATCGCCGCCTGGAGCTTGGTGTAGTAGTCCGAGCTCGGGATCTCCGTGAGCTTCACGGTGAGGTTCGGATTCGCGGCCTTGAACGGTGCGATCACCTTCATCAGCACGTCGGCGTCGCCCTGCGGCGCCCAGACGTCGACGGTGCCGGTGGCGGGGGCGGTACCGACCGGGCTGCCGATCGCGGCCGCGGCGGAGCCCGCGTCGCCGCGCCCGCAACCGGAGAGGGTCAATGCGCCGAGGGCGGCTGTGCCGCCGAGGGCCAGCCGCAGCGTGTCGCGACGATAAAAGGTGGACAACTCGGGGCTCCTGTCAGGCGAAGGCGATGGGCACGGTGGGACGGATTTTCGGGGAAAGTAGCGTTATCGAGGACGGGCCCCTCAGCTGAGCCTTCGGGCTCTTCGGGGTTGACCGCTACGGTAGGTAGGCCTTGTTTCGCGAGCGCGACGCGGCGGTGACGGATAATTTCGGAACTTAAAGCGAAAACACCCGCCGCCTGCCACGTCCACCTCTTGAGGGTGACCGCGGGCCGGCGGCGGGACGGACGCTTCCGGGAACGCTACCTCGTCGCGGTGCGAAGTCGGTCGCCCGCGAGAGCGACGGCGCGCGCCTCGGGGACGCCCAGCATCATCAGGCTCGTGATCGTCGCCGCCTGGGCGCCGTGGGCGCCGTTCGACAGGTCGGTGTCGGCGATGGCGAACACGGCGCCGTAGGCGACCTGGCTCAGGATGGCCGCCGGCAGGTGCTGTGCGAACGCGGCGCTCGTCTGGCCTCGCCGCACCAGGTCGGCCAGGAGTTCGTCGACCGGCCCGAGCAGGGCGTGGATCTCCGCGCCGTACTCGCCGCGACGCAGCGCCAGCAGCACGCGGTAGCGGCGAGCCACCGGCCAGAGGCGCACAATGAAGTCCGCCCACGCCGCGTCGGCCTCCGTACCGGAGCCGTTGACTTCGTCGAGCACTGCGACCATCTCGACGACGGCTCGCTCCGTGAGCGTGCGGATCAGGTCGGTGCGCGACGGGAAGTGGCCGTAGACGGTGCGGCGCACCACCCCGGCCGCAGCGGCGATCTCGCCCATTCCCGCATCAGGGGTCTCTCCCAGCACGTCCAGGGCGACGTCGAGGATGCGGTCGCGCGTCTCGTTCGAGCGCGGGCGGGAGGACTCGGTCGGCACGGCACCATTGTTGCACACTCGTGTGCAATGACTTAGGCTGCACATCAGTGTGCATTGCACACTCGTGTGCAACGACGTGTTGTGCCGTGCTCCGCGATCCAGGAGAACGCAATGGCCCCACCGACTCCCCCGCCCCCGTCTCACGTCCGTCCCTTCACCGTCTCGATCCCGGACGCGGAGATCGAGGACCTCGAACGGCGCCTGGCCGCCACGCGCTGGCCGGATCCGGAGACGGTCGACGACTGGTCCCAGGGTGTCCGGCTGGCGAACGCCAAGACCCTGGTCGACCACTGGCGACACGGCTACGACTGGCGGCGCTTCGAGTCCGAACTCAACCGCCTCCCCCAGTTCGTGACCGAGATCGACGGCCTGGACATCCACTTCATCCACGTCAAGTCCGAAAATCCCGGCGCGCTGCCCCTGATCCTCACGCACGGATGGCCCGGCTCCATCGTCGAGTTCCTGAAGCTCATCGGCCCGCTGACCGACCCTGTGTCGTTCGGAGGGGACGCGGCCGACTCCTTCGACGTCGTCGTCCCCTCGCTGCCCGGCTTCGGGTTCTCCCAGAAACCCGACCGGCCCGGGTGGGACGCCTCGCGCACCGCAGCGGCGTGGGCGGAGCTGATGACGCGCCTCGGGTACACCCGCTGGACCGCGCAAGGGGGCGACTGGGGTGCCGTGGTGACCACCGCCCTCGGAGCCATGCGCCCCGAAGGCCTACTCGGTATCCACCTGAACACCCAGTACGCCTTCCCCACGCAGGTACCCGACACCGTGTCGCCCGAGGAGCGCCGCGCCGTGGAGAGCCTCGCCCTCTACACCGGCGTTCTCGGCGGGTCGAACCACCTTCAGGGCACGAAACCGGAGACCGTCGGATTCGCCCTGGCAGACTCCCCCGCCGGCCAGGCGGCCTGGATCTACGAGAAGTTCCAGTCCAAGACCGACAATCAGGGACTCGCCGAGGACGCCCTGAGCATCGACGACATACTCGACGCGATCTCCCTCTACTGGTTCACCAACAGCGCGGCCTCGTCCGCCCGCATCTACTGGGAGAACCGCTCGCTCACCTTCGCCGGCCCGAAGCTGGCGCTTCCGGTCGCGGTGACCGTCTTCCCGAAAGACATCCCGCGCCTGCCGCGAAGCTGGATCGAGGACACCTACAGCAACCTGATCCACTACGGCGAGGCCGACAGGGGCGGCCACTTCGCAGCCCTGGAACAACCCGAGACCCTGGTCGGTGAAATCCGCGCCGGCCTGCGCAGTCTTCGGCGGTGAGCCTCTAGGCCGGTCGTCGCCGCACGACATCGACGACGACCGCCGTCACGAGCTTGTTGACGGCTGCCGCGGTTGTCGGGGCCGGGATTGCGATTCGCGAGCATAGGAAGCTGACGTCTAAACGCCGTTACCTCCCCGTGCGGGGCGCAGCCCGGCGGCCTGCGCCCTGAAATCCCGCGCTCGGCCGGCTGTCAAGCACTCCTGCTCGCGAGGGACTCTTCCGCTCGTCAGTGCCCTGCCTACAGCGCGACCGTGAGGTCGATCTCGACCAGTTGCCCCGAGTAGCCGAGGCAGGTCACGCCCAACAGCGTGCTCGCCGTCGCCAATGCCGGTGCTAATTCCGACGCCATCAGCCGGTCCCAGGCCGCGGCGAGCGTGCGGCTCTCGTCGCTTACCACGTAGATGACGCTCCGCACGACGTCTTGAGGCCGCGCCCCGACCGCAGTCAAGATGCGGAACCCGTTTGCAATGACCTGGTCGATCTGTGCGTCGAGGCTGCCGAGCCCGACGACGGTCTCGTTCTCATCGAGCGGGCAAAGACCAGCGAGATGTGCGGTGCGTCCCGCTTCCGCGATGGTGGCATGGGCGTAGCCCGCTGTCGGGTGCAGGCCGGGGGGATTGATCAGGGTGAGCTTTTCGGGCACATGAGCGATCCTCGCTCATGTGCCGCGTCCGGCGCACCTGATTTACCTGCGAGGTTCCGCGGGTGACGCCCCGCGAATTCGGACCCGCATAGCGCTACTTACTGCGTGAGCAGGTTGAGATTCACCGCGTTCGCCATGGCCTGGTATCCGTTGTCATTGGGGTGCAGGTGGTCGCCGCTGTCATAGGCGGGGTTGAGCAGAAGCGGGTTCGTGCTGGAGCGCAGGGCGGCGTCCATGTCGATGACGCCGTCGAACGCTCCGCTGGTGCGGATCCACTGATTCACGGCTTCGCGAATCGACTCTCCGCTGGAGGTGTAGTAGCCGGATTCCTGGTAGGGCAGGATGGTGGCCCCGTAGATCTTGACCCCCTCGGCGTGGGCCTCGTTGATGACGGTCTGGTACGCGGATTCCAACTGTTGGGCGGTCAGGGCGCCGCCGCCGGCCCCGACGTTGCTGCCGATGTCGTTGATGCCCTCGAGCAGGATGATGTCTTTGACTCCCGGCTGGCCGAGTGCGTCGTGCTCGAAGCGCTTGAGGAGGCTGGGGTTGGTGCTGTCGGCGTCGGTCAGGACCCGGTTGGAGCTGATGCCGGCGTCTACGACGCCGCGGGGCGTACCGCCGGCCAGTGCGTTCAGGCGGCGTGCGAGGTCGTCGGGCCAGCGGTGGTTCGCGCCCCAGCTGGATTGGTAGCCGTCGGTGATCGAGTCGCCGATCGCCACGACGGTTCCGGTCGCGGTCGGGGAGACGACGTCGAGCCCGGAAAGGAAGAACCACGAGCCGGAGTTGGACGAACTCGGGTAGTTGGCGGTGGAATCATCACCGACATGGTTGCCGGTGGCCGATACGTAGCTCGTATCGTTGGCGTTCTGGTGCCAGGTGGAGGGCCCGGTCGTGCCCGGCAGGTAGATGCTGACCAGCAGGTCCTGATCGGCGTTCACCGACATCGCGACAGGGTCGCTGACCAGGTCCGCGCCGGCGGCGATACTCGAACTGGCGGACCCGGCGAACGTCACGGCGTGGTGGGTTCCGGCCACCGCCGACCCGTTGCTGCTCTGGACGGCGAGGTCCACGGCGCCCACGGACACCGCCGTGGTGCCGTACAGGTTGCTGAGCCGCACGCGCACCTGAGATCCGGCGACCGTCGTGTGGGCGACCATGCGGATGCTCTGGTTGGTGAACCCCGGGCCGTTCTGCTCGAGCCCCGCGCTCCACGTGCCGACGCGGGCCGTCGGCGGCGTCCACCGCTGGTTGGCTCCACCGTTGCAGTCCCAGATGATCAACTGGGTGCCGTTGGTCGTGCTGGAGCCGGGGTCGTCGAGACAGCGCCCTGATTGGGCGCTCTTGAGCGTGCCGTCGGCCTGGGCGCTCCACATCTGGTTCGAGCCGCCGTTGCAGTCCCAGAGTTCGACCAGGGTGCCGCTGGCAGTGCCCGCGCCGGTGACGTCCATGCACTTGCCGTTGATCCGTACTGTGCCGTCGCCCGGCAGCGTCCACTGCTGAGCCGCCCCGCCGTTGCAGTCGTACAGATCCACGACCGCGCCGTCGGCCGCGTTGTCCCCGAAGTCGTCGACGCACTTGCCCGCCAAGCCCGAAGTGATCGGCCCCGGCCCGACCGACTGCGACGCCGCCTCGACCGGAGACGCCACGGAGGCCAGCAACGCGATGGATGCGACGAGTGCCAGGGCTCTGGCTTTGGTTCCCATGCGAGTTCCGTTTCTGTTCGTCATTGAACAAGATGGCGCACAACCAGACATATGTCAGATAACTGCATCAGGCCTGCGCGGTCAAGGAACCGATCCCATGTATTTTGCGGATTTTGGCTACTGCGTCGCCCAACGAGGGCGAGTAGGGTCCACAATCATCCAATGTCTCCGCGCGCTACTGCGGCCCAAGACTGCCGCCGACGCTGCTGCAGCGCCAAGTGCTCGTACACAAAATCGAACACGGGATGCAGAGCGAGGAGGATGGCGGCGAGGAGCCGGACTACGCCTACGTCGAAGACGAGGAAGACCCGAACGACGAGGGCGACGGCGAAGAGGGCATGACCATCGACGACCAGTAGGCCGGGCAGGACCCCGGTCCGCGGCTAGAGAGCTTGGCGTGCTGATGTAGCGCCAGGGCGGCGCCATGGTGACGGGTGCGCCGTGGCGCAGTACATCTGGGTCATGCGGTATGCGCAGGGCGTCGATCCGGATCTGGTCATATGCGTCGGCCAGGCAAGCGGACGGACCGACCTGACCGTCGAGCGTGTCGCCATCAACCTCGACGACGCACGGATATCCGACAACGCGGGCCTGTCACGCGTCGACACCCCGATCGTCCCTGGCGGCCCGGCAGCGTACTTCACCGCCCTGCCCGCGAAGGCATGCGTGGCCGCGACTCGCGAGGTAGGGCTCCCCGCTTCGCTGTCATACTCGGCCGGCACATTCGTGTGCAACCACGTGTTCTACGGCCTCATGCACCGGATCGCCACTGATCGCCCGGGAATGCGCGGCGGTTTCGTCCACGTCCCGGCCCTACCCGCCCAGGCGGCGGAGCCGGCCCGCCCCGGCGTGTCGTCACTGCTGCCATCGCTCCCGGCGCGGACAGTGGCCGACGCACTGCTTGTGCTCCTGGAGACCGCGATGCGCGTCGAGGCGGAAGTCGCTGACCAGCGGGTTTCCCGGGACATCGTGCAAAACGCGGCTTCACAGGAACAGGTCGAAGATTCTGTCGGCCTTTTCCCACTCCGCGGCGTCGGGATTGTGCCGCTCGGGTTCGATTACGCGGAACAGGCGGGCGAGGGCGACGCTGAGGCCGCCAGCGATCTGCGGCAGCTCGGCGCGTGTCTGCTCGGAGGCGGCCAGGTCGACGGCGGGTTCGGCGGTGAGGCGGTCGAGCAGGGGCTTTAGCTCTATCTCCTCGTCGAGCTCGCGGAAGGTGTGGACGCACTCCTGCAGGCCCTTGCCGAGTGGCAGGTCCTCGGGTTCGACGATGTCGCGGCCGTTCGCGCGTGCGGCGGTCTGGGCGATCAGGAACAGGTCGTAGATCTTACGGTTGATGAAGTCGTCGTAGCGCTTGACGTCGTTCTTGTCGATTCGCAGCCCGGCCGCGGCGCGGAAGAAGCGTTCGAACTTCGTGACTCCCATGACGGGCATCGGTCCATCCCTTCTGTGCTATCCGGTGATGCACTGTTGTTCGGTGACTGTTCGTCAGGCGGCGGACCCCTGCACACCCACTTCCCTGAGGTATTCGTGCACGAGCCGAACGGACATGGCTCCCTCGCCCACGGCCGAGGCCACCCGCTTGATCGAGCCGCTGCGCGCGTCGCCGACGGCGAACACTCCCGGGCAGCTGGCCTCCAGCACCATCGGCGCCCGGTCGAGGTGACGCCAGCGCTCCGGGGCGGCGCGCGCCGCGGCCTCGGCGTCGCGGCCGGTCAGCACCGCGCCGCGGCCGTCGAGCGCGAGCAGCCCGGCCGCCCACTCCGTGCCGGGCCGCACGCCGATGAACACGAACAGCGCGGCGATCGGGATCGTGCGCGTGCTCGCGGTGCGCCGATCCTCGACCACCGCCGCCTCGAGCTCCTTCTCCCCCGTTACCGCACGCACCTCGTGGCGCAGCAGCACTTCGATGCGCTGATCGGCCTCGACTCGGTCGACGAGGTACCTCGACATGTCCTTTCCGAGGTCGTCCCCGCGTATCACGAGGAAGACCCGGCCCGCGGTGCGGGCGAGGAATACCGCCGCCTGCCCCGCGGAGTTGCCACCGCCCACGACCATCGCCTGGTGGGAGCCGCATTGGCGCGCCTCCCAGACGGTGGCCGCGTAGTGGATGCCGAGACCTTCGAACTCGCGCGCTCCCGGCACCTCCAGTCTGCGGTAGCGCGCTCCGGTCGCGACCACCACGGCGCGCGCTGTGACCTCGCCGCCGTCGTCGAGCCGGACCGCGTAGTGGCCGTCTTCGCGACGTTCGAGCGCTGAGGCGGCCGCGGGGACGTCGACGCGCGCGCCGAAGCGGATCGCCTGGATCAGCGCGCGCTCGGCCAGCTGCGCGCCGGAGATCCCGGCGGGGAAGCCGAGGTAGTTCTCGATGCGCGAGGACGTCGCGGCCTGGCCGCCGGTCGCGGTCTGGTCGAGCACCGTGCTCCGGAGACCCTCCGAGGCTCCGTAGACGGCCGCCGCGAGTCCGGCCGGGCCCGCGCCGACGATCAGCAGGTCGCCGACCGCGTGCTGGGCCGGACTGCGCAGTCCGATCAGCTCGGCGAGCTGCGTATTGCTCGGATTGCGCAGCACTTTGGTGCGGCCCCAGAGCACGACCGGGGTCTGCTCGACGCTCACGCCGACCCCGCACAGCAGCGCCTCGGCGCGCGGTTCGCGCTCTGGGTCGATCCAGTGGTGCGGCAGCCGGTTGCGCGCGGCGAACGCGAGCAGGCGCCGGGTGTCCGGCGAGTGCTCCGGGCCGATGATGCGGAACCCGGTGCCCTGCCCGAGCAGCAGCGCGCGCCGGTTCAGGTAGGCGCGCAGGATCAGGTCGCCGAGTTCGGGCTCGCGCGAGAGGGTCTCGGCCAGCTCGCGGCGGGGAACCTCGAGCAGCTCGCTCGGTTCGAGCACCACGGCGGTCAGGAACGTCACCTGTCCTTCGAGCAGCCCGAGTTCGCCGAGGAAGCGGCCGGGCCCGTGCACGTTGACCACGCGCTCGTCGTCCGCGCCGTACCCCTCGACGATTGCGACCAGGCCGCTGAGCACGACGAAGAAGCTGCCGGTCGGCTCTCCCTCGCGGAACAGCAGGTCCCGGGGCGCCGCCCGCCGCCGCTGTCCGCAGGATTCGAATACTGCGATCTGCGCGTCGGTCAACCGCGGATAGGCGCCCGCGTCGTCCGGCGTCTCGGTCGGCGTGGACGTTGGCTCCTTCGGCGCCACCGGCGCGTTCGCACTCATGTGTGCCTCATACGTAGGCCTCGTCGACGTAGCACCAGCGCCAGTTCTCACCGGGTTCCAGCGAGGCGACGATCGGGTGCCCGATTTCGGCCGCGTGCGACCGGGCGTGCTTGAGCGGCGAAGAGTCGCAGCAGCCGACATGCCCGCAGGTCAGGCACAGGCGCAGGTGCACCCAAGGGGAACCGAGGCGCAGGCACTCCTCGCAGCCGAGCCCGGTGCGGGGCTGCACGTTCGGCCGGATGAGGGCCAGGTGCGGATCGTTCGTCCGTACGGTCATGGTGGCCTCCTCAGGGTCGGGATTCGTTACGGAGCCGCGGCTTGCGGGCGCGAGCCTCGGGCCAGCGCGCCGGTGATCCACTTGTGCAGCACCGGCGCGGGCACCGCCCCGGCCTGGCGCGCGAGGATCTCGCCGTGGTCCAGCACCATCAGCGTGGGCACTGCCATCACCTCGAACCGCTGGGCGACGCGCGGCGAGGTGTCGATGTCGACCTTCACCAGCTTGATCGTGCCGGCCAGATCCGTGGCCACCTTCTCCAGCGCGGGACTGACCATCCGGCAGGGCCCGCACCAGGTCGCCCACAGGTCCACCACGACGGGGATGGATGCGCGTTCGGCGATCTCGGCGAAGCTCTCGTCATCGGCGTCCGCGATCCAGGGCAGTCGAGCGTGGCAGTTCCCGCACTCCGGCCGGCCCTCGGCCGTCGTCGGCACGCGGTTCTTCCTGCCGCAGTTCGGGCAGCGCACGACGCGAGCGGCGGTGCTCATCGCGCACCGGCCGCCGCAGCCGCGCGGTGCCCGACGTCGGTGTCGGCGGGTGGCGGTTCGAAGGCGATCGAGAGCTCGCCGTCGTGCGCGCCGACGACCACGGTCGTGCCCTCGGGCACGTCCTCGGCCAACAGCGCGCGGCCGATCTTGGTCTCCACCTCGTGCGAGATGAAGCGTCGCAGCGGGCGGGCGCCGTAGACGGGGTCGAAGCCCTGCTCGGCGATCAGCTCACGGCCGGCCTCGTCCAGCCGCAGCAGGATCATGCGATCGGCGAGCCGGCGGCGCAAGTCGTTGAACATCAGGTCCACGATGCGCTCGATCTGCGGCAGGCCCAGCGGCTGGAAGATCACGATGTCGTCGACGCGGTTGAGGAACTCAGGCCTGAAGTGCGCCCGCAGCTCCCCCATGACCAGTTCCCTGGCATCGGGCTTGAGCTCGCCACCCGGCGCGGACTGCGCGACAAGGTGGTGCGAGCCGATATTCGAGGTCATGATGACCACGGTGTTGCGGAAGTCGACGGTGCGGCCCTGCGCGTCGGTGATCCGGCCGTCGTCGAGCACCTGGAGCAGGGTGTTGAAGACGTCCGCATGCGCCTTCTCCACCTCGTCGAACAGCACGACGGAATAAGGCTTGCGACGCACTGCCTCGGTCAGTTGCCCGCCCTCGTCGTAGCCGACGTATCCAGGGGGCGCGCCGAGCAGCCGGCTGACCGTGTGGCGCTCCTGGTATTCGCTCATGTCGAGGCGGACCATGTTCTCCTCGGTGTCGAACAGCGCCTCGGCGAGCGTCTTGGCCAGCTCCGTCTTGCCGACGCCGGTGGGACCGAGGAAAAGGAACGACCCGATCGGCCGGCGCGGGTCGCGAATGCCGGAGCGAGAGCGGATCACGGCGTCGGCCACCAGTTGCACGGCCTCGTCCTGCCCGATCACCCGCTGGCGCAGGATCTCGTCGAGCCGCAGCAGCTTCTCGCGCTCGCCCTCCTGCAGTCGGGAGACCGGGATCCCGGTCCATGCGGCCACTATCTCGGCGATCTCGTCGTCGGTGACGACCTCGCGCAGCAGCCGGGCCTCGCCCTGTTTGACAGCCAACTGCTGTTCCTCGGCCGCCAGTCGGCGTTCGAGCTCCGCCATCTCCCCGTAGCGCAGCTCTGCGGCCCGGTTCAGGTCGTACTCCCGCTCTGCGCGCTCGGCCTCGGCGCGGGTGCGCTCCAGCGTCTCGCGCAACTCCTGCACCCGGCGGATGGCCTGGCGCTCGGCCTCCCACTGCGCGCGCTGGGACGCGGCCCGCGCGCGCAGGTCGGCGAGTTCCCGGCGCAGCTCCTCGAGCCGGTCCCGGCTGGCCCGGTCCTCCTCCTTGTCCAGGGCCGCCTCCTCGATCTCCAGCCGGGTGACCCGGCGGGTGAGCTCGTCGAGTTCGGCCGGCATCGAGTCGATCTCGGTGCGCAGCCTGGCGCACGCCTCGTCCACCAGGTCGATCGCCTTGTCCGGCAGGAACCGGTCGGTGATGTACCGGTGGCTCAGCGTCGCGGCGGCCACCAGTGCGGTGTCCTGGATCTTGACGCCGTGGAAGACTTCGAGTCGCTCGCGCAGGCCCCGCAGGATCGAGATCGTGTCCTCGAGTGAGGGCTCGTCGACCAGGACGGTCTGGAACCTGCGTTCCAGCGCCGCGTCGGACTCGACGTGCTTGCGGTACTCGTCGAGGGTGGTCGCCCCGATCATGTGGAGCTCACCGCGCGCGAGCATCGGCTTGAGCATGTTGCCGGCGTCCATCGCGCCCTCCGCGGCCCCGGCGCCGACCACCGTGTGCAGCTCGTCGATGAACAGCAGGATTCCGCCCTGGGCGGCCTTGACCTCGCCCAGCACGGCCTTGAGGCGCTCCTCGAACTCGCCGCGGTACTTGGCCCCGGCCACCAGCGAGCCCATGTCGAGGGCGAAGACCGTCTTGTCGCGCAGGCCCTCGGGCACGTCTCCGCGCCAGATGCGCTGAGCCAGCCCTTCGACGATCGCGGTCTTGCCGACGCCGGGATCGCCGATGAGCACCGGGTTGTTCTTGGTCTTGCGGCTCAGGATCTGGATGACCCGGCGGATCTCGGCGTCGCGGCCGATGACCGGGTCGAGCCTGTCCGCGCGCGCCTCGGCGACCAGGTCGCGGCCGTACTTCTCCAGGGCCTCGTATGCGCCCTCCGGGGTGGCCGAGGTGACCCGCTGGTTGCCGCGCACCCGGGCCAGCACGCTGAGGAAGCCGTCGCGGGTGACGTGGTGCTCCTTCAGCCGCAGCCCCGCTGTGCTCGCGCCGCCCTCATCGAGGAGGGCGAGCGCGAGATGCTCGACCGAGACGTACTCGTCCTTGAGCCGCTTCGCCTCGCGCTCGGCGGACTCGAGCAGCCGGGCGAGGCGCTGAGTGACCATCACCTGCCCCGGTCCCGCTACGGGCCCGGTGGTGCGCGGCCGCTTGGCCAGATCGGCGCTGAGGTCCGCGTGCAGGGCCTCGATGTCGGCGTCGGCCTGCGCGAGCAGCCGGGGGACCAGTCCCTCCGGCTGGTCGAGCAGGGCTATCAGCAGGTGCTCGCCGTCCACCTCGGTATGCCCGAGCCGGAGTGCCAGACTCTGCGCCTCCTGCAGTGCCTCCTGCGACTTCTGGGTGAGCCGGTTCATGTCCATGGGGTGTACTCCTCGCCGGGATACCCGCCGCGGCGCAGCGCGGCTTCCAGATGGTCGATGCGGTCGAGCAGGTCGAGGACGAGCCCGAGGGCGGCGTAGTTCAGGCCGAGGTCGTGACGTAGTCGCTGTGCCCGCGCGATCAGCGCCGGAGCGCGCGCGTCGAACCAGAGCCGGCCCTGCGCGTCTCGCTTCGCCTCGAGCACGCTGAGCGTGACGAGCCGGGAGACCAGCTCCGTGTGCATGCCGCTGCGAACGGCAACCTCGTCGAGCGACAGCGGACCTCGGGCACGCCGCGGTGCGGCGACGAGCGCGTAGCGCGCTGAAACCGCTGCCGGAGCCGGGGCTCGGCTCGGGGTCGAAGGATGGGGGCTCATGTCCGCCTCCTCGGGTCGAAGGACGATGCGGCGGCGAGCTGCTCGAACAGCTCCCGCTCCTTGTCGGAGGGCGAGCGCGGCACCATGATGCGCACTTCGGCGTACAGGTCTCCGGGGGTTCCCTTCGGGTTGGGCATCCCCCGCCCGCGCAGCCGCAGCCGGCGTCCGCTCGAGGATCCCGGCGGCACCGTCACCTTCACCGTGCCGCCCGGGGCCGGCACCGGGACGCTCGCGCCGAGTGCCGCCTCCCACGGTGTGACCGGCAGGTCCACGGTGATGTCCCGGCCGCTGAGCCGATAGCGACGGTCCGGTTTGACCCGCACGACCAGGTAGAGGTCGCCCGCGGCCGCACCGTCGCGTCCGCGGCCGCCCTGCCCGGCCAGCCGGATCCGCTGCCCGTCGGTCACGCCGGCGGGGATGTCCACCGTGTAGTCGCGCGAGACCGAACCCCCTCCAAGCGAGATCCCGCGCCGACCTCCCCGGTAGGCCTCCTCGACGCTGAGCGTCAACTCGGCCTCCTGGTCGGCGCCGGGCATCGCGGCGCCGTACCGGCCGCCGAACATGCCGCCGAACAGGTCGTCGATGTTGATTCCGCCGTCCGCGCCGAAGCCGCCGGAGACATCCTCGACGCGGACGCCGCCGCGGCGGAACGGGCCCCCGCGGGAGCCGCCCGCGCCCGATCCCGCGCCGACGCGTTCGTCGTAGTCCTCCGGGATCTTGCGGAAGTCCGGGCCGAACCGGTCGTAGCGCCGCCTGGTCTCGGGGTCGGAGAGCACCTGGTACGCCTCGTTGATCTCCTTGAACCGCTCCTCCGCGGCCGGGTCGCGGTTGACGTCCGGGTGATGGCGCCTGGCCGACTGACGGAAGGCCTGCTGGATCTCGTCGGCGCTCGCGTCCCGCCCGACACCGAGCACTTCGTAGTAGTCGCGGGCCACGGCGGATCACTCCTGCTTACGGCTGACCAGCACGGCCGCCGGGCGAAGCTGCCGGTCCGGCGGCTCGCCGTAACCCGGGCGCAGCACGGTGACGACGGTGCCGGACTCGACCCCCGGCTCGTCGACCACGCCGGCCACATCGTGTCGCACGGGGTCGAAGGGGACTCCGGTCTCGTCGTGGCGCGGGAAGCCGAGAGACTGGAGCAGCGCCACCGCCTGGTCGCGCACCGCCCGGACGCCGGCCACCAGCGGATCGTCCCGGTCGCCGGCGTGCTCGATGGCGAGTTCCAGGTTGTCCACCACGGGCAGCCAGGCCACGCACACCCGTCGCCGTTCCGCCTCGACCTCGTGGACGAGTTCCCGGGAGTGCCGCTTGCGCGCGTTGTCCAGGTCGGCGAGCGCGCGCCGCCACTTGTCCTCGAGCCCGGCGATCAGTGCGGCGTGCCCGGGCTCTTCGGATCGGTCGGGCTCGGTGGGCCGGCCCCCGTCGCCCTCGCTCTCGAACGTCATGTCGTTGCCTGCCATGGCGCCGCCTCAGCCCGTGTCGAACTCGGCGTCGATGACGTCGTCGTCCCCTGCGTCGGGACCACCGGTGCCACCAGCGGAGCCGTTCGCCGGGCCCGGGCCGTGCCGGCCCGCCGGCCCCCCGGGCGCCTCGCGCGCGGCCAGTGCCTGGTAGACCTGCTGGAGTTCGCCGGTCAGCTCCCGTACCCGGTCCACCGGCGCCTCGTCCTTGACGGCTGCCCGCGCGTCCGAGATCAGCAGCTCCGCCCTGGCCCGCTCGTGCTGCGGCGCCGCGTCGCCGAGCTCGCCGAGACGGCGCTCGACCTGGTAGGCGGCCGAGTCGAGCTCGTTGCGGGCGTCCACCGCCTGCCGCAGCGAGCGGTCCTCGTCCCGGTTCCGCTCGGCCTCGGCGACCATCCGCTCGACCTCGCCGCGGTCCAGGTTCGACCCCTCGCTGATCGTGATGCCCTGCTGGGCGCCGGTGGCCTGGTCTTTGGCACTGACCTCGAGGATCCCGTTCGCGTCGATGTCGAACGTGACCTCGATCTGCGGCTCGCCGCGCGGCGCGGGGCGGATGTTCTCGAGCCGGAAGCGGCCGAGCACCCGGTTGTCCGCGGCCCGCTCGCGCTCGCCCTGAAGCACCACGACGTCCACGGCCGGCTGCTCGTCCTCCGCGGTCGAGAAGACCTCGGAGCGGCGCACCGGGATGGTGGTGTTGCGCTCGATGATCTTCGTCATGACGCCGCCCCGGGTCTCGACGCCCAGCGAGAGCGGCGTCACGTCGAGCAGGAGCACGTCCTTGACCTCGCCCTTGAGCACTCCGGCCTGCACGGCGGCGCCCAACGCCACCACCTCGTCCGGATTTACGCTCATATTCGGCTCCTTGCCCCCGGTCAGCCGCTTGACCAGGGCCTGCACCGCCGGGATGCGGGTGGAGCCGCCGACCAGGATGACCTCGTCGATGTCATCCGCCGTCGCCTTCGCATCCTCCATCGCCTGGCGGACCGGACCGAGGCAGCGCTCCACCAGGTCTCCGGTCAACTGCTCGAAGGTGGAGCGGCGCACGGTGCCGGTCAGGTGCTTGGGGCCGGCCGCGTCGGCCGTGATGAAGGGCAGGTTGACCTGGGTCTGGGTCACCGAGCTCAGTTCGGTCTTGGCCTTCTCCGCCGCCTCGAAAAGCCGCTGCAGGGCCTGCGGATCGGATCGCAGGTCGATGCCGTTCTCCTGCTGGAAGGTATCCGCCAGATGGTCGACCAGCCTGCGGTCGAAGTCGTCGCCGCCCAAGTGGGTGTCGCCCGCGGTGGAACGCACCTCCACCACCCCCTCGCCCACGTCAAGCAGGCTCACGTCGAAGGTGCCGCCGCCCAGGTCGAACACCAGGACCGTCTCGTGCCCCTTCTTGTCCAGGCCGTACGCCAGCGCCGCCGCGGTGGGCTCGTTGATGATCCGCAGGACCTCGAGGCCGGCGATCCGGCCGGCGTCCTTCGTGGCCGTGCGCTGCGCGTCGTTGAAGTACGCGGGAACGGTGATGACCGCCTCGGTGACGCGTTCGCCGAGCGCCTTCGAGGCGTCCTCCGCCAGCTTGCGCAGCACCTGCGCGCTGATCTCCTCGGGCGCGTACTGCTTGCCGCGCACCTCGAAGCGCGCGACCCCGCCCGGCCCCTCGACGACATCGAACCCGACCGCCTTGGCCTCATCCGACACCTCGTCAAACCGGCGGCCGATGAAACGCTTGGCGGAGTAGATCGTGCCCTTGGGGTTGAGGATCGCCTGACGCCGCGCCAGTTGCCCGACCAGCCGCTCTCCGGTGTCCGTGAACGCGACGACGGAGGGCGTGGTCCGCGCCCCCTCGGCGTTCGGCACGACCGCCGGTTCACCGCCCTCCCAGGCCGCGATGACGGAGTTGGTGGTTCCGAGATCTATGCCTACTGCCTTCGCCATGAGCTGCTCCCAGTCGAGCGTTGACGGCGCGGCGCTCATCCCCGGGAATTCCTCTGCCACGCCGCCCCGGCGTGAGAATGCTTGCGAGCAATGGGTGACGCGCGATCACACGAGAACTGGATCCGTACGCGGCAACCGATGAAACGGTCGGAAGGGGATGAATCCCTCTAGTTCCGTCCTATCACACCCGGGCGGCCCCGAGGCGGACGATCATGTGGCCCTGCGCGCAGATGCCACTCGAGAGGGGCGATACGCTGGCCCTTTGCTTTTTCTTACTCCATTCGAGTGACCCCCCAGCGCACATCGGCCGACGCGCCGACAGTGGGTCGGCCCGCCGCGGCCACGCCCTCGGCGTGCTGAGCGCCGTGGTCGGCGCGGCCTCGGTCGGCGGCCAGCTACTCGGCGGCCTGCTGATCGGCGCCGACCTGTTCGGCTCGAGCCGGCGGCCGATCTTCTGGGTGAACGTCCCGGTGGGTCTGGCGACGCTGCTCCTCGCGGCGCGGTGGATCCCGGAGAACCGCTCGGAGCAGACCCGGCGGCTCGACCCGCCCGGAATGGCGGTGCTCTGCGCGGTGGTGTGCCTGCTCGTCATCCCGCTGATCGAGGGACGCCAGCTGGGCTGGCCCGCCTGGACCTGGGCCGCTTTCGCGGCCGGGCTGGCGCTGGCCGGCGTGTTCGTGCTCGTGGAGAGGCGGGTCACCGCGGCGGGCGGCTCGCCGCTGGTGGTGCTGCGGGTGTTCACCGAGCGCGCGTTCGCCCTCGGGATCGTGGCGGTGCTGGCCGGCGGCGGTTTGCGGCCGTGGGAGCTGATGCCGTCGCTGGCGGCCCAGGGCGTGGGCGGCGGCCTGATGCTCACGCCGCTGTTCGGCGCCGTGTTCTCCAGGATCGGGGCCGACGAGGTCGGCACCGCTTCGGGCGCGCTGTCCACCACCCAGCAGATCGGCGGCGCGATCGGAGTGGCCGTGGTCGGCGTGCTCTTCTTCGGCGCCCTGACCCGGTCCGGCGCGACGACAGCGGGCTACGCGCACAGCTTCGCGCTCGGCTGCGGCGTCATCACCCTCCTCGCGGCGGTCGCGGGAGCGCTCGTGTTCGCCCTCACCGCGGACCGCGCGCCGGGCCGACGCAGGCGGGCCTAGCGTCCTGCTCAGCCTTGGATGAAGGCGAGCGGGCCTGCCTCGCTGTCGACTGTGGCTACTGCGTTCCGGTGGCCAGAGAGAAGGGGACGTTGATCGTGACCGAGGCCGGGAACCATCGTGCGCCGCCGACCGTCTGCGGAGCCCCGCAGTTCGTTTGCAGGTACCGCATGTCGTCGCCGACGTTCCCGACGAAGTGGTCGTTCGTCGAGAAGCCGTAGCTGTCCTGGATCGT
>DASTAE010000133.1:0-25925 GCA_035712985.1 Actinospica sp.
CTGCTCGCCGCCACCGTCCAGCTCACCGAGACCGGCGACGTCGGCCCGGCGGTGCTGCTCGCCGACCGCCTCGCCGGCTATCTCCACCTGCGCGGCGACCGCGTCCCCTGGCCCACCCTCGCCCGCGTCTCGCTGCAGGCCGCCTCCCAGCACGGCGGCGACACCCAGCTCGCCATGGCCTGGATCCACTGCGGCATGGCCACCCGCGCCGCCGCCGACCACGAGACCTCGAGCGCCCACTTCACCCGCAGCGCCGAGGCCGCCCGCCGGGCCGGCTGGACGGCGGGAGAGGCCGTCGCCCTCAACAACCTCGCCACCACCCTCTGGGCCGGCGGCCACACCGAGCAGGCCGTCACCCGCCTCGGCGAGGCCCTCGTCCTGCACCGGCGCAGCGGCCGTACCACCGGCGAGGCCGTCACCCTCGCCAACCTCGGCTCCGCGCACATCGAACTCGCCCGCACCGGCCCCCGCGCACTGCGCCGCACCCGGCTCGACCAGGCCCTCGGCCTCGTCAACCAGTCCTGGGAGCTGCACCGGCGCACCGGCGACCGCCGCAACGAGGCCGAGGCCATGCGCCTGCTCGCCGTCGTCCACCGGGAACTCGGCGACGACCCCCGCGCCCTCGACCTCGCCCACGCCGCCCTGCGCATGGTCACCGACGCCGGGGACCTGCTCTACGAGAGCTCCGCCCACAGCACCCTCGCCACGCTGCTCGCCCGCACCGGGGAGACCCCGCGCGCCTTCGCAGAGCACGAACGCGCCCTGACCATCGCCCGCACCGCCAACGCGCCGCGCGAGACCGCCGAGGCCCTGCTCGACCTCGCCGAGACCCACGAACTCGTCGGCCGCCGCGACGAGGCCGCCCTCGCCGCCGGCGACGCCCGCACCATCACCGCCCGCGCCGGCCTCGTCTCCCTGCTCCGGCGAGCCGAGCACCTCAAGGGCCGCCTCACCGCCGCCCCGGAACCGCCGCTTCCTGCCGCATAAGGCATCTGACCAGCGGTGGCACGGCGCAGAACGGCTACAGCGGAGTACCCCTACCCGACTCCTACCTTAGGGACCGTCAACCGACACCGACGGTCTCCGACAGGGAGTCAACACCATGAACATCCGTAAGCTGATACCCTCGCGCATCGACCACCGCGCCGCCCGTCTGCTCGCCGTCGCCGCGGTCGGCCTCAGCGCCGTGGGGGTCACCGCCGGCGCCGCCCAGGCCGACACCGGCTACACCGTCAGCTGGAGCAGCGGCTACCTGATCAACGCCAGCTACGACCTGCTCGACGTCGCCGTGTCCGGCGGCTCCACCTCCGGCGGCGCGCCGATCATCCAGTGGCCCGCCACCGGCGGCTACGAGCAGATCTGGCGCTTCGGCTACACGTACAACAACGGCGTCTACCAGGGCGCCTTCATCCAGAACGAGGGCAGCGGCCTCTGCATGAACACCGACGGCGTCGCCGGCGACCAGCTCGACCAGGAGAACTGCTACTTCGGCAACGGTAACGAGCTGTTCAACATCTACGGAAGCCTCGGCGGCTACGACTCCTTCCAGAACACCGGCAGCGGCCTCTACCTCGACGTCAACGGCTACAGCTGGAGCGCCGGCGCGGCCATCGACCTCTGGTACCAGAACAGCCAGCCCAACCAGACCTTCGCGACCACTCCCTGGTCGTAGGTTGTAGACGCACAGGCGAGCGAGGGGATGCAGGGCGGCCGCGCTTCGGCCGCCCTGCACGCCGTCCACGGGGCTGCCGTATGGCATGGCCGGACATCTCGCCGAGTACCCGCGCTCTCTCGGCGCGATGAATCTCGCCTCCACGGCAACCTTTCGGGCCCGTCGAGCCCACTAGGTGTCGTCCGGCCGAATGCCCGGTCGGTGAGGACGGCCGAAAGAGAGCAGCGACGTGTCCGTTTTCCGCCCGCCCAGGTCGCGGCGGTCAGTTCCGCACGGCCGCGCACCGCGCCGCACCCGGCTGCTCCTGGGCTTCGTGTGCGCCGCCGCGATGGCGATCACGCAACTGCTCGGCGTAGCCCATGCGGACACGACGATCACCACCAGCCAGACCGGTACGAGCGGAGGGCATTTCTACTCGTTCTGGACCAGCGGCAGCGGATCGGTGTCCATGACACTGCGATCAGGCGGCGGCTACAGCACGAGTTGGAGCGACGTCGGCAACTTCGTCGCGGGTGAGGGCTGGAGCGTCGGCGGGCGCAAGAGCGTGACCTACTCCGGCAGCTTCAACCCGTCCGGCAACGCGTACCTGTCGCTCTACGGCTGGACGACCAACCCGCTGGTCGAGTACTACATCGTCGACAACTTCGGCAGTTACCGGCCCACCGGGACGTACAAGGGCACTGTCTCCAGCGACGGCGGCACCTACGACATCTACGAGACGACGCGGTACAACGCGCCCTCGATCGAGGGTACGGCCACCTTTAACCAGTACTGGAGCGTCCGCCGCTCCGGGAGGACCGGCGGCACCATCACGACCGGCAACCACTTCGACGCGTGGGCCGGCCACGGAATGAGCCTCGGCACCTTCAACTACATGATCCTGGCCACCGAGGGATACCAGAGCAGCGGCAGCTCCTCCGTGGCGCTGGGCGCCTCGAGCAGCGCCGCCCCTCCGACGAGCGCCGCCCCGACGGCCTCCTCACCCGCCGCGACGGCGGGCGACCTGCCTTCGCCCTCCGTCAAGGCGGTGACGGCGAGTGCCAAGCCGACCTCCTCGTCGCCGTCGGCCGCTCCCAGCACCGCCGCCGCCGCGCCCACCACCGAACCGCCCCAGACCGCCTCCGCGTCCCCGGTGCTCGCCGCGCCGTCGCAACTCGGTGTCGCCGAAGCGGGATCCCCCCGCCCGCTGCGGTCGCGAGCGGAGTTGCTGTGGTGGTCGTCACCGGTGCTGGCCGCGGCGGCCGTCGCGCTCCCGGCCAGCAGGTATCGCCGACGGCGAGCCGGGCCGGGCCGGCGGGGCAGGCGGTAGCCGGGGGCGCGCTCCTGTCCGCGAACCGCGGCGGGAAATACCGGGGCCGGTTTGCGGGTTGTCAGTCTCGCAGGATAGTTAAGTGAGTCGAACATCTGCGCCGCCACCGAAAGGCGCGCTCGACCTGAAACCGCGAGGAACCATCTATGACCGCCACGGAGACTCCGGCCTCCCGCGCCGCCGAGATCCTGTCCCGTCCCGTCGAGCTGAACGGGCTGACCGTCCCGAGCCGCATCGTGATGGCGCCGATGACGCGCATGTTCTCACCCGGCGGCGTGCCGGGGCAGGATGTCGCGTCCTACTACTCCCGCCGGGCCGCGGCGGGCGTGGGCCTGATCGTCACCGAGGGCACGTACGTCGGGCACGGGTCCGCGGGGGAGAGCGACCGGGTGCCGCGGTTCCACGGCGAGGAGCAGCTCGCGGGCTGGGCGAAGGTGGCCGCCGCCGTGCACGAGGCGGGCGGCACGATCGTGCCGCAGCTCTGGCACATCGGCATGACCCGCAGGCCCGAGGCGAAGCTCAACCCCGAGGCCCCGGCGATGGGCCCGTCGGGCATCCGCGTCGGCCGGGACGGCGAGAGCCGCGACGGGCACGCGATGACCTCGCAGGACCTCGACGACGTGATCGCCGCGTTCGCGCGGTCCGCCGCGGCCGCCGAGCGGATCGGCTTCGACGGGGTCGAGTTGCACGGCGCCCACGGCTACCTGATCGACCAGTTCCTGTGGGGGCGCACCAATCGCCGCACCGACGGCCACGGCGGCGACCACGTCGGGCGCACCCGCTTCGCCGCCGAGATCGTCGAGGCCGTGCGCGCCGCCGTCTCGCCCGCGTTCCCGGTGATCTTCCGCTACTCGCAGTGGAAGTCGGACGCCTACGACGCCCGGCTCGCCGAGACCCCGCAGGAGCTCGAGGCGATCCTCGCCCCGCTCAGCGCGGCCGGCGTCGACGCGTTCCACGCCTCCACCCGCCGCTACTGGCAGCCCGAGTTCGACGGCTCCGACCTCAACCTGGCCGGCTGGACCAAGAAGCTCACCGGCAAGCCCACCATCACCGTCGGCTCCGTCGGCCTCGGCGGCGACTTCATCCGCTCCTTCGCCGGCGAGGGCTTCGCCGCCGAGGGCATCGACGGCCTGCTGGACCGGCTCGAGCGCGACGAGTTCGACATGGTCGCCGTCGGACGGGCGCTGTTGCAGGACCCGGAGTGGGCCGCCAAGGTCCTCGGCGGGCGCCTCGATGAGCTCGCTCCGTACGACCCGGCCGCGCTGAAGACGCTCAGCTGACGGAAGGAGAGCGCCGCGCCCGCGGTCGCGGCGCTCTCACGCCTCGGCGGCGTCGATCAGCCGCGCCTCGAACCGCCGCAGTATCGATTCGAGGTCCGCGACGCTGAAGGCGCTGGCCTCGGTACCGTCGACCCGTTCTCTGTCATAGACATCGGATCTCAAGCGACCATATCCGCACGCCTCCAGCCGTCGCGACAAGCCGCCGACGAGCGATATGAGGCGCTGTCGGTCCGTGCCAAGACGCCGATTTCAGCCTGCGATCCGCAAAGACGTCGAAGCGCTTCGATGCGATCGGCACGGTCCGGCGTTACACGTGCGCGGAAGGCGGGCTGAGGAACGGGTGGCGGCCCGTTCCCGCAGCGCAGTGGGCAATCGGAGGAAGCGGTGAACCGATTGCGCGTCATGTACGTGCACTGGCCTTGAGTGAGCGCCTTCGACTGCCGGAGGCCGAAAGGACGGACGGGCTACACCATGACGTCGACTTTGCCCGACCTGAACATCGCGAAGAGCCCGATCTACGAGAACCTGGTGGCGATCAGGGGCGATCCGTACCAGGTCGACACGCCCGTGGGCGGCTGGCCGCAGTCCGCCGGGGGTGCGGACTTCGGCGCGTCGGGCGACATCCTGGGCCGGCTGCTGGCGCACGGCGGCTCGGACGGTCAGGGCTGGGTCGCGGTGGTCCTCGTCGGCGGACCCGCCGCGGCCCAGCTCAGCCAGCAGTTGGCGCAGGGCACGATGGCCGGGCTGCCCCTCTCCGGCGGATGCAGCCCGCTCGCCGCCTACCAGGCTCTGCAGGCCCTGCAAGCGATGCAGGCCATGCAGGCGTCGCTCCCGGGCCAGGCCCAGCAGTGGTCGCAGCCCGAGCTCTCGTATACGGACCACGCGCAACTGGCACTGCCCGCCGCCGGCTATGACTATCAGTCATACGGTGGCACCGGCAGCATCCCCGCGGTGGCCGACGATCCCATATCCGCGAGTATGGCCTCGAACATGGCCGCCGGGATCGTGCAGAACGCCCTGCAGGCCAGCTCGCCGAGCGGGAGCACGTACGAGCCGAGCGGGTCCGTGTACGACCAGTACGGCAGTCAGTACGCCGGTCAGTACGCCGGCCAACCCGACCCCTACGCGGCGAGCGAACTCACTCCGGCCGCCGCGTACTCGGGCGCGATGCAGGCGAACCCGCTCGGCGCCGATCCGGTCGCGCAGTACGCCGCGATGCAGGCCCAACTGCAGGCGCAGGCTCAGTTGCAGGCCCAGGCCCAGGCCCAGGCCCAGGCACAGGTACAGGCCCAGCTGCAGGCCCAAGCCGAGGCTCAGGCTCTGGCGCAGGCTCAGGCCCTGGCGCAAGCGCAGGCCCAGGCCCAGCTCGCGGCCAGCGGCGGACAGTACCCGGTGACGCCGATGGCGGGGCCGTCCGACACGGGCGTGATGGCCGCTGCCGACATGGCCGAGTGGATCAGAGCGGCGAACGCCGCCGCGCTCCAGCAGGCCCAGGCGGCTCAGGCAGCGCAGGCGTCCCAGGCGGCGCAGAGCGCGGTCCCGACGACGCCGGGCGAGTACCCGGGTTACCCGGGCGCCCCGTTCGCGGCCCTGGGTCGATCGCTCGGCGACCGCGACCGCGACTTCGACGACGACTTCGGCGACCGCCGCCGCGGCCGTTTCGCCTCCGCGGTGCGGGCGTTCCGGGGCCGGTAGCCGCGGGAGGACGCACGCGTCGTCGGTCGACCGCGGTCATCCTCGGCCTTGATCGCACGATCCCAGGAGCGATCGCGGCGTCCTCGCGATGAGTTTCCTGTAACTTTCACGGCGCGGGAGCGGATCCTCAAGCCGCCGTCGCCCCGCGGCCGGCCCGAATCCGCTGCCTGCGCCGCTGATTCGGGTCGGAGCCGGACGCTGCGGCGGGCCGGGTGCCGAAGCCGATATTGACGCCTCTGATCGGCTGGATGACCATCGCGGAACGCGGAGCAGGCGGCGGCTGCTCAATGTTAACGCTAACAGTTTCGTGAAAGAGGAACGAGGCATGCGTATACCGATCCGACATTCCGGTCGGCGCAGAGGGATACCAGTCGCCGTAAGCCTGACCGTGCTCGGCGCCTGCACGCTCGCGGTCGCGGCCCCGTCGCCGGCCTTCGCGGCGGACACCGCGTCGATCAACGGCGCGACGACCTATCAGACGATCGCCGGCTTCGGCGCCTCCGAGGGCTTCGGCGAGGCGGCGAGCGTCATGAACGCCCCCTCGTCGGTCCAGCAGCAGGCCCTGGACGACCTGTACAGCCCGACCAACGGGGCGGGATTGACCATCCTGCGCAACGAGATCGGCGCGGACCAGGGCAACACGATCGAGCCCAACAACCCCGGCGGTCCCGGCGCGACGCCGAACTACGTGCCGATGTCGCAGACGAACCAGGACCAGGGCCAACTGTGGTTCGCCCAGCAGATCAAGAGCCGCTACGGCGTCAGCGACGTCTACGCGGACGCCTGGAGCGCCCCCGGTTACATGAAGACCAACGGCTCCGCGGCCAACGGCGGCCAGGTCTGCGGTTCGGCGGGAGCCTCCTGCTCGAGCGGCGACTGGCGCCAGGCGTACGCGAACTACCTGGTGCAGTACGCCAGGGACTATGCCGCCGCCGGGGTGCCGCTGACCTATGTCGGCCCCTCGAACGAGCCCGACTACACCGCTAACTACGACAGCATGACGATGAGCCCGGCGCAGATGGCCAGCGTGCTCGACGTGCTCGGGCCGACCGTGCGCGGCTCCGGCCTGTCCACGCAGATCTCCTGCTGCGCGGCGACCGGCTGGCCGGTCTCCGGCCAGTACGCCGCGGCGATCGAGTCGGACCCGGCGGCGCTGGCCGCCACGGCCGTGCTCACCAGCCACGGCTACAGCGGCGCCCCGACCACGCCCATGTCCGGCTGGACCAAGCCGGCCTGGGAGACCGAGTGGTCCACCTTCGAGGGCTTCAGCAGCGCGTGGGACGACGGCACCGACGCCTCCGGCATGACCTGGGCCCAGCACATCTACCAGGGTCTGACCGGCGCGAATCTCAGCGCGTACCTCTACTGGTGGGGGAGCACGACGCCCTCCGAGAACGGCGACAACGAGGGCCTGCTGGAGATCAACGGCAACTCGGTCATCCCGACCGGCCGACTCTGGGCCTTCGCCAACTTCAGCCGCTTCGTCCGCCCCGGCGCGGTACGCATCGGCGCGAGCACTTCCAACAGCGCGGTGGAGTTGAGCGCGTTCAAGAACACTGACGGCTCACTTTCGATCGTGGCGCTCAACACCGGCAGCGGCTCCGACGCGCTCACCTACTCGCTGGCGAACACGGGCGTGGCCAACGGCGCCACGGTGACCCCGTACCTGACCAACGGTTCGAACACCGTCGCGGCGCAGGGTACGACGACGGTGTCCAACGGCGCGTTCAGCGCGACCGTGCCGGGCCGCTCGATCGTGACGTACGTCATCAAGGGCGGCACGGTGGGCGGCGACACCGTCACCGTGACCAACCCGGGCGCGATGACCGGCGCGGTCGGGCAGGCGGTCAACGGCCTGCAGATTCAGGCCACTGATTCCGCCGCCGGCCAGACGCTGACCTACTCGGCCGGCGGCCTTCCCACCGGGCTCTCGATCTCCTCGTCGGGCCGGATCACCGGCACGCCGAGCGCGGCGGGCACCTACAACGCGACGGTCACGGCGACCGACACGACCGGCGCGTCGGGCTCGGCGTCGTTCACCTGGACGATCAACGGCTCGACCGGTGGCGGCTTCCCGAGCGGCTATCACCGACTCGTGATCTCGAGCAACAGCCTCTGCCTGGACGTATTCGGCAACTCCGCCACCGCGGGTGCGGTGATCGACCAGTACACCTGCAACGGCCAGAGCAACCAGCAGTTCCAGTTCGTCCCGGTGTCCGGCGGCTACGGCGAGCTGCAGGCGCAGAACTCCGGCCAGGACGTGGCCGTGGCCGGCAACTCCACCGCCCAGGGCACTCCGGACATCGTCCAGCAGTCGGTGAACGGCTCGGCCGCCGGCCTGTGGCTGCCCCAGCAGCAGTCCGACGGCAGCTGGCAGTTCAAGAACCAGAACAGCGGCCTGTGTCTGGACGCGTACGGCGCGAGCGGCAAGACCGGCCAGCAGTTGGATCAGTGGCCTTGCAAGAGCGCGCCCGGAACCAACCAGGACTTCACCGCGAAGTGAGCGTTAACAGTTCCGGGTGCACCACGCGAGCCACCCACGATCGACGAAAGGAAGGGAAGATCCCAGTGTTCGAACCACTGCGTCACGTTCGCCGCGCCGGCAAGGGGACCAAGCGGCCGCGCAAGCTTCTCGGCCGGCTGGCCTCGGCAACCATCCTCGTGGCGTCGGTGCTGGTGCCGATCGCCGCAAGCATCTCGGCGACCCCGTCAGCGCAGGCGGCCGTCTCCCTCCCGTGCGACATCTACGGGGCGGGCGGAACGCCCTGTGTCGCCGCGTACAGCACGACCCGCGCCCTGTTCGCCGCGTACGACGGGCCGCTCTACCAGATTCAGCGCGCGTCGGACAAGACCGATCTCGACGTGGGCGTCCTGGCGGCCGGCGGCTACGCCAACGCCGCCGCGCAGGTCTCGTTCTGTTCCGGGACGACGTGCACGATCATCAAGCTCTACGATCAGAGCTCGAAGCACAACGACCTGCCGATCTCGTGGATTCAGTCGGATGTCGGCGCCGACGCCATGGCCCTGCCGGTGACCGTGAACGGCAACGCCGCCTACGGCGTGAAGGTGCTCAACACCTCCGCGGGCGCCGTCGGCTATCGCAACTTCAACACCCAGGGCGTGCCGACCGGCTCCCAGCCCGAGGGGATCTACGAGGTCACGTCGACCGCGCTCTACAACAGCACCTGCTGCTTCGACTTCGGCAGCGCCGAGAACGGCTGGCGGGACGACGGCGACGGCACCATGAACGCCATCGAGTTCGGCAGCGCGTGCTGGTTCGGCGGATGCACCGGACCCGGCCCGTGGGTCGAAGCAGACCTCGAGCAGGGCATGTACAGCTCCATCACCGGGCCGAACAACGCCAACAACCCGGGCATCACGTACCCCTTCGTCTCGGCGTGGGAGAAGAACAACGGCACGAGCAACTTCACCCTGAAGTACGGCAACGCCGACAGCGGCAGCCTCACCACCACCTACTCGGGAGCACTGCCCGCCGGCGGCTACTCGCCGATGCGCCTGGAGAACTCCGTGCTGATCGGCACCGGCGGCGGCAACGACCACGGTGACACGGGAGAGTTCTTCGAGGGAGCCATCACCGCCGGCTTCCCGTCGGACGCGACCGAGAACGCCGTCCAGGCCGAACTGGCCTCGGTGAACTACGGCGGCGGGACGACCACCCCGGGGAGTTTCCCGAGCGGCTACCACCGCCTCGTCGTCGGCAACGACAGCCTGTGCCTGGACTCCTACGGCGACACCTCCACCGCGGGCGCGGCGATCGACCAGTACACCTGCAACGGCCAGACCAACCAGCAGTTCCAGTTCGTGCCGACCTCCGGCGGCTACGGCGAGCTGCAGGTGGAGAACTCCGGGCAGGACGTGACGGTGGCGAGCGGTTCGACCTCCCAGGGGGTGGCCGACATCGTCCAGGAGCCGGTCAACGGCAACACCGCCGGCCAGTGGCTGCCCTCTCAGCAGTCCGACGGCTCGTGGCAGTTCAAGAACGAGAACAGCGGACTGTGCCTGGACGTCTACAAGGCCGGGTCGAACAACGGCCAGCAGTTGGACCAGTGGCCCTGCAAGAACGCCGCCGGCACCAACCAGGACTTCACCCCGCACTGATCACCGGCCCCTGCGGGGCCGGCCCCCGTGCCGGCCCCGCAGGGGCTCCTCACGGCCTAATGGGAGGCCCACATGCCCTCGGGCAGATCCACGCTCACCAGATTCCGCCGCACGCGCCTCGGCGGCCTCGTCCTCGCCGCCGCGATGGTGCTCGCGCCGCTGCCCGTAGTCGCGATCACGGCGGCCGCGCCCGCCGAGGCGCTCGGCAACGGGTTGGCCCTGACCCCGCAGATGGGATTCAACGACTGGAACGCCTACGGCTGCAACGTCTCCGAATCCCTGATCAAGTCCACGGCGCTGGCCATGCACAACGACGGCATGCAGGCCGCCGGCTACCAGTACGTCAACATCGACGACTGCTGGTTGACCAAGAGCCGCAACTCCGCCGGCCAGCTCGTGCCCGACCCGGCGAAGTTCCCCGACGGGATCTCCGGCACCGCCGCCTACGTCCACTCGCTCGGCCTCAAGCTCGGCATCTACGAGGACGCCGGCACCGCGACCTGCGCCGGATACCCCGGCAGCCTCGGGCACGAGACCACCGACGCGAACAGCTTCGCCTCGTGGGGCGTGGACTACCTCAAGTACGACAACTGCAACAACAACGGGATCAGCGCCCAGACGCGCTACACCGCGATGCGCGACGCGCTCGCGGCCACCGGCCGCTCGATCCTGTTCAGTCTCTGCAACTGGGGCCAGGAGAACGTCTGGACCTGGGGAGCGGGCGTCGGCAACAGCTGGCGCACCACCGGCGACATCAACGCGAGCTTCTCGAGCATGCTCTCGAACTTCCACACCAACGTCGGGCTCGCCTCGTACGCGGGCCGCGGAGGGTGGAACGACCCTGACATGCTCGAGGTCGGCAACGGCATGTCGGGCACGGAGGACCAGAGCGAGTTCAGCCTGTGGGCCGAGATGGCCGCGCCGCTGATCTCCGGGACCAACATCGCCAACGCCAGTTCGAGCACATTGAGCATCCTGACCAACTCCCGGGTGATCGCAGTCGATCAGGACTCGCTCGGCAGGCAGGGGACCGAGGTCTCCTCGGCCGGCGGGCTCGACGTGCTGGCCAAGCCGCTGGCGAACGGCGATGTGTCGGTCGCGCTGTTCAACGAGACCGGGACCACCGCGACCATCTCGACGAGCGCCGCCGCGATCGGCAAGAGCGGGGCGTCGAGCTACACGCTCACCAACCTGTGGACCGGCGCCACCTCCAGCACGACCGGGGCGATCAGCGCCTCGGTCCCGGCGCACGGCACCGTGATGTTCCGCGTCGCCGGCGGGAGCACCGGCGGCGGCAATCCCGGCACGACCGGCGAGGTGCACGCGGTCGGCGCGGGCAAGTGCCTCGACGTGCCGAACGCCTCGACCACGCCCGGCACCCAGGTCCAGATCTGGGACTGCGCGGGCGGATCGGGCCAGACGTGGACCTCGACCTCGTCCGGCGCGCTGACCGTCTACTCCGGCAGCACCCAGCTGTGCCTGGACGCCTCCGGAGGCCAGACCAGCCCGGGCACCAAGGTCGAGACCTGGACCTGCAACGGCCAGACGAACCAGCAGTGGACGCTCAACTCCAACGGCACCATCACCGGCGTCCAATCAGGGCTCTGCCTGGACGTCACCGGGGCGTCCACGGCCGACGGAGCGCTTGCGGAACTCTGGACCTGCAACGGCGGATCCAACCAGCAGTGGACCCTCACCTGATCTGAGCGGCACGGGTGTCCGGACTCGTCCGGAATTCTGGACCCCTCTCCGGCCGGCCGGACACGAGGGTCGTGTCCGGCCGGTCGGTCGGTGAAGACCTCCGCTTGCCGTCGGCAGGGAGGGATGACGTGAGGAGGGGCATGCCGTGAGGAAGGTCATGCGGAGGGCAGCGGTCCGGTTGGCGCTGCTCGGGGTGGTGGCCGCCGCGCCGTTCGCCCTGGCGGCGCAGGCTCAGGCGGCCGAGCGGCCGATGAGCTCCGGCTGCGGTTCCGTCGTCACCACGCAGTACATCTACTTCTCCGGGATCAGCAGCCAGCCCGTCGCCTCGCTCAAGCTGATGAGCGGCGGCTGCGCCTACCTGTGGATGTGGAGCTGGTTCACCGCCAGCCACTCCGGTTGGACCGTCGGCCTCACGACGTGCCCCTCCAGCATTCCCGGGGGCTACAAGGTGTATCCGGTGACGAACGGCGGCGTCGCGGTCGGGGAAGGCTGCGCCAGTCCGTACGTCTGGCGCAACTCGGTGCAGCAGGAGTTCTACGGACCCGTGGGCGGCAACAACTGCGAGTACGCGGCTGCCGAGCTCATCTACAACAGCTACGACGCCATCGCCGCGACGCAGTCGTACTGCTTCGCCTAGTCATCGCCCTTCGAGACCGGGCTCGGCTCCGGCGAGGACGCGCTCGGCGCGTTCGCGGCAGGCTGCGGCGTGCTCGGTCTCGGCGACGGCCTCGTAGGCCTGAGCGAGCTCGCTCATCGAACCGGCCTCAGCGCTGGGGTCGCCGAGTGCCGCGAATCGTTCAGCCGCGTCGCGCAGTACGTCGATCGCCCGCTCGTGGCGGCCCAGCTTGACCAGGCTCATTCCGTAGGATTTCGTCAGCAGCGCTATTCCGAAAGCCATGTCGCCACGCTGGACGACCGCGATGGCCTCCTCGTGCAGGGCGATGGCGTTCTCGGCCTGGTCGAGCCCGACGTAGAGTTCGGCCTGGTTGTTCAGCGTGGCGGCCAGGCCCCAGGGGAACCCATCGTCGGCGCGGCGCAGTTCCAGCGCTCGTTCCATCACGGGCAGCGCGCGTTCGTGGTCACCCTGGAGCATGTGCGTCAGGGCGATGCTCTCGACGCTCGCGGCCTGCATGCGAAGCCAGCCGACCCGCTCGTAGTAGGCGGCGGCGTGCTCGGCGGCCTCGAGGGCTTCGGCGAAGCGCTCGAGCTCCAAGTAGCCTCGGGAGACGCAGTTCTGCGCCTCAGCCTCCACGTCCTCGGTTCCGGTGGTGCGCGCGATCCTGATGCGCGCCTCGTGCAGGACGGTGTACTCCTCCCAGTATTCGCGATCGAGGAATAGGTAGGAGCCGGCCCGGGCGAGCACCTCGGCCTCGCGGAGCGCGCCCGCGGCTTCCACCTGCGTCACGGAGTGCATGATGCCGAACCGCTCCGCGGCCAGCCACGCCACCGCCGCCGCGTGATCGTCGAAGCGCATGGGCGCGGCTACCGCCTCGAAGGTGTCTTCTTCGAGCAGTGGCCTGACGCTGTGGGTGGATATGACCTCGTAGGCGGCTTGCGCGCTGCGCATGTACCAGACGGCGACCCGGACGGCTGCTTCGTGGCGCTGCTTCTCCGGCACGTCGCCTTCACCGCGTTCGGCCGCATAGGCGCGCAGCAGGTCGTGCATCGCGTACCGCTGCGGGCCGAGGCTGTGCACCAGGTGCTCGTCGACCAGCCGTTCGAGCAGGTCTTCCGTCTCGGCGAGCCCCAAGCCGGTCGCCGCCGCCGCGAGGGGCGTCGTGATCGCGCGGGCGAACAGGCATCCGAGCAGCCCGAAGAGGTTTCGGAGCTCAACGGGCAGCTCGTTGTAGGAGAGGTCGAACACCGGCCGCACGCTCCGAGCGCCGATGTTCAGGGCGTTGAGTCCCTCCTCCTCGAGCCGCGCCGCGAACTCCGCGATCGTCCACGCCGGGCGGGCGCGCAAGCGCGAGGCCGCCACCGCGAGGGCCAACGGCAGGGCGCCGCACGCCGCGATGAGCCGGTCCGCCGCCTCCGGCTCGGCCTCGATGCGCTCCGCACCGGCGATCCGGGAGAGCAATTCCACCGCCTCGCCGCGGGAGAACACGTCGAGCCGGTGCACGCTCGCCCCGTCGAGCCCGGCGAGCGTGCGCCGGCTGGTGACGAGGACCAGGCACCGCGGCCCCGCGGGGATCAGGTCTCGGATCTGCGCCTCATCGGCCGCGTTGTCCAGCAGGATCAGGGCGTCCTGGTCGAAGAGCTGGTCACGCAGCATCGCCGCGCGCTCCTGCTCCGACGGCGGGATCTTCTGCGCCGGCACCCCCACGGCCAGCAGGAAGCGCTCGAGCACGTCGGCCGGGTCGGCCGGCGGCAGCTCCGGATCGAAGCCGCGCAGGTCCGCGTACAGCTGGACGTCCGCGAAACGGCCGCCGCGCACGAGTTCGTGGGCGGCGTGCACCGCGAGCCGGGTCTTGCCGACGCCGGCCATCCCCTCGATCGCCGAGATCACCACCGTGCGGTGCCCCTCGGGGCCGCTGTTCGCGCCGACCGCGTCCAGCAGTTCCCGCAGTTGCGCCGCACGGCCGGTGAAGGTGGGCAGATCGCGGGGCAGCTGGCGCAGCACCGCGACCGGTCCGCCCGACCTGCCCGCGCCGTGCACCCGGATGCAGGCCTGCCGCCAGCGGTCCACGCTCCGCTCGTCTTCGCCCAGCGCCCGCACGACGGCCACCACCAGGTCCAGGTTGAGCCGGCGCCGACCCGGGTTCAGCAGATCGCTGATCGTGGTCTTGGCCACCACCTGCGGGGGCTTCAGCAGCGGCCCGACGCGCTTGGCCAGCTCACGGTAGGACGGCATGCCCGCCTCCGACGCCAGATCCCGCAGCATCGTGATGAACTCGGCCATATCGCCCGCGTGGCCCGGATCCAAGCGTCCTTCACCCACCGTGCGCCCCCATCGATCACCTGCGTCTTCGAATACTGAGTGTAGCCGGGCCCGCCGGGCTACACGCGCGGCCCGCGCAGCAGCGGAAGGGACAGCCAGGCGATCGCCGCGGCGGTGATCACCAGCCCGGGGATCAGCGTCGCGCTCGGCAGCACGCCGCGCAGGCCGATGGGGATGCAGCCGAGGACGTAGAGCCCGACCGCGATACGGGGCAGCCGGCCGACCCGCAGCAGGGCCGCGCCGAACAGCAGGACCCCGCTCAGGAAGACGATCGACACGACCTTGAACTCCACCCCGGTCAGCCCGGCGAGCAGCGCGTTCACCTGTACCGTGCTCAGCTTCGGGAATATCAGGTTGATGATGAACTCGGCGCCGACCAGGCCGGCCAGGCCGAAGAAGTTCAGTCCGTAGCCGAGCAGGCCGAGCCGGCCGAAGCCGGGCTGCTGCCAGAAGTAGAAGCCGGTGACGGCGACCAGTCCGGCCGCCTCGGCCAGCGGGGCGATCGCGTGGGCGAAGGCCGCGTCCGGCAGGATGCCGCCCCGGCGGCCGGCGTTGACCAGCAGGATCAGGGAGCACAGGAGGCCGGCGAGGGCGGCGAGCCGGTAGAGCTTGGTCTGCATGACGATTCCCAACAGTCGTTATAACAAGCGTTATCGCGACTGTTATAGCATGCCGCACCGGGCGCTGCCAGCGTCGGCCGGTAAGGTCGGATGGATCTGCCCGGTCGAGGTGCCCGGGCGGGCGAGGTGAGAAGGAGCGGGAACCCATGCCACGCCGAACGCCGCACCCCGACGCCGCCGCCGAGGCGGTCTCCGAGCGGCTGCTCGACGCGGCCGCGCAGGTGCTCGTCGAGCACGGGCTTGCCGAGCTGACCGTGCGTCGGGTCGCCGAGCGGGCGGGGACCTCGACCATGGGTGTGTACAGCCGGTACGGTGGGCGCGTCGGCATCCTGGAGGCGCTCTACCGGCGCCTGTTCGGCGAGCTGACGACGGCGCTGAGCGCGGTGCCGGCCACGGCCGACCCGGTGGCCGACGTCCTCGCCCTCGCCGCCGCCTACCGGAACTTCGCGCTGGCCGCGCCGCAGCGGTACGCGTTCCTGTTCGCCGACCCGCTGCCCGAGTTCACGCCCGAGCCGCAACTGCGCGCCGATACGGTGCAGGACGCCTTCGCCCCGCTGATGGACGCGGTCCGCCGGGCGAGCGGCGCGGACACGGACGAGGCCGCCGCGACCGACGCTCCCGGGCTCGCCGTGACCCGCGCCTCGTACTGCCTCTGGTGCGTGATGCACGGCCTGATCGGGCTCGAATTCACCGACGTCCTCCGCGCGCCGCTGACCGCCTGGGGCGTGACCGGCGAGGACGAAGCCGCGGCCGAGCGGATGTACTTCGCCGGGGTGACGTCCATGATCGCCGGCCTGGAGTTGCGGTCCGTGGCGCACCCCTGAGCCGCCGCGTGATCCGTGGGCGGCGATTCCCGGGGAGAATCCGGTTGCCGCGGTGACCTCGATTTGAAAGCGTGGGCCGTTCGTCATGCCGAGCGGTTGGGAGCCGTCGTGGGCGCGGAGCGCAGATTCGCCGATGCCGGGCGGTTGGCCGGCGTCGTGCGGGAGGTGTTCGGGACCGATCGGCGTATCGCCGCGGTGCATCGGCTGCCGAACGGCAGTAAGAAGGGTGTCTACCGGGTTGCGCTGGACGATCGGACCAGCGCGATCGTCTATGTGTGGAGCCCCGACGAGGACTACTGGGACGGTCTTGTCCCGGAGAGCGCCGACGACCCGGCGAGTCCTTTCGCGCACTCGTCCGGCATCGACCTGTTCGAGGCGGCGACGCGTCGGCTGGAGTCGGTCGGTGCGCGCTCGCCGCGGGTGCTGTTCAGCGACCGCAGCAAGAAGCTGTATCCGGCGGAGATCGCGGTCGCGGAGGATGTCGCCGGCGGCACCTTGGAGGCGTTGCTCGAGCGGGATCCCAAGGCAGGCCGCGGGGTACTGACGCAGTTGTCTGAGATGCTTCGGGCGATGGGCCGGTATCGGGCCCCGGCGTTCGGGAAGGTGGCGGTGGTCGATGGCGGGGCCTCGGCGCGCGCCGCCACGTGTGAACAGGCTCATCGGGAGTGTTCGCTCGGCGACATCGCCGATGCCGCGGCGCGCGTCCCCCGGGCCGCGGCTGGGCGCGGGCTTCTGGAGGACAGGCTCGCCGCGCTCTACGATCAGGTCGAACCGCGCGCGGAGTTCGCGGTGGTACATGGCGAGCTCGGCCCCGACCACGTCCTGGTCGGCCCCGATGGCGAGCCGGTACTGATCGATATCGAAGGCCTGATGTACTGCGATGTCGAGGTCGAGCACTGCTGGGCGAAGATGCGCTTCCAGGAGGACTACAAGCCGCTGCAGGCTGAGGGTCTTGATCCGCGGCGGCTGAAGTACTACCAGTACACGATGCATCTCGGTCTGGTCGGCGGTCCGCTTCGGATCGCCGACGGCGACTTTCCGAACCGGGACTGGATGCTCGGCGTGGCCGAGTATCACCTCGATCGGGCGCTTGAATACGAGGTCTGACGGATCGCGCTCATGGCGAGCAGTCTGCCGTCGGCGTGGTCGTGTACGAGGACGTCCGCCACGTCCTCGTCAGGCCGGGTCGGGTCCGCGAGGAGCCGCGTCGTGATGCGCAGGGTCGTGTCGGGGTGGGCGTTGGCGTGGTAGCAGAGCTTGTGGTCGAGGACGTGTCGGCTGAGGAACGCGGCGTCCGGTCTGCCCAGGCGCCGCCAGTGTGCGAGCAGTGCGGAGTCGATGAACGAGTAGTACGCGGCGAAGTAGACGATGCCGGCGGCGTTGAGGTCGCGTGAGGGGTCGATCGTGTAGACGACCGACTGCTCGGGGGCGGTGAGGCGTAGATCCGGTTGGAAGTGGCGGGCGAGGGATCCGGAGCGCCGGGCGCGGGAGAGCATCGCGCGGAGCGCTCTGCCCTCCGGCAGCGGCGGCAGCACCGCGGCGTCGAATCCGTGGGGCTCCGCGGCGGCCAGGGCCGGGTTGCCGTCGTGCCCTCCCGGATGGACCCAGTGGTTGAGGGTTCTGATGTGCATCTGGTTCGGGTCGGGGCGGTTCCGGGCCTCGGCGGGGGCGATGCGATGGTGCACCGCCACCGTGCCCGCCCCGCAGTTGTACGCCTGCGATCGCACGTCGAGCTCGTCGCCGATGGCGAGCCCGAGGGGGTGCAGGTGGGCGCCGGCCTGGATGTGGAGGTAGGAGAACGCCAGGTAGGCGGGCTTGCCGCCGCGCCCGCGCGCGGACAGCACGTCGAATCCGCTCTGGCGGCTGACGGTATCCCAGCTCCAGTCGCCGACGCGGGCGGCGAACAGGGCGTGCTGGCCGCACATGGACAGCTCGACGGTGGCACGTCGATGCAGAACGCGGTGCTGAGCGATGGTTTCGGTCATGGACGGTCAGGCCTCGATGAACGCGAGGACGGCGTTCTGGCCGCCGAATCCGCAGGAGTTGCTGAGCGCGAGGCGGACCCGCTCGGTGCGCGCGGCTCCGGCCACGAGGTCGAGATCGAGGCCGATGAGCGGATCGGGCTCCTCGAGATTGGCGGTCGGGGGTACCGTCTGCTCGCCGATCGACAGCACGGTCAGCGCGGCCTCGATCGCGCCCGCCGCCCCCAGCGTGTGGCCGAGGGACCCCTTCGGCGCGGTCACCGAGACGCCGCCACCGAAGAGGCGCTTCAGGAGTGTGGCTTCGGCGAGGTCGCCCTTGGGCGTGCTGGTGGCGTGCGCGTTGACGTGGTCGACGTCGCCGGGCTCGGCCCCCGCGCTCCGCAGGGCCTGGGTGACGGCGCGTTCGAGTCCGCGTCCTTCGGGATCGGGGGAGGTGAGGTGGTGGGCGTCCGCGGAGGCGCCGAAGCCGGCCAGGCGCGCCAGGGCGGGAACGCGGCGGGCCGCGGCGTCGGCCGCGCGTTCGAGCACGAGGATCGCGGCGCCCTCGGCGAGGACGAATCCGTCGCGTTCCGCGTCGAAGGGGCGGGAGGCGGCCGTGGGCCTGGCGCGGTTGACCGAGAGGGCGTCCATGCGGGCGAAGGCGGCCGCGAGCAGCCGGTTGACCGGCGCCTCGGCTCCTCCGGCCAGGACGACGTCGCAGGAGTCGTCGCGCAGCAGGCTCGCCGCGAGGCCGATCGCGGTGGCCCCGGAGGCGCACGCGGTGGCGACGGCCAGACTCGGCCCCCGGGCGTTCCATTCGAGGCTGAGCACCCCGGCGGCCATGTTCGCCAACGCGGCCGGGACGGTGACCGGGGAGACGGGTGAGCCTTCATGGGCGCGCACCGCCTGGCCGGCGAGGGTGGAGACGCCGCCGAACGCGGTGCCGATCAGCACCCCGACCCGCGCGCCGTCCCAGTCGGCCGGGTCCAGCCGGGCGGCGCTCAGCGCCTCGGCGCCGGCGATCAGGGCCAGCTGGGTGAAACGGTCCGTGCGGCGCGCGAGGTTCGCGCCGAGGCCGGCGGCGATGTCGAGCTCGTCGATCACGCAGGCGAAGTCGGCGGGAAGCCCGGACAGTTCGGGCAGCAGGCGCGCGCTCGGCTGCCCGGAGACCACGGACTTCCAGGTCGCCTCGGCGCCGACACCGGCGGCGCTGACCACGCCGAGGCCGGTGACCGCGATATCCGTCGAACACGGCGGCGCGCTCATCGGTCCTGTCCGTCTGCCAACGCGTTGACGACCTCGTCGACGGTCATGCCGGGCCGGATCGCGTCGTCCTCGAGGGTCAGATCGAGGTCGGCCGCCATGATGTCGATGAGTTCGACGATGGCGAGGGAGTCGAGACCGAGTTCGTCGAGCGTGCGACCGGGCTGCAGGGCGGCGGGCTGGACTTCGAACGTGTCAACGAGCGTGTGCTCGAAGTGGTCGCGGACGGAGGTGGCGATGGTCATGCGAGGCTCCTTGCGGGGGAGGGGTGGGGGATGACCGCGTGCTCGCGCAGATGGCGCAGCGCACGCGAGAAGTAGTCGTGGTCCATCGGCGGGGCGATGATCCCGGCGTCGGCGCAGGCCTGGGCGGTCTCGGCGCACTCGAGGTCGGGCAGCCGCGTGTCGGGGGAGAGGCCGAGCAGGTAGCGGGAGATCGTCAGTGCCCGCATGGCGCGCGTGGAGCGTTCGTCGCCGGAGCGTTTGAGCGCCGAGAGCCATTCGGCCTCGTTCGCCGCCGCGACCTCGTATCCGTGGCACCGGAGTTGGTCGGCCAGATCGCGCACGCGTACGGGCTCGGGCTGGATCACCGGGAGGACGTCGAGCCCGGGCCGGGTGCGCGCCGTCAGGGAGAGCGTGGCGATCATCCGCGCGGCGTGGTCCACGGCGATGACCGGCAGCGGATTGTCGGTCTCCGGGAACCGGCCGGTCGCGATGGCGGCGGCGAACAGGCAGGCGATGAAGTCGTCGTGCGGTCCGGCGCCGTCGCGCGAATCGGCGAGGATCAGTCCGGGCCGGTAGACGACGGCGGGGAGGCTGCGCAGGGTCCGCGCGGCCACGATCATCTCCGCGTCGTACTTCGAGCGCGGATACCCGAACCCGCCGCACGTGCGCTCGGTCGGCATCGCGTGTTCGGGCACCCGGTCCCAGCCCGTCCCGCGCGCGGCGAGGAACACGCTGAGCGTCGAGACGTGGTGCAGCCGCTTGGACTCGGCCTGCCCGGCTGCTTCGCAGAGCTCGATGACACGGGAGGTCCCCGCGGCGTTCACGGCCGCCAGGCGCCGGTGGGAGCCGGCCATGTTCACCGAGGCGCCGCAGTGGTAGACGTCGGTGACACCGGCGACCAGCTCGAAGTACCGGTCACGTGGCAGCCCGAGGCGAGGCGCGGTCACATCGCCGGGCACCACGCGCAGCCGCGGCGAGTCCGCCACGTCGGGGTCCTGCGCGGCCAGGCGCTGGCGCACCCGCCGCTCGGCGTGCGCGGGAGTGTCGGCGCGCACCAGGCACACGACCTCCCGGCCGTCGGCTCGGCGCAGGAGTTCGGCGCACAGGCGCGAACCCAGGAAGCCTGTGGCACCCGTCAACAGAAGCATCGGAGTCCTCCTTGTGCCGTGAGGAGTGCACGGATAGATCCATTACCGTCCGTGAGCGGGGTCGTTGAGAACCCCTCCTGCCGGACCGCGGCGTCAAGAACGGGGCGGCGTCAAATTCCGGGAGGCGGCGGCCGGGCCGGGGCTTTCCGCCACGGACGGCCGTGCGGAGCGCGCCGGGTGGTCTCGGCGTGCGCTGGCGTGCGTCCAGAGGCGTACGGGCGCTGTGATCGCTCCCGAGCGATCTTGTGCGGTCCGAGCCCCGAATCGTTTCCTGGCAGAGCGAACGCGATCGCGGACGCGGCCGGCGCGGCTGAGGGAGGGTGGGTTGCAGGGCACGCGAACACCGAACGAGCAGCTACGTGCTCTGCTGCGCGAAGCCACCTGGTCCGGCGCCGAGCTGGCGCACGCCGTCAACCGGCTCGGCGCCGAGAACGGGATGCGGCTGAACTACAGTCGGGCCTCGGTCGGCCAGTGGCTCGCCGGGACCTTCCCGCGCCGCGCCACGACCCCGCTGATCCTCGAGGCGCTGGGCCGCAGACTGGGCCGCGCGGTCACCGCGGCCGAGGCGAGCCTGGCCGCGGCGGGCGCGCCGGCCCGGCCGCCGTACTCGCTGGAGGTCCTCGCGCGGATCGGGCCCGGCGCGATGTCGCCTCCGGGCCTGCTCCCGCAGGTGGCGACCGCGCCGGGTCGGCTGACGCATGATCACGTCCGAGCGGCCAGGGACATGCTGACCGTGTTCTCCCGGGGCGATCGGATGTGGGGCGGCGGCTACGGACGTGGCGCGCTGGCCTCCTATCTGCGCACGTTCATCGGACCCGCTCTCGAGCTTCCCGGAGGCCCGGTCACCCGCGGCGCGCTGCGGGCCGTGGCGGCTGAGCTGTCCTATCTCTGCGGCTTCATGAACTTCGACGACGGGCGCCAGGGAGCCGCGCAGCGGTACTACCTGACCGCGCTTCGGCTCGCCGACGAAGCCGGCAGGAGCGAGTCGCGCGCGATCACGCTGCGCGCGATGAGCGTCCAGGCGGAGTCGCTCGGCCACCATGCGCAGGCGCGGCAGCTCGCGTGCGCGGCCCTCGACGCGAGCCGTCCCGGACTCGCTCCGCCGGAGCACACGGCCTTCCTGCTCGGGCAGGTCGGCACGGCCGAGGCCGCCTCCGGGGACCGGCGCGCCGCGTTCGCGGCGTTGACCCGCGCCGAGAAGCTGATCGAGCGGGCCGACAGCAGACGCGAGCTCCCGGACGTCGGCACGTACCACCACGCCTCGCTGACCCACCAGCACGCCGCCATCGCCGCCCGCCTCGGAGACCACGCCGCGGCGATCTCCGCGCTGGAGGTCTCGCTGCGCCACCGCCCGCCCGAGGAACGCAGGTCACGGGCCATCACGCTCGCGCAGCTGGCGCGGGAGCAGGCGGCCGTAGGCCATCTCGAGGCGTCGTGCGCCACCTGGAACGCGTTCTGCGACGCATACCCGGAGGTGCGCAGCGCGCGGGCACGGCGGGCACTGGAGACGGCGTACCTGGCCACGCGCGCCTTCATCGCGAACCCACAGGCCCGACAGGTGCACGGCCGGGTCGCCGAGCTGCGTGCCGGTCGGGCGCCGTCCAAGGACTGATATGCGGCCGATCCCGATATGCCGCGGGACGGCGCTCGGCAATGCGAAAAGCGCGACAAATGCTTCAAGCGCGGCATTTCGCGCCCATGCGCACCGTTCCCCCGTCCCGCCCGATCGGGGTTTCATGGCATCGCAGAATACTGCCATACGTGAAGGAGGACGCGTGCGCGTCCGATTCGGCGCCGACAGGCCCCGCTGGAACCCCGCCGGCTTCACCGGACTCCCGGAGACCACCGCCCGGCTGAGCCGATACGTCGCAGCGCTGGTCAGCGACGACGGGGCGATCCACGACCCCTGCCTGAGCCGGACGCTCGAATCAGCCCTGGCCCTGCGGCTGCTGGAGAAGACCGGCCTCGACCCGCGATTCGAAGCCGGCGTGCGCCGCTTCCTCGCCGCGGCCCGCCCCGCCGACCCCTTCGAGCGGGCGATCGCGGGGTACGCGCTGCGCGAGAGCACCGGCCTCGGCCCGGCGGCCGGAGGCTTCCTCGCCCTGAGGGCCCCGAGCTTCACCGGAGCGCGCAAGCACGCCTTCGCCCAGGCGCTGGCCTGCCTGTGGGACGACCATCCCGAGCCGGTCGACATCGGCGCGGCGCTCGCGCCCACCGGGCTCCACTCCGGAGCGGTGGTCCAGGTCACCGCGGTGAAAGTGATCCTCGTATCAGCGACAGGCCAACCCGAGGCCGTCACCGACGAGGACGTCCGGCTCCTGCTGTCCACGCAGCGCCTGTCGCACGTGTGGGAAGGCAACATGTTCCTGCACCTGCTCGTCCTGCACGCCTTGTCCTTCCTGCCGGGCACCGGCCGGCTGCTCGTCGAGGGAGTACGCAAACTCAAGTTCCATCAGCGCCCGGACGAGGGGATACCGTTCGTCACCGATCTCGACAACTGGTGCACGACGATCGCCGGACTCGCCCTCGCGGGCACGGGTACCCCCGACGCGACGCTCCGCGCCCTCGCCGGACACTTGATCGAACAACAGCGCCCCGGAGGCGGGTGGACCGCCACCGCCGTGATGGACCAGAGCGATTTCGACAGCACCGGGATCGCCGTCGAATTCCTGCACGCACTCGACGCGCGCGCCTACAGCGAGACCATCCGGCGCGGCATCCGCTCACTGACCAGCGCGCGCGGGAGCGACGGCGGCTTCCCCACCTACCTCGCCGGAGCCCCCTCGGAGGCGACGATGACCGCTGCCGTAGTCAACGGCTTGAGTGTTGATGCGGCCGCCCACCGCGCCGTCATCGACACGGCGCTGCTCTTCCTCGCCGACGTCCAGAACCCGGACGGATCCTTCCCGCCGGACTGGTGCGCCAGCAGTATGTTCGGCGTCTTCCGCGCGATCCTCGCGGCGCAAGCCGACACCCGGCCCGCCACACCGCAGGTCGCGCGCATGCTCGATCGGTCATTGGCGTATGTCCGCGACCAACAGCACCCCGACGGAGGTTGGGGCCAGCAGCCCGAATCCCCGAGCGACCCGCTCAGCACCGCCTACGCGCTGATCTCGCTGTGCCAGCAACACGATCCGGCGCCCGCCGTGCGCGGCCTGCGCTATCTGCGCGACCACCAGCAGCCCGACGGACGAATCGTCTCACCCCCCGACGGCCTCGGCCCGCGGCCCTTCGTCTACGAGCTCCCGTCGCTCTCCAGCATCTTCCCGCTGCTCGCGCTCGCCCACCTCACCGCGCGCACCACCACGGCATCCCCCCGGCACCCAGGCGCCGCCCACTCCGGGGCGGTGGCCCATGTCGAGCCCTGACCTCGCGCCTCCGTTCTTTTCCGCGGTGAATCCCGCAGAGAACGCACTCGCCGACCACATCGCCGAACGGTTGCGCACTGCGGTGATCGCGGACGGGCAACTCGTGGCCGAGTACCGCTCGGCCCGATTCGAACGACTGGTCGCCCGCATGTACCCGACCGCGCAACGCCCCGCCCTCCGCGCCATCGCCGACGTCCTCGTGTGGACCTTCCTCGTCGACGACTTCCTCGACCCGCATCGGCCCGAAGGCGCGCCGGAGCGAGTCGACCGCGTACGGGCTCACATCGACTCAGCCCTCGACCATCGTGCAACGGCGCGCCCCGCGGACGAATACCTCACAGGCTGGCTCGCCGCCGCCCTCGACGGCATCGACGCTCCGGACCACGCATGGAACCGCCACTTCACCGACCACCTGCGCGAGTTCGCCACCGCGCTGTGCGCCGAGTCCCGCGTGCACGCCTCCGGCGTCGTGCCGACCGTCTCCGAGTTCGTCGCCACGCGCCACGACACCTCAGCCTGGAACGTCTGCGTCGACCTCATCGAACTCCAACCCGGCGCCACCCTCCCCGAGCGACTGCGTCGATCAGCCCTCGCACAGGCCATGTACACCCGCGCCGGCGAGATCGTCTGCGCCATCAACGACATAATCTCCCTGCCCAAGGAAGCGGCACACGGTGAACGCCACAACCTCATCCTGCTCATCCAGCACCACGAGGCCTGCTCCCTGCCCGAAGCCGTCGACCGCGTCCGCGCCTACATGACCGAGCGAACCGCGGCATACCTGCAGGCCAAAGCAGCATTCCTCGACCATGCGCGCGGCCATGGCCCACAGGTCCGAACCGCGAGCGAACGCTTCACCACCGGGCTCGAGCACCTCATCCGCGGCAGCTACGACTGGATGATCGACACCGGCCGATACAAGCTTTCGACCACGACGTAGGCCGACCAAGCCCTTACATTCGTCATTCGCCGGTTGCTTACAGCCCTCGGGTCAGGCGGGCGAGTTTCTCAGGGACTCCGCGTACGGTCATGCTCTGTCGCAGGAGTTCGAGGTCAGCGCCATCGGTGCCGAGGTGGGCGAGAAGCGGCCGGTAGCGGTCGGGGCGATCGCGGAGGAACTCGGTGGTCAGCCGGAGCTCCAGCCGCACGCATTCGACGCGGTGGCCGCCGCAGTCCACGGTGACGTGGTGCCGCCAGGGACCAGGACCCTGGCATTCCCATCCGTCCTCCTCGCACGGTACTTCCAAGGTGCTGACGCTGAAACCGACGCCGTGGAGGCTGTATTCGGCGAAGTACTGCGGGGCCGATGCGAGCTGCTGTGGAGCGACCAGGCACGGCCACTTCGCCAACGCTCCGGCAATGGCGTCGACGTCCTGACGACGCTCGACGAGGATGTCGATGTCGCCCACCGGCAGGTCGACGCCTTGGAGGCAGGCCGCTGCCGTGCCGACGAGCCGATGACGCGGCTGTGGGCCGGCGGCTCCGATGAGGTCGAAGCCGGCGCGTAGCACGGCGTGCAGTTCGCGGCGGTCACACAGTGGCCGAGTCTCGATCCCGTCCATGGTCGACAGACTGTCAGACGGGTCTGACAGTGCCCGCATTCGGCCACCCTCGCCCGGTGAAACTTTCCCGGCGGAGGTGGGGCCGGTCGGGAAACATCGAGCAAGCGATTTTCCTAATGTCGAGCCGTTGACCGACGCTTGAAATGACAAATAATCTCCCTTTGAGGCAATCGTTTGCCTCATCTTTCGAGCTCTCACCCTCAGGAGTTGCAATGTCGCTCCACCTGATGAACCTCCGCGC
>DASTAE010000134.1:0-19744 GCA_035712985.1 Actinospica sp.
CGTGTTCGGGATCAGCGAGACGTTCGCGACCGGCGGCGACCAGATGTGGAAGTTCGCCGACTTCGCCAGGTAGAAGCTGTTGACGCTGGGGATGTACTGGCCGCCCCAGTTCGCCTTGCCGCCGGCCAGGTCGTTGTTCGCCGGGTCGTTGCTCAGGTAGGCCGGGTAGTTGATCGTCTGGACGTGCGGCTCGTTCGGCATCCAGTACGTCTTGTTCGCGGTGTACTTGATGTTGTCGGCGCCGCAGCTGCCGATCACGAACGGGCCGGTGCCGACCGGCTTGGTGTCGGTGTAGTTGGTCGGGTTCCCGACCGTCGACCAGATGTGCTCGGGCACGATCGGCATCATGTTGGCCACGTCGTAGAAGAACACCGACGCGTTCGCCGAGAAGTTCATCGTGACCTGGTTGCCGCTCGCGGTCACGCTGGTCAGGCCCGCGCCGCCGCCGGAGGGGGCGGACCACAGGGCGTAGGTGTCCAGCGAGCTGTACTTCTTGATCAGGTTGAAGGTGTAGGCGACGTCGGCGGCCGTGAAGGGCGTGCCGTCGCTCCACTTGACCCCGGAGCGGACGTCGAAGGTCAGCTGGGTGTCGGTGGCGTTCCAGGTGTAGCTCGTCGCCAGCATCGGCGTCGGGGTGGCGGAGCTCTGCAGGGGGTTGATGTAGAGCAACGACTCGTAGAGGTAGCCGTTGGCCTCCTGCTGATTCGTGGTCAGCGGGTTGAACTGGCAGTTCCAGGTGGCGCCCGTCTCGTTGGCGATGGTGACGGTGCCACCCGCCTTGAGGTTCGCGCTCAGCGCGGGGACGGTGTTCCCGGAGGCGTTCGAGCCCCCGGAGCCTCCCGTGTGCTGGGTCGAGCTACAGCCGGCCACGGCGGCCGCCAAGCCTATCGCCGCGCCGGCGGCGAGGATCTTTGTGCGCCTCATCCTTGAAACCTCACGAGTGAAAAGGGGGGAGTGAACGGTCCGTGCCAGAAAGGTAAGTAAAGTTAACTGCCCGGTAGGAGCGAGTGCAATGCTCCCGGGCAAAGGATTGATAACGGGTGGGCAACGCCGGTCCCGGGACCGGCGCGCCCGAGGTCAGGCCGCGGGGGTGAGCCCGAGCCGGTCGAGGCCCAGCAGCACCGCGCCGTGCACGGGTCTGCGCTTCGGCACGACCAGGCGCGCCGCGGGGATCGTGGTCGACGCGAGCGCGGAGATCCGGTCCATCAGCACCGGAACGGCCGCGCGCAGTACTCCGCCGCCGAGGATCACCTCGGTCTCGCGGTCCAGCAGGTCCAGCTTGGCGAGCGTGGTGCGCGCCCAGCCGACGACCTCGTGCGCCTGCTTGTCGACGTAGCCGAGAGCGACCGCGTCGCCCGCCGTGGCCACGTTCAGCAGCAGCGGCGAGAGTTCGTGGATCCGTCCCTCGGCGAAGGTGCCGAGGTGGAAGCCGAGCGCCGCGTCCAGCGCGGTCTCGGTGCCGAAGTGCGCCGCGACGGCCGCGGTCAGCGCGGTCGGCTCGCCGCGCCCGTCCTCGCCGCGCACGGCCGCGTACATGGCCCGCTGGCCGAGCGCGTTGCCGCCGCCCCAGTCGCCGGTCATGACGCCGAGCGCCGGGTAGCGCACCCGCCGTCCGTCGGGGCCGATGCCCGCGCAGTTCGTGCCGGCGCCGCAGACCACCGCGACGCCCCAGGGGTGCGAGGCGCCCGCGCGGAGCAGGGCGAAGGTGTCGTTGCCGACCTCGACGGTGTCGGCCCAGCGGCGGGCGGCGAAGGCCTCGCCGAGCGCGACCTCCTCCTGCGGCAGGTCGGCTCCGGCGACGAACGCGGACAGGTGCCGGGCCAGCGGGACGTCCTCGGGCAGGTCGAGCCGGGCGCGGATCTCGTCGATCGCCTTGGCCACCGTGTCGATCGCGTGCGGCACGCCGGTGGTCTGCGGGGTGAACGGCCCGGACTGCGCGTGGGCGAGGACCTCGCCGTCGGCGGTGGCCAGCGCGACGTCGGTCTTACTGTTCCCGCCGTCCACGGCCAGCACCAGACCGGGACGCGTCACGACCGCGGCTTCACCGGCCACCGCCGTAGCGCTCAACGCGCGGCCCACGGCAGGAACTTCTCGTTCGCGGCGATCAGGGCGTCGCCGAGGCGGTTCGACAGGTCGTACTGGCCGATCAGCGGGTGCGCGAGCAGCGCCTGCACGACCCGGTCCCGGCCGCCGTGGATCGCGGCGTCCAGGGCCAGCTCCTCGTACGCGCTCACATGCGCGATCAGGCCACGCATATGCGCGGGCAGCGGCGACTGCGGCACGGCCTTGATGCCGTTGGCGCTGACCTCCGCGGAGACCTCGATCACCGTGTCGTCGGACAGGAAGGGCAGGGTTCCGTTGTTGCGCATGTTGACCACGCGCCGGTCCGGGGTCCCGGCCGGATTGGTCAGCGAGGCGATGAGCTCGACGGCGGCCTCGGAGTAGAACGCGCCGCCGCGCTTGGCGAGCAGTTCGGGCTTCTCGTCCACCGCCGGGTCGTTGTACATCTCGATGAGCTGACGCTCCATCGCGGCGACCTGCTCGGCGCGCGACTCGGAGTGCTTGAGCTCCTCGACGACCGCGTCGTGCTCGTAGAAGTAGCGCAGGTAGTACGAGGGGATCGCGTGCAGATCGCTGAGGATCTTCGGCGGCAGGTGCAGATTGCCCGCGATCTCGGCGCCCTGCTCGGCGATGATCTCGTCGAGCCGCTCCTCGCCGCCGATCCGCACGCCCCTGATCCAGGTCAGGTGGTTGAGGCCGACGTGGTCGAGCGCGACCTGCTCCGGGGTGACCCCGGCGGCGGCCGCGAAACGGCGCTGGAAGCCGATCGCCACGTTGCACAGGCCCACCGCGTCGTGGCCCGCGTCCAGCAGCGCGCGGGTGACGATGCCGACCGGGTTGGTGAAGTCCACGATCCGCGCGTTCGGCGCGTGCTTGCGCACCTGCTCGGCCAGCTCGAGCACGACCGGGACCGTGCGCATCGCCTTGGCCAGGCCGCCCGCCCCGGTGGTCTCCTGGCCGAGGCAGCAGAAGTCCAGCGGCAGGGTCTCGTCCACGTTGCGCGCGGCCTGTCCGCCGACGCGCAGCTGGAAGAGCACCGCGTCCGCGCCCTCGATGCCGGCCACCACGTCCGAGGTGGCCAGCACCTCGCCGGGGTGGTCCTGCTTGGCGAAGATGCGGCGGGATATCGCGCCCACCGCGTCCAGCCGCTCCTGGTCGGGGTCGACCAGGGCGAGCTGCTCCACGGGCAGCTGGTCGCGCAGCCGCGCGAACCCGTCCACGAGCTCGGGCGTGTACGTGGAGCCGCCCCCGATGATGGCCAGCTTCATGATCTACTGTCTTCCTCTACGGGTGTTGTCGAAGAGTTCCTGCTTGGTCTGGGCCAGCGCCGACTCGATCGCCCCCGCCAGCACCGGTTCGTCCGCCACCTCGGAGAGCACCAGCCGCGGCCGCGGGATCACGATCTCGTGCAGCGCCGTGGTCATCAGCGCCCGCAGCGTCTCGCCGCCGGCCTGCAGCATGGCTCCGGTCAGCACGATCAGCTCCGGGTCGAGCACCGCGACCACCGGGGCGAGGCCGACGGCGAGCCGCTCGGCCATCTCCTGGAGGAACGGCGTGCCCACCGGCCCCGAGTTCGCGGCGCGGCGCATCGCCGCGGTCGCGTCGGAGCCGGGGAAGCCCTTGGCGCGCGCCAGCTTCAGCACCGCGGGCGCGCCGGCGATGTTCTGGAAGCCGCCGTTCACGTTGCGCCGGATGTTGCGGGTCAGCGGCTGCTCGGCGACCGGCATGTAGCCGATCTCGCCCGCGCCGCCGGTGAAGCCGCGGTGCAGCTTCCCGTCGATCACGATCGCCGCGCCGATGCCGTCGCCGATCCACAGCACCGCGAAGTCCCGGCACTCGGCCGGCGCGCCCTTGCGGGTCACCCCGAGGAACTGCTCGGCGATGGCGGCCAGGTTGACGTCGTTCTCCACGTCCACGGCCGGATCCGGCTCGCCGGGCGCGGTCAGCTCCGAGCGCAGCCGGGTCAGCAGATTGGGATCGTGCCAGCCGGGTAGATGCGGGGCGTAGCGGATTTTCCCGGTCTGCGGGTCCGGCGCGCCGCCGAGCCCGATGACGACGCGGTTGAGCAGCGGCACGGTGATCCCGGCCGTCGCGCACGCGTCCGTGAGGGCCTCGCGCACGCGGTCCACCGCGTCCTTGACCTCGCGGCGCGGCGTGGGCAGCGTGGTCTCGGCGATGACCTGCCCGGTCAGGTCGCACAGCCGCACCTGCAGCCGGGCCGGCGTCACGTCGATGCCCGCGACGTAGGCGGCGCCGGGCCGCACGCGGTACAGTCGCGCGGTGCGGCCCTCGCCGGGCAGCGCCTCGACCAGGCCCGCCGCCTCGAGCCGGTCCATCAGCTGGGTGGCGGTCGGCTTGGACAGGCCGGTCAGCGCGCCGAGCCGGGCGCGGGTGAGCGGACCCTGCTCGCTGAGCAGTTGCAGCGCGGTGCGGTCGTTGATCGCGCGCAGCAGGCTCGGGGTTCCCGGAATCTGGTCCATCGCTCCTCGTTCAAATAAGGAAAGTTTCCTTACTTTTCGAGGTCACAGTAGGGCACCTCCGCTACCGCGTCAAGCATCAACGTGGAGAACCCAACCCCCGGAGTAACGCGGACGAGGCCGCCCCCGGGATCCCGTGGTTCCCCGGGGGGACGGCCTCGTCCTCACCTCCGCCGCCGGGGCCGCCGCTCCCGGCGGAGGGATGAGACCACTCAAGTACGGACCCCGGGTCCGGCGCATGAAAGAACGCTGAAAGTCCCGTGAGAAATGCCTTGCCGGGCGCGCGATCGCGCCGGGAGTCAGGCGAGCAGCGCCTCGAGCGCCAGCGCGACGCCCTCCTCGGCGTGGTGGCCCACGACGCGGTCCGCGGCCTCGAGCACCGTGCCGTGCGCGTTCGCCACCGCGTAGCCGAGCCCGGCCCAGCGCAGCATCGGCAGGTCGTTGGGCATGTCGCCGAACGCCGCCACCTCGGACGCCGCGATCCCGCGCCGCGCGCAGAGCCACTCCAGCGCGCTCGCCTTCGAGGCGCCGAGCGGCGCGATCTCCAGCAGCCCGCGCCCGCCGGAGTGGCTGACCTCGGCCTCCACGGTCAGCACGGCGTTCGCCTGCTCGACCATCGCGTCCGCCGAACGCTCCCTGGACCGCACCAGCACCTTGATGATGGTCGGCATCTGCGGCGCTATCCCGGTCAGGCTGTCCGTCAGGACCCTGCGCTCGTCGCTGACCGAGCCCACCCCGAACCCGGTCTCGAAGTACACCTCGGTGCCGGTCTCGATCGCGAAGCCCGCCTCGGGGAACAGCGGCCGCAGCCGGTCCACGATCGCGACCGCGTCCCCCGGTGTGAACCGGTGGATGAAGGTCAGCCGCTCGGGTGCGAACTCCGCGAGGATCGTCCCGTTCCCGCACAGCGCCTCGATCCGGCCGCCGAGCTGTTCGGCCAGCGGCGCCACGGTCCGCGGCGGCCGCGCCGTGACCAGCACGAACTCGATCCCGGCCGCCACCACCGCGCGCACCGCCTCGACCGTGCGCGGCGTGATCCGCCGCTCGTGGTCGAGCAGCGTGCCGTCGAGGTCGGTGGCGATCAAGCGGGGCAGCATGCGCAGATCATCTCACGGCGCCCTGGCAGGGCCTACGCCACCTGCACGTTGATGGTGTGGTAGCCCGTGGCCCCGTCCGGCGGTGGGCCGGCGACCGTCGAGGTCTGGGTCGCGCCGGTCGCGTCGGTGGCGCGGACGGCGACGCTGTGCGAGCCGCGGTTCGCGTTCGACCACTGATACGTCCACTGGCGCCAGGTGTCGGGCGTGTCCGAGGCCGCGAGGGTCGCCTCCTGCCACGCGCCGTTGTCGATCCGCACCTCGACGGCGGCCACGCCGCGGTGCGTGGCCCAGGCGGTCCCGGCCAGCACGACGTTTCCCGCGGGCACGGTCGCGTTGTCGTTGGGGACGTCGATGCGCGACGCGGTCTTGACCGGCCCCTGCGGCGACCAGCCGTTCGCCGTCCAGTAGGCGGCGGAGTCGGCGAAGGTGGTGAGGTTGATGTCCGTCACCCACTTCGTCGCCGACACGTAGCCGTAGAGGCCGGGAATCAGCATCCTGCACGGGAAGCCGTGCTCGATCGGCAGCACCTCGCCGTTCATCGCGACCGCGAGCATCGCCTGCCGCCCGTCGAGCGTCGCCTCGACCGGGGAGCCGATCGTCATGCCGTCGGTCGAGGTGGACAGGATCATGTCAGAGCCCGACTTCACTCCCGCGCGGCGCAGCAGCGGGGCCAGCGGCGTGCCGAGCCAGCGCGCCGTGCCGCAGTACGAGCCGCCGACCGGGTTCGACACGCAGGTCAGCGTCAGATCGTGCTCCTCGAACGCGTACTTGAGCAGCTCGTCGAAGGTGATCTCGAAGGGCCGGTCCACCATGCCGTGCACGCGCAGCTTCCACGTGTTCGGATTCACCTGCGGCACGGACAGCGCCGTGTCCACCCGGTAGAACTGCGCGTTCGGGGTGAAGAACGGACCGAGCCCGGAGACGTTCGGGTGCACCGCGTCCGCCACCGCCGGCAGCGTCGTCTCCGCCGTCGGCAGCACGACCGTGGACCGCGCGGCCTCCGCGTTGTACCGGCTGTCGATCCACGCCTTGGCGCCGAAACCGCCGACCAGCGCGCCCGCTGCGGTACCGAGCGCGCCGATCAGGAAGCGCCGCCGCCCCTCGCTGCCCGCCCCCGGCTCGGAGTCCGCCTCGGCGAGGATCGTCAGCCAGCGCAGCACCAGCACCGCCGCGCCGCCCGCGAACAGCGAGGGGAACAGAGAGCTGAGACCGGCGTTCGGCCTGGTCGCGGCCGCCAGCATGCCGACGAGCGCGAAGCCCCCGGCGACCCAGCTCGCGGCCGTCAGGTTGCGGCGCGCCAGCACGCCGGCCGCCGCCGAGACCAGCGCGAGCATCGCGTAGACGCCGATGAGCAGCATCCGCTTGTCGCCGCTGCCGAAGTTGCGGATCGCGAACTGCTCGAGCCAGGTCGGCGTGTTGCCGATGGCCCACTGGCCGACGGCGACGGCGGGCGAGGCCGCCTCGCCCACGACCACCGCGACGAGCTCGCCGGCCGCGAGCCCGGCGCCGCCCGCGACCAGACCGACCGACGCGCCCCGAAGAAGCTGCCCGGCGCGCGCGGGCCGCGGATTATCGCTGCTCATACCCGGAACTCTAAACCTCGACGGCTGAGTGATCGCTGAATCCGGCGCTACCGTAAGGCAGCGATAATGTATTGGACGATCCGGCCTTGCCGATCTTGCCGAGCCTCCCGCCGTACACGCGGTCGGTCATCGCGTCGTCCTTCCCGACCCGCTGGAACATCCCGGCGCCGCGCCCGAGGCTCAGGCACTGGCCGACGTAGCCGGACGTGAACGGCTCCGCGGTCCCGCGGCGACCGCGCCGAGACAGCGCCGGTGCTCCCCGAAGTCCTCAACAGCGGCCATGCCTCGCAGCCCAGCCCCCGCCGCGCAGACTGGGAGCGTTCACGGAATCGTGTCCGGCAGAACCCTTTGTTACGTCTCGACTAATCGCTGACTCGGTGATATCTCTTACGCCCGGGCCTGTGAACGATCCCAACGACGGGAAGAGATGCACAGATGCAGCACATGAAGGCACACTCACGAACATGGACGCGGGGGCTCTGCGCGGGCGTCGCCGCGCTGGCGATCACCGCGTTCCCGACGGCGGCTCACGCCGTGTCCGCGCAGCCCCACGGCAACGGCCGGGTGGTCAACCCCGCCTTCGACCTCGACGGCACCGGCACCGCGAACCCGACCGGCTGGACCACCACCGGAACCGCCGGCGCCTCCTTCACCGAGGCCACGAGCTACGGCTACAACGGCGACGCCTACCAGCTCACGCACTGGTCCTCCGCCGCGTACGACGTGGACACCCGGCAGCGCGTGACCGGCCTCGCGAACGGCGACTACACGCTTGGCGCCTGGGTGAAGTCCGGCGGCGGCGACGCCTCGAACTACATCAAGCTGCAGTCCGGGCGGCAGAGCAACCAGACCTCAGTGCCGGTGATCTCGGACGGCAGTTGGCTCCACATCGTCACCTCGGTCCGCGTGACGGACCATGAGGCCACGATCCACCTCGTCTCGGACAGCGCCGCGGGCGACTGGACCAACTACGGTCTCATCACCCTGACACCCGGCTACGCCTCGCTGCCGATCCGCGGCGGCGATGTGTCCACGCTGGTGCGCGCCGAACAGCTCGGCGCCGCCTACTACAACACCGACGGGCAGCAGGAGAACGCGCTCGACATCCTCGGCGGCGCCGGCATGAACTACGTCCGGCTGCGCGTGTGGGTGAACCCGGAAGACGGCATGAACGACGAGCAGCAGTTGCTCGCCGGCGCCCGCGAGGCGAGAGCGCACCACATGAAGCTGTTCCTCGACTTCCACTACTCCGACACCTGGACCGATCCGGGCCACCAGTCGACCCCGGCCGCGTGGGCCGACGACTCGCTCAGCCGGCTCGAGACCGACGTCTACACCTACTCGGCCAAGGTGGTCGGCGACCTCGTGCGCCAGGGCACCCCGCCCGACATGGTGCAGACCGGCAACGAGGTCAACGGCGGCTTCCTCTGGCCGACCGGCCTCGACTACGGCTCCAGCACCGCCTGGACCACCTTCGGCGCGCTGCTGAAGTCCGCGATCGCCGGCGTGAAGTCCGCCGACCCGCGCGCCAAGATCGCCCTGCACATCGCCAACGCGGCGGACTGGGGCGGCGTCCAGTGGTTCTACGACAACGCCGTCGCGCAGAACATCCCGTTCGACGTGATCGCCCTGTCGTACTACTCGTACTGGCACGGCTACCTCGACGAGCTGCAGTCCACCCTCGACCAGACCGCGGCGCGCTACGGCAAGCCGATCATCCTGGCCGAGACGGCGTACCCCTTCACCCTGCAGAGCGGCGATCCGACCGCGAGCCTCAGCTTCAGCACCGCGAGCGAGCTCGAGACCGGATACGCCGCGAGCCCGGCCGGCCAGGCCGCGATGTTCCGCGACACGCTCAGCATCGTCCAGGCCGTCCCCGGTGGCCTCGGCCTCGGCGCGTTCTACTGGGAGCCGACGTGGACCGTCGTGAAGGGCAACGGCTGGGACCCGACCGACCCGAGCTCCGGCGACGGCTGGGAGAACCAGGCCATGTTCGACTACAACGACAAGGCCCTGCCGGTGATCGGCGACTACGCGCCGCGCTGATCCCGAGGCGCTAGCCTTGATCCCGTGCTCAGACAAGTCACCGCGACCAGGTACGTCACCCCGCTGAAGGAGGGCGGCTCGCTGCCCGCCATCGTGGAGGCGGACGACCTGGGGATGTACGTGGTGAAGTTCCGCGGCGCGGGGCAGGGGCGCAAGGCGCTGATCGCGGAGATCGTGGCGGGGGAGCTCGGGCGCGCGCTCGGGCTCCCCGTGCCCGAGCTGGTGACCGTCCGGCTGGACGAGGCCATCGGCAAGGGCGAGCCGGACCAGGAGATCCAGGAGCTGCTGCTCAAAAGCGTCGGGCTGAACGTCGGCATGGACTACCTGCCGGGCTCGCTCAACTTCGACCCGGTCGCCTTCGAGGTGGACGCCGACTTCGCCGGCCGGGTCATCTGGTTCGACATGCTGATCGGCAACGTGGACCGGTCCTGGCGCAATCCGAACCTGATGCGCTGGCACGGCAGGCCCTACCTGATCGACCACGGCGCCTCGCTGATCTTCCAGCACGCCTGGCCGCAGGACCCGGCGGCGCTGGAGCGCTCGGCGCGCCGGCCCGCCCGCCTGGCCCTGGAGGACCACGCGCTCTCCCGCTTCCGGCCGGACCTCGAGGCGGCCGACGAGGCCCTGGCGCCGCTGGTCACCCCGGAGGCGGTCGCCGCGGCCACGGCGCTGGTCCCCGACGAGTATCTGGCGGACGAACCGGGGTTCGACTCCCCGGACGAGGTGCGCAAGGCCTTCGCCGACTGGTTCGCCGTGCGGGTCCGCGCCCCGCGCTCCGAGTGGCTGCCGGCGGTGGCCCGATGAGCGCCGCGAACCCGGTCGAATACGCCTACCTGCGCGCCGTCCCGCGCGTCGAGCTCGGCGAGGCGGTGAACGTCGGCGTGCTCGTGTACTGCCAGGCCCGCGACTTCCTGGCCTGCGCCACCTGGCTCGAACCGGACCGGGTGCGCGCCCTCGACCCCGACGCCGACATCGACGGCCTGGCCGCCGCCCTCGGCGCGGTCGCGAAGATCTGCCGCGGCGGCGAGCAGGCGGGGCCGGCCGGGGACATCTCGATCGGCCAGCGCTTCCGCTGGCTCACCGCCCCGCGCTCGGCCGTGCTGCAGCCGGGGCCGGTGCACCTCGGGCTCTGCGGCGAGCCCGAGGAGACCCTGCGCCGCCTCTCCCGCGGCGACTGACCCCCGAGACGATCAGCTCTCGGCGACGGTGATGGCCATGCCGAGGGACTGCAGCCGCTTCAGCGGCTCGTCGTAGCCGCGCTCGAGCGACTCGACGTCGAGCAGCACCGAGGGCCCGTCGGCGATCGAGGCCGCGATGACCGACGAGTACCCGGTGCGCACGTCCGGGACGTGCACCTCGGCGCCGACCAGCTTCGACGGGCCGTGCACCACCGCGGAGTGCAGGTGGTTGGTGTCGTGGAAGCGGCAGGCGTTGCCGCCCAGGCACATCGGGAACAGCTCGATCTCGCAGCCGAGCTGCTGCAGCGCCTTGACGTACACGAAGCGGTTCTCGAACACCGTTTCGTGCAGCACGGACAGGCCGCGCGCCTGGCTCATCAGCACCAGCAGCGGCTGCTGCCAGTCCGTCGCGAACCCGGGGTGCGTGTCGGTGTGCACGGCCGCCGAGCGCAGGCCGTTCGGGGCCGAGGCGACGATGTAGTCGTCGCTGATCTCGAACTGCGTGCCCATCTTCCGCAGCGTCTCGATCGCGGTCACCAGGCGCTCCTGCGCGCAGCCGTGCACCCGCACCTGACCGCCCGTCAGCAGGCCCGCGACGAGGTAGCTGAAGGCCTCAAGCCGGTCCCCGGCGAGTTTCGTCTCCGCGCCGTGCAGCTTCTCGACGCCCTCGATCAGGATCCTGCGGTCCGGCTGGAGCTGGATCCCGGCGCCCATCCGCTGCAGGAACAGCGCGAGCTCCATGATCTCCGGCTCTACGGCCGCGTTCTGGATCACGGTGCGGCCCTCCGCGAGGACCGCGCTCAGCATGATGGACTCGGTCGCGCCGACGCTCGGGTACGGCAGCTGCACCTTCGTGCCCTGCAGCCGCCGCGCCGTCGCGTGGATCCCGGTCTCCTCGACCACGATCTGCGCGCCCATCTTCGTCAGCGCGTCGATGTGGAAGTCCAGCGGGCGCGGGCCGATCGCGTCCCCGCCGACCAGCGGCACGAAGGCCTCGCCGGTCAGGTTGAGCAGCGGCCCGAGCAGCAGCACGGGGATCCGGTTGCGGCCGGTGAAGGTGGTCGGGACGGAGGCGGACAGCGACGCGGCACGCTCCACGACCAGCGTGTCGCCCTCCCGCTCCACGCTCGCGCCCACCGAGCGCAGCATCGAGGCGGTGATCTCCACGTCCCCGACCCGCGGCGCGTTGGCGATCCGGCTCGGCCCCTCGCCGAGCAGCGCGGCGACCATGTGCTTGGTGACGGCGTTCTTCGATCCGCGGACGGTCACGTCGCCGCGCAGCGGACCGGTCGGCTCGATCTTCCAGGCTCTCGTCATGGATTCAATTGTGTCTCAGTTCACCCGTCGAAGCTCGCCCGACTGGGACTGATGCGTCGTCCGATAGCCGAGGCGCAGATAGATCCGCCGCGCCGCGTCGTTCGGGTGGTAGTGCGCGAGCGTGCACAGCACGTCCCCGGAGGCGAAGGCGCGCCGGGTCAACGCTGCCGTGATCGCCGCGCCGAGGCCCTGGCCGCGCGCCTCGGGCGCGGTCGCGATCGAGGCCAGATACGCGGTCCCGTGCCGGCGGCGGGTGAACGCCCCGACCGCCAGCAGTTCGCCGGGACCCGCGCCGGCCACCCCGAGCCAGCACTCCACCTCGCGATGGTCCGCGCGCACCGAGTGGTGCGGGTTGACCCGGTCCAGGAACGCCTGCACCGCCGCGAGGTCCGTCACCCGCGCCACGCGCTCCTCGCCCGGCTGCTCCGGCGGCGGCGCGTCGCACCGCATCGCGTCCCACTCGCTCGACCGGTCCGCGTCCCCGCCGAGCCACCGCGCCACCTCGAGTCCGCGCGGCGCGGTCAGCCCGTCGCAGCGCTCGCCGAGCTCGTCCAGCGCCACCTCGATCAGCCGCGCGGCCGACTCCGGCGAGCCGACGACGGTCAGCCAGCACGGATCGCCGCCGTACCCGTCGACCGAGGAGAACGCGTAGCCGCCCTCGACCTCCCACGCCCCGTGCAGCACCCCGGGATCGCCCTCCATGAGCAGCAGGGTGTCGTCGAGGATCGGCCTCGGCAGCTCGGCGTACGAGCCGTACCGGGTGACGTCGGCCTGCGGGATCACGTTCATGGTCCGATCTTCCCATCCCCGCGTATTAGGCTCGTGCCATGCCTGCGGACAGCCTCTTCGACTACGTGAGCCGCGAGCGGGGCGAATCCAGGGCCCCGCTCGCCGCGCGGATGCGCCCGCGCACCCTGGACGAGGTGGTCGGCCAGGCGAAGCTGCTGCGGCCGGGATCCCCGCTGCGCCGGCTGGTCGAGGCCTCCGCGCAGTCCCGCGCCGTGCCCGCCTCGGTGATCCTCTGGGGCCCGCCCGGCACCGGCAAGACCACGCTGGCCCACGTCGTGGCCCAGAGCACCGACCGGCACTTCCTCGAACTGTCCGCGATCACCGCCGGGGTCAAGGAGGTGCGCGCGGCGCTGGACGAGGCGCGCACCCAGCTCGCCGGGTACGGCCGCGAGACGGTGCTGTTCCTCGACGAGATCCACCGCTTCTCCAAGGCCCAGCAGGACTCCCTGCTGCCCGCCGTCGAGAACCGCGTGGTCACCCTCATCGCGGCGACGACCGAGAACCCCTACTTCTCGGTCATCTCGCCGCTGATGTCCCGCTCGCTGCTGCTCACCCTGGAGCAGCTGGACGAGGACGACATCAGCTCCCTGATCTCACGCGCGCTGGCGGACGAGCGCGGGCTCGCCGGCACGGTGACCCTGGACGAGGACGCGCGCTCCCAGCTGCTGCGGATGTCCGGGGGAGACGCGCGGCGCGCCCTGACCGCGCTCGAGGCCGGGGCCGGGGCGGCGAAGGACAGCGGCTCCGACGCCATCACGATCGCGATCCTCGAGCAGGCCGTGGACCGCGCCGCCGTCCGCTACGACAAGGACGGCGACCAGCACTACGATGTGGCCTCGGCGCTGATCAAGTCCATCCGCGGCTCGGACGTGGACGCGGCGCTGCACTACCTCGCGCGGATGATCGAGGCGGGGGAGGACCCCCGGTTCATCGCCCGCAGGCTGGTGATCTCGGCCAGCGAGGACATCGGCCTGGCCGACCCCTCCGCGCTGCCGACCGCCGTCGCGGCGATGCAGGCGGTCTCGTTCATCGGCTGGCCGGAGGCGCAGTTGTCGCTGTCCCAGGCCGTGATCGCCCTCGCGCTGGCCCCCAAGTCCAACGCCGCCACGGTCGCGATCGGCGCCGCGCTCGCCGACGTCCGGGCGGGCAAGGCCGGTCCGGTCCCGCCGCATCTGCGCGACGCGCACTACAAGGGCGCGAAGAAGCTGGGCCACGGCCAGGAGTACGTCTACCCGCACGACCTGCCGAACGCCGTGGCCGCCCAGCAGTACGCGCCGGACGCGATCCACGGAACCCGCTACTACCGCCCGACGCGCCACGGCGTCGAGGAGCGCTACGCGGACCGGGTCGAGAAGCTCCGGTCGCTGCTCGGGCTGCCCGACGAGGAAGAGCCGAGCTGATTGCCGATCCACACGATCAGCAGCATGAAGACCACGAAGACGCCGGTGACGATGAACGACCACGTCGTCACGTGCGTGTACCCGCCGGGCTGCGTCGGGTCCAGGAAGTCGTAGGGCCACCAGCGCACGATCGGCCCGCGGATCAGCGAGACGGCGAGGTAGAGGATCGGGAACGCGAGCCAGCGGCTCGCCTTCCCGAAGCCGAGCCGCGTGGCCGGCGGCGAGACCAGCCAGTCGAGCACGAGGGCGGCGGGCATCACGCCGTGCACGATGTCGTTCTGCCAGACGATCGTCGCGGCGTTGATCGTGTTCGCGAGCAGCGTCCAGTAGACGAGCCCGGTGATCACCAGGTAGAGCACGGCCGCGCCGCGCACCAGATCCGGCACGCCGGGCCGGCCGCGAAGCAGCGCGATCCCGCCGACGACGAACACGGCGGCCGCGAAGAGGTTGGACAGATCGGTGAAGTAGAAGAAGAAGTTCACCGCGTCACCGGTGTGGACGTCGCGGTCGTAGCCGACCGTGAGCGCGGTCAGGCCGAGCGCGCCGAATGCCACCCGGAGTATGCCCACAGTCTTCTGCTTAGTCACGGGAGCAAAGGTAAGGGGCGCGCCGCCGCTACCGCCAGTCCGAGGCCAGCATCGCCATCACGTGCGCGTCGACCCACTCGCCGTCCCAGAGCAGCGCCTGCCGCTTGGTGCCCTCGTGCACGAAGCCGACCTTCTCGTACACGCGGCGGGCGCGCGGGTTGAAGTCGTACACGTCGAGCTCGACGCGGTTGACCCCCACGGTCTCGAAGGCGTGCGCGAGGATCAGCCGCGTCGCCTCGGTCCCGAACCCGCGCCCGAACGCGCGCGGCCCGATCAGGCTGATCCGAAAGCCGCACGCGCGATTGTCGACATCGAGCTCGTTGAGCACGACCTCGCCGACGTACTCCCCGCTCGCGCGGTCGATGACCGCGAGATCCAGCCGGTCGTCGTGCTCGCCGCGCGTCGCGTACCACTTCTCCGCGACCTCGGCGTCGAAGTCGGCGTGCGTGCCGGTCAGCCGCGAGCCCTCCTCGTCGTGCAGCATCTCGATCAGCCCGGGCACATCCTCGACCGTGACCGGCCGCAGGATCACCAGCTCTCCCACGAGGGTCGGCTTCTCAGCGAACGAGACCTTCATGCGCCCACGACCTCCACGGCCTCGTCGAACATGCGCGCCTGCGTGACGGCCTGCTGCCGCCGCATCGCCTGCGCCGCGAGCCCCGCCACGGCGAGCGCGCAGACCAGGGCCGCGACCACGGCCATGCCCCAGGCGGGGCCGCCGCGGTCGATGACGACGCCGACCAGCGGCGCGCCGATCGCGCCGCCGACGGTCAGCGCGGCGCTGTGCAGCCCCATCGCCTGGCCGCGGCGCTCGGAGGGAACCGCGCGGCTCACGGCGTCCACCGTGGACGCGATCGTCGGCGCGCAGGCGATGCCCGCCGGGATCACCACGAGGCACAACACCCACCAGGAACCGGCGAGGCCCACCGGCAGGCTCAGCGCGCCGAGCACGAGCAGCAGCGCGGTCGTCGGCAGCGGACGCCGCATCGCCCCGTGCACGAATCCGCCGACCAGCGACGCGGCGCACCAGACGATGACGACGACCCCGGCCCAGGAGATCTCGCCGCGCCCGCGCAGCACCGCGACGATCGACACGTCCGTCGCCGAGAGCATCATGCACGCGGCGGCGCAGATCGCCAGGATCAGCAGGAACCGCGGAGCAAGCCAGTTCGCCGTGGCCCGCGCCGGTCCGCCCTCCGCGGACGCCGCCCTGGCCGCCGCCGCGTCCCCCAGCCGGGGGTTGTACGCGAAGAGAACCGCCGCGCTCAGCCCCAGCCCGAAACCGAGCACCCGCAGCGTCGAGGTCGCCTCGCCCAGCTGCGTGATCGCCAGCACGGAGAGCGCCGGACCGACCATGAAGGACAGCTCCACGGCCATCGAGTCCAGCGAATAGGCCTGCCGGCGCACCGATTCCGGCACCCGCGCGGCCAGCGACTGCCGCACCAGCGTCGTGACCGGCACCTGCAGGGCGCCGCAGGGGACCGCGAGGGCGAGCAGCACCGGGTAGGGCAGCAGCGGGACCAGGCACCAGAACAGCAGCGAGACCGAGCCCGTCAGCAGCAGCACCGGCCGCGGCCCGCCCCGGTCGATCCAGCGGCCCAGCAGCGGCGAGCCGAGCGCGAGCCCCACGGTGAACGCGGCGGTCGCGGCGCCGGCCTCGGCGTAGCTGCGATGCCGGTCGAGCACGATGCTCAGGGTCAGCGAGGTGTTCAACGCCGTCCCGGGGATCCGGGCGATCAGCGAGACCAGCATGAACGTCCGCATCCCGGGCAGCGTCAGGACGGACTTGTAACGGGCGAGGTGCATCAGTGTCTCCTACTCCTGGCCCATCCTCGCAGACGCCCCCGACAAACTCGAAATATTTACGGACCTCCCGCCGCTATACCCCATAGGGTATGACTCCTGAGCGGAAGGAACGAGACATGGCAGCCACCGGCACGCACACCGTGGAGCTGACGGCGGAGAACTTCGAGCAGACGGTCGGCGTCGAGGGAACGGTGCTCGTCGACTTCTGGGCCTCCTGGTGCGGCCCCTGCCGGATGTTCGGCCCCGTCTACGAGCGCGCCGCCGAGCGCAACCCGGACCTGGTCTTCGGCAAGGTGGACACCGAGGCGCAGCAGGAGCTGGCCGCCTCGTTCCGGATCACCTCGATCCCCACCCTGATGATCGTCCGCGACGGGGTGGTCGTCTACGCCCAGCCCGGCGCCCTGCCCGAGGCGGCCCTGGACGACCTGATCACCCAGGCCCGCGCCCTGGACATGGACCAGGTCCGCCGCGAGATCGCCGAGGCCAAGGCCGCGGCCGCCAACTGACCCGAGCGCCGACGCCACGCGACCCGGACCACGCCGGTCCGGGTCGCGTCGCGTCGCGGGCCGCTTCGCAGGGCCGCGCGCTCAGGCCAGCGAGAGGAACAGCTTCTCCATCAGCGCCAGATCCGCGGCCCGGTCCTGGCTCTCCCCGTCCAGGCACTGCTGCAGCCCGCTGGCCACGATCTTGAACCCCGCCTTGTCCAGCGCCCGCGACACCGCCGCCAGCTGCGTGACCACGTCCGCGCAGTCCCGCCCCTGCTCCAGCATCGCGATCACCCCACGGATCTGCCCCTCGGCTCGACGCAGCCGCTTGACCACGTCCCCGACCGTCTCCTCCTGGACCTGCATGGCATCCCCTTTCGCGTATCCGGGAATTATACGCCTGGGGGTATGCGTCCCGGGTGATCCGCTCAGCGCCCGGCCGGCAGCGAGATGTTGAGCTTCTCGCCGACCGGGCGGAAGCCGATGCCGGCGTAGACGCGCTCCACGTCCTGGTCGGCGGGCTCCAGCCAGACGAGGCGGTAGCCGCGGGCGTGGGCCAGGGCGGTGAGGTGGGCGGACACGGCGGCGCCGATGCCGCGGCGGCGGAAGCGGGCGGCCACGGCCACGCCGCCGAGCTCGGTCATCCCGTCCACGGGGGCGGAGCAGGAGCCGCCGCCGGCCGGCTCGCCGCGGTAGCGGGCGAGGACGACGACGCCGCCGTTCTCGTAGATCCGCCTCGCCCCGGCGCCGGAACCCGGCTCGGGTTCGCCGGGCTCGTTGAAGGCGCGGTGCTGGATGGCGGCGAGGTCGTCCAGGTCGTCGTCGCCGCGGGGCTCGCGGAACTCCAGGCCGGGCACGGGTTCCGGCACGGCCAGGTTCTGCGGCTGGCAGGCCATCACCGGGGGCCGGTCCTCCACCTCGAAACCGGCGCCGAGCAGCACCTTCTCCACCGAGGGGGCGCAGGTCGGCAGGTACTCGAGCCGCGGCTTGCGGTCCCGCTGCCGGAAGAGCGCGATCAGGGCCTTGATGTCCTCGGCGGTCGGCTCGGCGCGGTCGTCGGGAATCGCGTAGTTCGCGTAGGGGCTGGCCCAGCTGGGATTGAACCGGCAGACGAACGGACCCACCCGCACATGCCCCGGCGAGCGCAGGGCGAGGGTGCGCGCGTGGTGCTGGACGTCGAAGTCCACGGTGGGGAGATCCTCACGTAGCCGGTGAATTCCATGATCCTGCCAGCGGCCGCGCACGCCACGCAAGGGTTTTGCACCCGCGGCTGTGAGTTCGAGGGCTCATACAGGCGCGCGGGGGAGCGCGCCGGAGCGGCTCACGCCCCGGGGCGCCGCTTCCAGACCCGCCGCGCCAGCGTCTTGGACAGGTCGGCCGCCGTCAGCCGCTGCTCGCTCGGCCTGCGGTCCTCCACCTCCTGCGGACGCTTGAGCTCCGGCGCCGGGCCGCCGGTGCGCAGCTCCGTCGCGGGCATCGCGCCGCCCGTGATCCACGCGTGCTGCCGGTGGATCGACGCGACGACCGCCGCCCGCTCGGCCGCGTCCTGCGGCACGCCCTTCGGCAGCCACTCGCCCGACTCCCACTGCGCCGCCGTGCTCGCCGGGACCCCGGCCGTGGACGCCGCCGCGGCCAGGTCCGCGAGCCGCGGCCGCCGGGCCGGGTCCTGCCGCAGCCCGGCCGCGATCAGCTCCCTGAGCGCCTCCGGGCAGTTGCCGGTGGCCGGGCTGAGGATGTCGGCCGGATCGACCGCCACCGACCGGCCGGTGGCCGCGAAGTAGAGGATCTCGGCGACGTCCCGCACGTCCTCGGCCAGGATCGCCTCGTTCGACGCGTACCGGCCCGGGATCTCGTCCAGCAGCACGCTCGTGGTGCCCTCCCCGCCGCCGCCCTCGATCTCCACCCGGGCGAATCCGAGGTCGACGACGCGCGGCCCCTGCGCGGTGAGCACCACGTCCGCCGGAATCAGGCCCCTGCCGGACAGCCCCACGAGGTGCAGCTCGCCGACGACCTTGGTCAGCGCCAGCGCGAGCCTGCGCACGCCCTCGCGCGGCAGCGCGCCGTACCGGAAGACCGCGTCGGCCAGCGAGGGCCCCGGCTGGTACTCCGTCGCCTGCCACAGCTTGTGCTGAGCGAAGCCCGCCCCGAGCACCGGGGCCACGAACTCGCAGTGCATCGAGCGGGCCACGGTCACCGCCCGCAGGAACCGCGCCCGGGCCTTCGGGTCGGAGCCCACGCCGAAGCGGAACACCTTCACCGCCACCGGCCGGCCCGCGGAGGTGTACGCCAGATACGTCCGGCCGCGCAGGCCCGTCGCCACCATCGCCCGCAGCTCGTACGGGCTCACGTTCTTCGGCGCGTCGGCCCCCACGGGTTCGAACGCGAATGACCCCACGCGACTCACCATCCAGTTGTCAGCGAAGCGGAGCGGTGCCGAGCGGCGGCGGCCGGCGGACCCCATCAATATCAGGTACGGCGGAGATCCATGCGCACCGGTACGGCGACACGCCCTCCGAAACGCTGCGTACGCGGGCGCCTACCCGCCGCGGAGCATCGTACGACCGTTCCGACTTCCGGCGCGAGCCGCCCGGCTGGCGTCGGCGGACCCCCCCGGACGCGATATCGTCTTCGACGAACACTGTCCGGGTCGTCGACTCCGGCCTGCGGACGGCAACCCTCCATCGGGCGAGCGAAGGGACGGACCCCACGGTGTCGGCAGGAGCAGTCGTCGGACTGATTTTCGCGGTCTTCTTCGCGATCGGGGTGGCCTTCCTCTGCGTGGTGCTGCTGCGCCTCTCGCAGGTGCTGAAGGAGACCAAGGAACTGGTCGCCGGTATCAGCGAGAAGACCACGCCGCTGCTGGGCGAGATCACCACCACGGTGACCACCGCCAACGAGCAGCTCTCCAAGGTGGACGT
>DASTAE010000135.1:0-5970 GCA_035712985.1 Actinospica sp.
AGCCAGGCCTCGTCCCACTCCTCGTCGCTCACCCGTCCATGCAGCCGCGCGAGCCGCACCGGCTCGGGCGTCTGCACGAACACGGCCCGCGTCACGAGGTCGCGCAGGGCCGGGGCGGCCGAGGAGACGCCCTCGAGCAGGACGACGGCGGCCGCCGACGGGCCGTCCGGCAGCGCCGCGGCCTCGGCCAGCGCCGGTGCGAGGCCCCGCGCGCGCAGGGCCGACCAGTCGTAGAAGCGCGCCATCGGGTGCTCGTCGCCGGGGCCGGACTCGGCTCGGAAGTACTCGTCGGTGTGGACGACGAGCGCCCCGAGCCGCCGGGCCACCGCCTCGGCGAGCGTCGTCTTGCCGGCCGCCCCGTGGCCGTCGATGGCCACCACCAGCGGGCCCTCCACCTCGCCCCGCCACGCCTCGATCGCGGCGATGACCCGACCCGCCGCGTCGCTCACAGCACGAGCGTGCCGGCGTTGCGCCGCAGCCAGGCGGCGTGCTCGCGGTACTCCGGGCAGTACCGCGCCACGAGGCCCCAGAAGCGCGGCGAATGATCCATGAAGGCGAGGTGGCAGACCTCGTGCCAGATGACGTAGTCGAGCACCTCGACCGGGGCCAGCAGCAGGCGCCAGTTGAAGCTCATCGCGCCGGCGCGCGAGCAGCTGCCCCACCGCGTCCGCTGGTCGCGGATCGTCAGGCGCGTGTAGTCCAGCCCGGCGATCGCGCAGGCGCGGTCGAGCCGGCCGCCGATCTCCTCGCGCGCCATCCGCCGGTACCAGCGCTCGATCGCAGCCTGCCGGTCCGGCCCGGCGGGAACGAGCAGCCGTTCCCCGCGACGGGTCACGCGCGTGCGGGCGGACTCCGCCTGCACCGTCAGCGCGGTGCCGAGGAACGGGAGCGAGTCGCCGCGCGCCAGCACCGCCGCGCGCTGCCGGCCGGCGTCGGCCAGGCGGCGCTCGATCCACGGCCGCAGCTCGCGCACGGCGTCCTGCGCGGCGCGCAGCGGCATCCGGTCGGGCAGCACCACCTCGACGGCGCCCGCCCGGTCGACGGTCACGCGCACCCGGCGCGCCCGGCGCGAGCGGCGGACGGCGTAGGCGGGCGTCGCGGCGCGGTCAGCTGGCGAAGACACGCTCGGAAGGGTACGGTCCACCGGCGACATGCCCGCCATCCCGCCTCCGCCGGACCGCATCGCCGACGCGCTCCTCGAGCTGCGTCCGCTCGCCGAGTGGGACATCCCCGAGCTGCTGATCGCCCATCAGGACGACCCGGAGCTGCACCGCCGGCTGGGCGCTGCGCGTCCGCCGACCGGCGCCGAGCTCGGACGCCAGGTGGAGGAGGAGCCGACGCTGCGCGCGGCCGGCGCCGGGGTCACGCTGACGATCGTCGAGCCCGGCGGCCACGACTGCCGCGGCCGGGTGGAGGTCGACGGCATCGACTGGGCGAGCGGCAGCGCCCGCGTGCGCGTGTGGGTCATCCCCCAGCTGCGCGGGCGCGGCTACGAGCAGCGCGCCGCGGATCTGGCCGCAGACTGGTTGCGGGCGAGCGTCGGCCTCGAGCCCTCCGACGTTCAGCTGTTCACCTGAGTCCGCCGGTCCCCGTTGACACCCCGGTGCAGCCTGGCGCCTGATGCGAGCGGCTGCGCAGCGGGGCGGGCCGGTGTGGTGATCAGCCTTCCGCGCTAGCGCCGGACGTGGCGGTGGTAGCGGTGCTCGTCGATGACGAGCTGCCAGTGGCCCTGTGCCGGGTGAGTTGCGCGAAAGGGCGCAAAGTCGAAGGTGAGCACGGGCAGCCGGTGGCGCTCCGCGACGGCCATGACCGCGGTGTCGGCGTAGCCGAGGTCGAGATCAGCGAACACGGCGTCCAGTTCAACCGCCCGGCGCAGCAGCCAGGGTGTGAGGTGGACGGCCGTGTGCTCGCCGGCGGCGAGCGCCGCCAGGAACAGCCTGGCCGCATGTGGCCCCGTCCGTGACCGCAGTAATTGGTCGACCTCCACGATCACGGGGTCCGGAACCAGAAGATCGCGGCCGAGCTCGGTCACCATGGCGGCGGCAAGGGCGTGGGCCTCGTCTCGCCGGTTCGCCGCAGCGACCAGCGGACCGGTGTCGGCGATGACCTTCAGCGCGCCGGGACCGGGTCGCGCAGATACCGCTCAGCGTGCTTCCCGAGGTCGCTGTCACCCTCGCCGGCCCCGACATAGCGGGGGCGGCTGGCCTGGCCCTCGGCGCGGGCGCCACGTTCGATCAGTCGCGCGATGGTGGCGGAGAAGGACTCGCCGTCAGTCGCCGACTGGCGTGCGAGATCCTCGATGCTCTGCGGCAAGCTGATCGTTCTGCGGGGCATCCTTGAACCCTCCAGGCGTAGGGTATGAACACGAGGATCATACCATCTGCCCGATCGGGATCCGGGCGCGAGCGGATGCTCCTGGACCGGCGCTTGCGCATAGACTCGCCCTCACCATGGCCTCGAGCTCGATGACCGCCCGGCGGTATTTCGACGCGCTCGCCCACCGCGACGTCGAGGCGGCGGTCGCCTGCTGGGCGCCGGGGGGGCGCGACCGCCTACCCGGACGGCGCGAGCTGCTCGCTCCCGAGGAGGTGCGCGCCTACCTGCACGAGCTGTTCGAGGCCTTTCCCGACTTCCGCTTCGAGCTGCTCGACACGACGACGCAGCGCGAGCGCTGCTCGGTGCGCTGGCGCGCCACCGCCACCTTCGCCGGGCCGGGGCGCTTCGAGGGCTTCGCGCCCAACGGTGCACGGATCGCCATCGAGGGCTGCGACATCCTCGAGGTGGTCGAGGACCGGATCGTCGCCAATACCGCGTTCCTCGACGGCGCTGAGGTCGCCCGCCAGCTCGGCCTGTTGCCGCCGACGGGCTCCCCGGCCGAGGCCGGCCTCACCGCGCTGGCCAACGCCCGCACGCTCACGCGGCGCTGGGTCTACGGGACCGAGGCGCCGGAGGCGATCGCCGCGGGGGTGTGGCGGCTGCGCGGCGGGGGACCGGGCCGGCACATGAACGTCTACCTGCTCGAGGATGAGGGTGGAGTGACCCTGTATGACTCGGGCCCGCGCACGATGACGCCCGCCATCCGCGCGGCGGCCGTCCGGCTCGGCGGGATCCGCCGGGTGCTGCTCGGCCACGCCGACTGCGACCACCGCGGCGGCGCGGCCGACCTCGCGGCGCCCATCCTGTGTCATCCGCTCGAGCGCTCGGCCGCGCGCCATGCCTCGCCGTTTCGCGACTACTGGAACCTCGGTCTGCTCCGGCCCCGGACGCGACCGGTCTACCGACGGCTGCCGTCGCGCTGGGACGGCGGGCCGCTCGTCCCGGCCGGGAGCGTGGAGGAGGGCGAGACGGTCGCCGGCTTCCGCGTGCTGCACCTTCCCGGGCACGCTCCCGGGCTCGTCGCGCTCTACCGCGAGCAGGACGGGGTCGCGCTCGTCTCGGACCTGCTGTGCACGGTCAACCCGGAGACGGGGCTGCGCACGGCCGCGCGCGTGCCCCACCCCGCCTTCAACCTCGACACCGAACAGGCCCGCGAGTCGATCCGCCGGCTCGCGGCGCTGCGTCCGCGCGTCGTCTGGACCGGTCACGGTCGGCCGGTGGCCGGAGAGGACGTGCCGCTGCAGCTGCAGCGCGCCGCCGCGGCCGCTGTGTGAGGGTGTGTCGCGGCCCGTTGCGTCCTTATAGGTTGACGCTGCGGTGGGCTCGCCTGACCGCGACTGAACGTCTGTTCGGGGGTTCTTGACATGTTCTGTCGGCTGTTGGTCCACCTGGTTTGCTCCCCTCGGGCGCTTGACCGCTGAGTGGGGATGCCCGGACATGATTTGAGCCGAGCCGCCGGAGGCGGCGAGGGAAGGAGAGACCATGACAACTGAGGGCACAAGCGACTCCGAGCCGGAGCTCCCGGCACGTTTTTCGCTGTACGAAGCCGAAGTGGATGAGGCCTACGGCGCGTATGACATCTCTCGGCGCCATCGGCCCGCTTGGTGGAATGAGGCCTACGGCGGGCACTGGATCCTGACACGGTATGCAGATGTTCGTGCCGCTGCGAAAGACTGGCAGACGTTCTCATCTGCGCAGGGGCATGACCTACCGAAGCAGCCGTACCGCGAAAGCGCCATAAGCACCGATCCGCCGCTGCACGATGAATACCGCGGACTTGCGCGCGAAATCCTCAACCAGACGGAGATCAACGCACTTGAGCCGCAGATCGTCGAGCTGGCCAACCGGCTGATCGACAGATTCGCGGAAGCCGGTCACGCCGACTTGGTTGAGGAGTACACCGAGCAACTTCCGCCAACGGTCATCTGCCGGCTCGTGGGCCTCGAGGAGGAGCTCGCGCTCGAGGTGCGCGATGTATCGATCCGGCTCGGCAGCAGCTGGGAATCGCCCGAGGACTTTGCCGCTGCTCTTGCCGACTTCTCCGCGTTTGTCATACCGCAGATCGAGTCTCGGCGCGCGAGTCCCCGGGCCGATTACCTCACCCGCCTGGCGACGCAACCCTTCCGAGGGGCACTCATGGGCGACGACGCAATCGTGAAGACGATGGTGGGCTTCCTGCTCGCCGGTCACGAATCCACCACGGCGGCGATGTCGAGCACATTGTTCCACCTGCTTTCGCGACCTGACCGCGTCGCCTCGCTCAGGGAAGACGATCGGCTGCTCTCGAGCGCGATCGAGGAGTCATTGCGGTTGAACACGCCCTTTCACCACTTTCGGCGGAGCACAACCTGTCCTGTGGATATTGGCGGCACCACGATTCCCCCCGACGCCGACGTGATGCTGAACTACGCGGCCGCGAATCGGGATCCAGAGGCATTTCCTGAGCCTGACGAATTCGTCATCGATCGCCGACCAAACCCGCACGTCGCATTCGGCTTCGGGATTCACGCGTGCGTCGGCGCGCCGCTGGCCCGCACAGAGCTGCGATTGGGAATCAGCGAGCTCATCCGCCGCCTTCCGGACCTCGCTCTGGAGCGGAGCCCTGAACAGACCAGATGGTGCTTCCTGGGAGGAGACCTCGCGTTCATCCCGAGCCTGCCGGTAGCTTTCTCCCCCCGCCCGACGCGCTCTACGTCAACCCTCCCGGACAGGGCGACAAAACCCTGAACCTTTGCCTCCAACGTCGCGGATCCTGCGCCTCGTCTGGATCCGGTTCTGGCGGTGCTGGGGGATCGCCCGGCACGACTTTGCGTGACGGGCCGGGACCATCCAGTCAGCGCAGGTCACGCGCCGGCGAGTAGGCGGCGCAGCATCAACTGCTGACGCCGGACCTGTTCAGAACCGACCCCGGGCTCTCGGTTGCCTTCGTACTCGCTGCAGATCCAACCACGGTATCCGCTCTTGACCAGGGTCTCGACGATCTCGTCATAGGGGATCTGAGGGTCGACGAAGCTGTCCGTCATCTCCCAGAACTTCGCGTGGATATACACCACGTGGTCGATGATGGCGGCGAGATCTGATGGCGCTTCCGCCAGTGGAGCGCGCATCTCCGCAGCTGACCTCTTCACCGACTCGGGATCCGACGGGCCGAACCGATAGATGGAGTCGCTGTGATCGGACGGACGGGTCCCGCGCTGGAAGATACCCGTGTCGATGAGCAGACCGAAGTGCTTGGTCCCGGTATCGGCGATCAGTGACAGATACGCGTCGACGACCTCAGAGTTGAGTCGCGTCGGCGCGTGAATCTCTGGGGCGATCCGGACGTCGTAGTCGGATGCCGTTTGCAGACAGCGCTCGACGATCTGACGCCACATGGGGTGCGGCGTCAGATCCCGCGAAACCACGCCGAACTTGGGCTTCATGAGTTTGAATCCGAGCCGATGGGCCAGCTCAAGATCCCTGTCAAAGATCTTCACGGCCGTCTCGAGATCGAGATCGCGTCCAGCATGCATACGGGTGTCCAGCCAGTTCAGGTAGCAGACGGGGGTGAGCTTGTATCGCTCGAGCAGGCCGTGCCACTGGTCGATCCATTCT
>DASTAE010000136.1:0-2339 GCA_035712985.1 Actinospica sp.
GCCGACCGTCACCTCGCCGTCCCGGACGATCGCGCGGTGCACGATCAGGTCGCCGACCGGCTTCTGCACGTCGACGACCTCGACCAGCGCGCCGTTGCCGAGCCGGATCAGGCCGTGGTCGGCGAGCTGGCCGCCGCCCTCGGCGTAGAAGGGGGTGCGGTCGAGCACGATCTCGACCTCGGCGCCGTTGCCCGCGCTGCCCGCGACCGCGCCGCCGACCAGCAGGCCCTTGACGACGCCCTCGCTGGTGGTCTCGCGGTAGCCGGTGAACTCGGGCTTCCCGGACAGGTCGAGCAGCTCGCGGTACGCGGAGACGTCCGCGTGCCCGGTCTTCTTCGCCTTCGCGTCCGCCTTGGCGTTGGCCTTCTGCTGGGCCATCAGGCGGCGGAAGCCCTCCTCGTCCACGGACAGGCCCTGCTCGGCCGCCATCTCCAGCGTGAGGTCGATCGGGAAGCCGAAGGTGTCGTGCAGCTGGAAGGCCTCGGCCGCGCCGACGCTGGTGGAGCCCGCGGACTTGGCGGACTCGATCGCGTTGTCCAGGATGCCGGTGCCGGTGCGCAGCGTCTGCAGGAACGCGGCCTCCTCGCCGGTCGCCACCGCGAGGATGCGCTTGGCGTCGGTGACCAGCTCGGGGTACTGCGGGCCCATCGCGTCGATCGCCGTGTTGATCAGCGTCTCCATGGTGGGCGCGGTCGAGCCGAGCAGGCGCATGTTGCGGATCGCGCGGCGCATGATGCGGCGCAGCACGTAGCCGCGGCCCTCGTTGCCCGGGGTGACTCCGTCGCCGATCAGCATCAGCGAGGTGCGGACGTGGTCGGTGACCACGCGCAGCGAGACGTCGGTCCGGTGGTCCTTGCCGTAGACGGTGCCGGTCAGCTCCGCGGCCTTGTCCAGGATCATCCGCGAGGTGTCGATCTCGTAGAGGTTGTCGACGCCCTGCAGGACGGTGGCGAGCCGCTCGAGGCCGAGGCCGGTGTCGATGTTCTTGGACGGCAGGTCGCCGAGGATCTCGAAGTCCTCCTTGGAGGTGCCCTCGCCGCGCTCGTACTGCATGAAGACCAGGTTCCAGATCTCCAGGTAGCGCTCGCCGTTGACCGCCGGGCCGCCCTCCTCGCCGTACGCGGGGCCGCGGTCGTAGTTGATCTCCGAGCAGGGGCCGCAGGGCCCGGGCACGCCCATCGACCAGAAGTTGTCCTTCTTGCCCAGGCGCTGGATCCGCTCGGCGGGGACGCCGATCCTGTCCCGCCAGATCGCCTCGGCCTCGTCGTCGTCCTGGTAGACGGTGATCCACAGCTTCTCCGGCGGCAGGCCGTAGCCGCCGTCGGCCACCGGCGTGGTCAGCAGTTCCCACGCGTAGGTGATGGCGCCTTCCTTGAAGTAGTCGCCGAAGGAGAAGTTGCCGCACATCTGGAAGAAGGTGCCGTGCCGGGTGGTCTTGCCGACCTCCTCGATGTCCGGGGTGCGCACGCACTTCTGCACGCTGGTCGCGCGCGGCGCGGGCGGCGGCTCCTCGGCCAGGAAGTAGGGCTTGAAGGGCACCATGCCCGCGTTGACCAGCAGCAGCGTCGGGTCGGAGGCGATGAGCGAGGCGGACGGGATCTCGGCGTGCCCGCGCTTGACGAAGAAGTCGATCCAGCGCCGGCGGATCTCTGCGGAGTCCATCTCGAACTACCTCTCGCTCACAACTCTCGAAGGGGTCTTGGCGCCCCTATTCTTCCAGCCCGGGGCGGGCGGTGATGACCGGTTCTACTTCTCGTGCTCGACGGTGTCCACCGCGAGCGTGCGGTACAGCTCGAACTCGCGCTCGGCGGCCGCGGAGCGGACGTCCTCGGCGAAGTCCTGCCAGGCGGCGGTGATCCGCCCCGGCACGCCGCTCGCGGAGCCGGCGATGCTGCCGGGGGCGAGCTTCTTGACGGCCTTGGAGGCCCGGTTGACCGCGACGATCCCGACGGAGGCGCCGAGGGCGACCCAGAACACGCGCTTGATCACGACCTCACGCGCCCTTCCTGGCCTTGCGCGCGGCCTTCATCTCGGCCTTGACGCGCTTCTCGACCTCGGCGTGCCGCCGGTTGGCGAGCGCCGAGCGCACGCCGTAGGAGAAAGCCGCCGCCTTGATCATCGGACCGCCGACGGTCGCGGAGAAGGTGGAGGCGAGCGCGGAGGCGTTGGTGGACACGTTCGCGACGTTGTCCGTGATCACGTCCACCTTGGAGAGCTGCTCGTTGGCGGTGGTCACCGTGGTGGTGATCTCGCCCAGCAGCGGCGTGGTCTTCTCGCTGATACCGGCGACCAGTTCCTTGGTCTCCTTCAGCACCTGCGAGAGGCGCAGCAGCACCACG
>DASTAE010000137.1:0-11571 GCA_035712985.1 Actinospica sp.
GGTCGCGGCGAACTGCTCGCGCGAGGCCTCGGTGGCGTAGAGACCTTTGAAGCTGTATGCGGTCGAGGCTGAGGACGCGATCAGTGCGTAGACCCAGACCGGCAGCATGATCCGGTCGCGGCGGGCGGCGAGCCGAAGCAGGACGCGGGTCCCGGCGAACGGGCTTGCTTGCCCGGTTCGTGCGCGAGCGGCCGCGTTCGCCGGTGCGTAGCCGCTCATCGGGTCGCCGCCTGGTCGGCCTGTTCCTGCGCCTGCTGGGTCGAGTAGTACTTGATGAAGAGTTCTTCCAGAGTCGGCGGACGGCTTGTCAGGGCGCGTACGCCAGCCTCGGTCAGCGCGCGCAGTACCGCCTCCAGCGCCGGTTCATCGGCTTGGCAGCGCAGCGTCGAGCCTTCGAGCGCGAACTCGTGCACGCCGGGCGCCCCGGCGAGCCGCGCGGCGAGGTCGGCGGACTGCGGATGAGCCAGCTCGGCCACGATCGTGGTCCGGGAGAGGTGCCGCAGCTCGGCGAGGCTGCCGGTGTCCACGGTCCGCCCGGAGCGGATGATCGAGACTCGATCGCAGAGCTCTTCCACCTCTGACAGGATGTGGCTGGAGAGCAGGACGGTCGCCGCACGCCCGCGGGCCTCGGCGACGCATTGCCGGAACACCGCCTCCATCAGCGGATCGAGGCCGGAGGTCGGCTCGTCGAGGATGAGCAGTTCCGGCTCGCCGGCGAAGGCCGCGATCAGGGCGACCTTCAGCCGGTTGCCTTTGGAGTACGCGCGGCCCTTCTTGCGCGGGTCGAGCTCGAAGCGCTCGATCAGCTCGTCGCGGCGTTTCGCGGAGAACCCGCCGCGTAGCTCGCCGAGCAGGTCGATCGCCTCTCCCCCGGTCAGGTTCGGCCAGAGCGTGACGTCGCCGGGCACGTAGGCGAGCCGCCGGTGCAGGGACACCGCGTCACGCCAGGGGTCTGCGCCGAGCAGCCGTACCTCGCCGGCGTTCGCGCGCAACAGGCCGAGCAGGACGCGGATGGTGGTGGACTTGCCGGCGCCGTTCGGGCCGAGGAAGCCGTGCACCTCGCCCCGCTCCACCCGCAGGTCCAAGCCGTCGAGGGCGCGCGTGCGCCCGAAGTCCTTGCGCAGTCCGGCGATCTCGATCGCCCCGGTTTCCCGCGTCACCGCCGCCCCGCTTTCCTGGCCGTCGTCTCCACGCCGCAAGCTACCCTCATTTCACAAGTTTGTGAAATCTCTGAAGCGTATAAAATGCGACCGTGGCAGTGACGACGCGGGACGAGGAGGCGGTGCGCGGCTTTGTCGAGCGGCTGGCGCTGCTGTTCGCCGACTGGGGCTTTCCGCGGATGGCCGCGCGGGTGCTGTTCGCGCTGATGACCGCGGAGGCACCGGGGCTGACCGCCACCGAACTCGCCCAGCGGCTGGACGCGAGCGCGGCCGCGATCTCCGGCGCGGTGCGCTACCTGGGACAGCTCGGATTCGTCGTGCGTGAGCCGGTTCCGGGATCGCGTCGCGACCTCTACCGGCTGCGCGACCACACCTGGTACGCCAGCACGACCACCGCGGTGCAGTTCTACGATCTGGTCATCTCGGCGACCGACGAGGTGCTCGGCTCGGTCGGCGGCCTGGAGAGCACGGCGCGCGAGCGGGTCAGCGAGATGCGGGACTTCTTCGCCTTCGTGCGCAGCCGGCTGCCGGGCCTGCTCGACGAGTGGCAGGCGACGCGGCAGAGTCAGTCGGGACGCTGATCGGGCTGCGCGGGGTTCGGTCCGCCTGACGGCTCCTCCGGCGCGGGCGGCGCCTGGCCACCTGGCACTACTCCGTTGTTGCTGTGCCCGATGTCGCCGTGTCCGATCTCGCTGTGCCCGGCCGGAGCAGCGTTGAACGGCAGCGGGAACGCGTGCGGCGCCGCGCCGTTGAGCTGCGTTTCCCAGACCGGGTGAAGCTGCTGCTCAGGCTCCGGATCCGAGGGACCGAACAGCAGGATCAGGAAGAAGAACAGGCCGGCCGCGACAGCCGGCCACAGCCAGATCACGCCGATCGCCCGGATCGACATCGGCAGATCGAAGGTCGCGCCATTCGCCACGCCGTGCGCGGCCTGAAGTATCGAGCCCCCGCCCGGTCCGATCACCGCGCCGAACCACGCGGCCAAATACCCGCCCCCGATGCCGCCCGCGGCCAGCGCGATGGCCGCGCCGACGCTGCCGCCATGCCGGTAGCGCAGGAAGGCGAGGAGCGCGAGCAAGATCGCCGCGATACAAGCGAACAGGGCGAACCACCCGTCCCGGGCGACGAAGGTCTCGCCTTCCGGAGCCGCGTAGTAGATGCCGCCCTGGTTCACCACGCCCTGCACCGCCGGGGTCAAGCCGCGCCACAGCGCCCCGACGCCGAAGGACAGCGCCACGCTCGCCCCGGCGATCACGGCGAAGGCGGCCGCGTCGACGCGCGCCTCGGGCCGCCGCAGGAACGGCAGCTGTGAATCCTCGTCGGAGTGTGGCGACGGCAGGGGGGTCGGCCACGGCGTCTCAATGCTCATCGGAGCCAGCTTTTCACGGCGACCTTAGCTTGTCGCGCGCGGGTCCGGTGGCGTAAGCGGACCGTATTGACCGACCGTGCGGACGCACGTGTCAGTGCCGGGTGCTTCCATTGGCGCATGGAACGACTCATCCTGCCTTTCGCCTCGGCGCGGCTTTGGGCATCTTGGCTGGCCGAGCACCATGCCGACACGCCTGACGGGGTGTGGCTGAAGATCGCGAAGAAGGACAGCGGCATCCCCACGGTCAGCTATGCCGAGGCGCTGGAGGAGGCGCTGTGCTTCGGCTGGATCGACGGGCAGAAGCGCTCTTTCGACGCGTCCTGGTTCCTGCAGGGGTTCACGCCGCGCCGGGAGCGCAGCCGGTGGTCGAAGGTGAACACCGAGAAGGTGCTCAGCCTGATCGAGGCGGGCCGGATGCAGCCGGCCGGCCTGCGGGAGATCGAGGCGGCGAAGGCGGACGGCCGGTGGGAGCGCGCGTACGAAGCGCAGTCCGCGGCCCAGGTGCCGCCGGACCTTCAGGCCGCCTTCGACGCGAACCCGAAGGCGGCCGAGTTCTTCGCGACGCTGACCGGCGCGAACCGGTACGCCGTGCTGTACCGCATCCACGACGCCAAGCGGCCGCAGACCCGCGCCGCGCGCATCGAGAAGTTCGTGGAGATGCTGGCGCGCGGCGAGACGCTGCACTGAGCGCAGCGCTCCGGGCGCATCCTTGTCCCGCCGAGCGGACACAGAACACTTACATACGCTACCCCAGGCAGGAGGGTCCGAGCAGGGCCTTGAGGTCGCCCATCAGCGCCGGGGACGGGGTCACCCGCAGATTGTCGCCGACCTTCAGCACCGTGGTCGAGGTCCGCCCGCGCATCCGCACCCTGACCTCGGTCATGCCCGGATGGCTCGCCAGGACCTCGCGCAGCCGGGGCGCCGAGGCCGGGGTGATCTTCGAGTCGTGCACGTGCAGCACCAGCGGCTGGTTGGCCTCCGCCTGCGCCAGATCCGGCACGGTCAGCTCGAGCGCCATCAGCCGCGGCACGTCCTCACGCCGCTCGACCTTGCCCTTGACCAGCACTACCGCGTCCTCAGCCAGCGCGGTCGCGTAGAGCTGGTAGCTGTTCGGGAAGAACATCACGTCGATCGAGCCCTCCAGGTCCTCGATCGTCGCGATGGCCCACTGGTTGCCCTGCTTGGTCATCTTGCGTTGCAGGCCGCTGATGATCCCGCCGATGGTCGCGGTCGCGCCGTCCGGGTACATCTGCGCCTCGGCGTTGAGCGTGGCGACCGAGGCGTCCGACTTCGCCGCCAGCAGGCCTTCGAGGCCGGAGAGCGGATGGTCGGAGACGTACAGGCCCAGCATCTCCCGCTCGTAGCCGAGCAGGATGCCCTTGTCCCATTCGGTCGTGGAAAACTCCAGCTCAAGGCCGGGGGCCGCCGACTTCTCGTCCTCGCCGAGCAGCGCGCCGAACAGCGAGTCCTGCCCTATGGCCTCCTGCTTCTTCACCTCGACCACGCTGTCCACCGCGCGCTCGTGCTGTTCGAGCAGGCCGCGGCGGGCGTGGCCGAGCGAGTCGAAGGCGCCGGCCTTGATCAGCGACTCGATGGTGCGCTTGTTGCAGACCACCGCGTCCACCTTGTTCAGGAAGTCCTGGAACGAGGTGAACCGGCCCTTGCCGCGGCGCGAGGCCCGGATCGACTCGACCACGTTGGCACCGACGTTGCGGATCGCGGAAAGGCCGAAGCGGATCTCCTGGCCCCGCGGGGTGAAGTCGGCGTCCGACTCGTTCACGTCCGGGGGCAGAACCTTGATTCCCATGCGGCGGCACTCGCCGAGGTAGATCGCGGACTTGTCCTTGTCGTCCTTGACGCTGCTGAGCAGCGCGGCCATGTACTCGGCCGGGTAGTTCGCCTTCAGGAACGCGGTCCAGTACGCGACGAGGCCGTAACCCGCCGAGTGCGCCTTGTTGAACGCGTAGTCGGCGAACGGGACCAGGATGTCCCAGATGGTCTTGATCGCCTCGTTCGAGTAGCCGTTGGCGCGCATGCCCTCGGAGAAGGGCACGAACTCCTTGTCCAGGACCTCTTTCTTCTTCTTGCCCATCGCCCGGCGCAGCAGGTCGGCCTTGCCGAGCGAGTACCCGGCCAGCACCTGCGCGGCCGCCATGACCTGCTCCTGATAGATGATCAGGCCGTAGGAGACGTCGAGCACTTCCTTGAGCGGGTCGGCCAGCTCGGGGTGGATCGGAGTGATCTGCTGGCGGCCGTTCTTGCGCTCGGCGTAGTTGATGTGCGAGTTCGCGCCCATCGGCCCCGGGCGGTACAGGGCGATGACGGCGGAGACGTCCTCGAAGTTGTCCGGGCGCAGCTGCCGCAGCAGCGAGCGCAGCGGGCCGCCGTCGAGCTGGAACACCCCGAGCGTGTCGCCGCGGCTCATCAGCTCGTAGGTGGGCTTGTCGTCCAGCGGGATCTTCAGCAGGTCGAGCTTGGTGCCGGTGGTCTGCTCGATGTTGCGCACCGCGTCGTCGAGGATGGTCAGGTTGCGCAGCCCGAGGAAGTCCATCTTGATCAGGCCGAGCGATTCGCAGGTCGGATAGTCGAACTGCGTGATGATCACACCGTCGGCCGGCCGCATCATCACCGGCACGTAGTCGGTGATCGGCTCGGCGGAGATGATCACGCCGGCCGCGTGCACGCCGGGCTGCCGGATCAGGCCTTCGATGCCCTTCGCGGTGTCGACGACCTTGCGCACGTCGGCGTCGGACTCGTAGAGCGAGCGGAACTCGCCGGCCTCCGCGTAGCGCGGGTGCTCGGGGTTGAAGATCCCGGAGAGCGGGATGTCCTTGCCCATCACCGCCGGGGGCATCGCCTTGGTGATCCGGTCGCCCATCGCGAAGGGGTAGCCGAGGACCCGCGAGGAGTCCTTCACGGCCGCCTTGGCCTTGATGGTGCCGAAGGTGGCGATCTGGGCGACCTTGTCGTCACCGTACTTCTCGGTGACGTAGCGGATCACGTCGGCGCGGCGGCGGTCGTCGAAGTCGACGTCGATGTCGGGCATCGAGACGCGGTCGGGGTTGAGGAACCGCTCGAACAGCAGGTTGTACGGGATCGGGTCGAGGTCGGTGATGCCGAGCGCGTAGGCGACCAGCGAGCCGGCCGCCGAGCCGCGGCCGGGACCGACCGGGATGCCGTTGTCCTTGGCCCAGTTGATGAAGTCCGCGACCACGATGAAGTAGCTCGGGAACCCCATCTGGGTGATGATGCCGAGCTCGTATTCGAGGCGCCGCTTGTACTCCTCGGGGTCCGGATAGCCGGCCGGGAACCGCCGGTCCATGCCTTCGTAGGCGAGCTTGCGGAACCACTCGTCCTCGGTCAGCCCCTCCGGCGCGGGCAGCCGCGGCATCAGGTTCTTGAAGGTGAACATCCCCGCGGTGTCGACCTTCTCGGCGATCAGCAGGGTGTTGCGGCAGCCTTCAAGCCACGTCTCGTTGTCCTCGACGGCGCGCATCTCGTCGGCGCTCTTGAGGAAGTAGCCGTCGCCGCCGAAGCGGAACCGGTTCGGGTCGTCGATGTTGGCGGCGGTCTGGATGCACAACAGCACGTCGTGCGAGACCGCCTCCTCCTTGAAGGTGTAGTGCGAGTCGTTGGTGACGACCGGCGGGATGTTCAGCTCCCGGCCGATGCGCAGCAGGTCCTCACGCACCCGGGTCTCGATGTCGAGCCCGTGCGCCATCAGCTCCAGGTAGTAGTTGTCCCGGCCGAAGATCTCCTGGTATTTGGCGGCGGCGTCGCGCGCCTTTTCGTACTGGCCGAGCCGCAACCGGGTCTGCACCTCGCCGGACGGACAGCCGGTGGTGGCCATCAGGCCCTCGTGGTGCTCCTCGAGCAGCTCGCGGTCCATGCGCGGCCACTTGCGGTAGAAGCCCTCGGTGTAGGAGCGGGAGGAGAGCTTGGTGAGGTTCGCCAGGCCGCGCGCGTTGGCCGCCCAGATCGTCATATGGGTATAAGAGCCCGAGGCCGACACGTCGTCGGATTTCTGGCTGGGCTGGCCCCACAGCACCGGCTTGGCGGTGTACCTGGCCTCCGGGGCGACATACGCCTCGATGCCGATGATCGGCTTGACCCCGACGGCGTTGGCCTGCTTGAAGAAGTCGTGCGCCCCGTGCAGGTTGCCGTGGTCGGTCATGGCGACCGCCGGCATCTCCAGCTCGGCGGCCCGTTTGAACATGTCCTTGAGCCGGGCGGCTCCGTCGAGCATCGAGTACTCGGTATGTACGTGGAGGTGCACGAAGGAGTCAGCCACGGCACGAAATCCTAGCGCTCCCCACCGACAGCGGGCGGGGTTCCGGACTTGATGAACAGCGGCTTTGCGTTAAGCAGTTGTCAGCGCAAGCCCGTCACAGCAGACCTAGCCCCAGGCCGACCGCCGCGGCGGCGAGCCCGGCGGCCACACTTCCGGCCAGATTGGCCAGCGCGCCCAGACCGGCGCCCTCCTCCATCAGGCGCACGCTCTCGAAGCTGAAGGTGGAGAAGGTCGTGTAGCCGCCGCACACGCCGGTGCCGGCGACCGCGACCGCGCTAGTGGACAGCCCGTGCCGCGTGGCCAGGCCGGCCAGCAGGCCGAGCAGCAGCGAACCGGTGATGTTGATCAGCCAGGTGCCCGCCGGGAACGTCCCGCTGCGGCGGCGCGAGACCGCCTGGTCGACCAGGTAGCGCAGGACGGCGCCGAACGCGGCGGCGAGCCCGACGGCGACGGCCAGCATCAGGCACCGCCCCGGGCCAGTGCCGGCTCGCGTTCCGCGGCGCGTTCAAGCTTGCGCTCGCGGTGCGCGACGATCGCGCGCCCCACGGTGAGGCCGAGGCTGGTCGCGCCGAGCCCGGCGGCGAGCGAACCGAGCAGATCGCCCGTGGCCGCGCCGTAGCGGTGCGCGCCGAGCAGTCGGTCAGCGTCGAGCATCCAGGTCGAGAAGGTGGTCAGCGCGCCGCAGAAGCCGACGCCGAGCAGCGGGCGCACGTACCGGGTCGGCGGCAGGATCTCGAGCACGAACACGGTGAGCAGCGCCAGGATGAACGAGCCGGCGACGTTGACGGCGAAGGTGGTGGCCGGGAAGGTGCCGTGTCCGGTCGGGAAGGCCAGGCCGATCTCATAGCGGGCCAGGCCGCCGAGGAATCCGCCGGCCGCGATCGCCGCCAGCACGCGCAGGTGCCTGCGGCGCGCTGCCGTGTGGGCTTGGGTCTTTCCGGCCGGCTCGATCCGGACGTCCGGGTCGATCGGCAGATGATGGTTGCCGTCGATCGCGGCCTCTGCCTCGGGTTCCGGCTTGTGCGCCATCGGGTACACCTCTCCTACTCGGATTACCTCAACGAGTAGGGACCGTTGGCCACAGCGCGCGAGCTGTGGCGGTTGTACGGCGAGCCCCTCCGCCGGACTGAAAGTGTACCGGATCGCCCGAAGTTCGGGCCTCAACGGCGTTATTGGATGTAACTAACAGCTGTTACGATGCCTCGGGAATCCAAGTAGCTGGACAGCCACGAGGAGGGTCGATGACCGGTACCGGGGGTGCGCTTTTCGCCGCCGTGTTCCTGGCCTGCGCGGTCGAGGCGGTCGAAGCGCTCACGATCGTGCTGGCCGCGGGCACCGCGCGCGGTTGGCGCTCGGCGGGACAGGGCGTGGTCAGCGCGCTGATCGTGCTGGCCGCCATCGTCGCCGCGCTCGGCCCGGCGCTCACCGCGATTCCGCTCGGCGCGTTGCGGCTCATCGTGGGCGCGCTGCTGCTGATCTTCGGCTTGCAGTGGTTGCGCAAGGCGGTGCTGCGAGCGAGCGGGCACAAGGATCTGCACGACGAGGACGCGATCTTCGACCGGGAGCTGGCCGCGGCGCGCGAGGCGCAGGCCGAGCGGCGCTGGGTGGTCACCGACTGGTACGCCTACACCCTCTCGTTCAAGGGCGTGCTGCTCGAAGGGCTCGAAGTCGCGTTCATCGCGATCACCTTCGGCGGCAACCAGCACGACGTGCCGCTGGCCGCGCTCGCCGCGCTCAGCGCGATCGTGGTGGTCACCCTGGTCGGTGTGGCGATCAAGGCGCCGCTCTCGCGGGTGCCGGAGAACACGCTGAAGTTCGTGGTCGGCGTGATGCTCACCAGCTTCGGGATGTTCTGGGGCGCGCAAGGCGCGGACGCGCACTGGCCGGGCGACGACGCGGCGCTGCTGGTGATCGCGCCGGTGGTGGCCCTCTTCGCGCTCGGTCTCGTCGCGGTGCTGCGTCAGTCCGCGCCGCCGCGTGAGACTGCCGCGCCGGTCGCGGCCCTGCAGATGGAGCAGTCATGATCGCGCGGCTGAAGGCCTTCGGCGCCTTCTGGTACGACTTCATCGTCGGCGACGACTGGCGGGTCGCGGTGTTCGTCGTCGCGGCGCTGGCGATCACCTTCGCGGTGAGTAAGAGCTCGATCCCGGCGTGGTGGATCGTGCCGGCGGCGGTGGCGCTCGTGCTGCCGTGGAGCCTTTGGCGGGCGCGGCGCAAGCGGTGACCGTCCGCTGCGTGGAGCAGAGCGCTGCGCGCTACTGCCCCTCGCCCTCCTCGGCGTAGACGCGGGCCGCGTACTCCTCCAGCGCTCGCTCGCAGGTGCCGAGCGCTTCGAGCGTGGCGGCTCGTTTCGGCGCCCCGAACACGTCCCGGTCGGTCACCTTGGCCAGCCAGCCCTGGAGCTTGACGAGGTCTTCCTCGTTCTCCTCAAGCTCGGCGTAGGTGAAGTGCTCGGCTTTGTACTCCTTGTCGAGCTGCCCGAGGAAGTCCTGGCACTTGTCGATGATCTCCTCGTACTCGTCGTCCCGCGCGGTCTGGAACGCGGCCAGCACCTCGCTTTCGCCGGCGAGTGCGGTACACGAGAGCAGCACTGCGGTACCACCCATCTCGCCGATCTCGTGCCTCAGCTTGCGCAGCGCCCGCTCTGCCGCCGCGCTGGCCGGCAGCGCTGCCGCGGAGTTCTGCAGGTAGATCGCACCCAAGCCCTTGAGCCGGCGCCAGGCGGTCGCGCGCAGCCGGGTCGGTTCGGAGGGGATCCGATAGATCAGCACGAGCCAGCCATTGGTCGCCGCGTCGGCGCGCTCCGCAACGGTCGCGCCTGGCCCGGCGGACTTGTCTGAGACGGCCTCGTCTGACACCACGTCAGCTCTCTGCGGCGATCACGTCAAGCGCGTGCTGAAGATCGTCAGGGTACGGCGACGAGAACTCGACGCGCTCGCGGGTGCCCGGGTGTTCGAAAGCGAGCCTGGCCGCGTGCAGCCACTGTCGCGCCAGGCCGAGGCGCTTGGTGAGCGCCGGGTCGGCACCATAGGTCAGGTCGCCGACGCAGGGGTGATGGAGCGCGGACATGTGCACCCTGATCTGGTGGGTGCGGCCGGTTTCCAGCTTGATCTCCAGCAGGGTCGCGTGCCGGAACGCCTCGATCGTGTCGTAATGGGTGACCGAGTCCTTGCCGTCAGCGGTGATCGCCCACTTGTAGTCCAGCTTGGGGTGGCGGCCGATCGGTGCGTCGACCGTGCCGCTCATCGGGTCCGGGTGCCCCTGCACGAGCGCGTTGTAAGTCTTGTCCACGGTGCGATCCCGGAACGCCTGCTTGAGCAGCGTGTACGCCAGCTCGGACTTCGCGACCACCATCAGGCCGGAGGTGCCCACGTCGAGCCGGTGAACGACGCCTTGTCGCTCGGCCGCGCCGGAGGTGGAGATGCGGTAACCGGCCGCCGCGAGGCCGCCGACCACGGTCGGGCCGAGCCAGCCGGGGCTCGGATGCGCCGCGACGCCGACCGGCTTGTCGACCACGACGATGTGTTCGTCGTCGTGCACGATCCGCATTCCGGGAACCGGCTCCGGGATGGTCTGCTCGACCGGGACCGGCGGTGGCGGCAGTTCCACCTCGAGCCAGGCGCCGCCGCGGACCTTGTCCGACTTGCCGACGACCGAGCCGTCGATCATGACCCGGCCGTCCGCGGCGAGGTCGGCGGCCTTGGTGCGCGAGAGGCCGAACATCCGCGACAGCGCGGCGTCCACCCGCTCGCCGTCCAGGCCGTCCGGAACCGGTAGCGAGCGCAGGGCTCCGGTGCTCACGCGGCGGTTCCGCCCATCTCGTCGCCCGGCCCGGTCCGCTCCTGCGGAGCCTGGCCGGCTTTGTGTGCCTGGGCCTGCTGCACGGCGCGCTCGTCGGTGCCGTCCGGGTGCAGGCCGCGGAACGCCAGCAGCACCATCAGCGCGCCGCCGACGCAGATCGCCGAGTCGGCGAGGTTGAAGATCGGCCAGTGCGGCAGTTCGATGAAGTCGACCACCCAGCCGCGGAAGATGCCCGGCGCCCGAGTGAGCCGGTCGGTGAGGTTGCCCAGCGCGCCGCCGAGCAGCAGCCCGAGCGCGATCGCCCACGGCAGGCTGAACAGGCGGCGGGACAGGCGCAGGATCACCACGATCACGCCGACCGCGATGGCCGTGAAGATGATCGTGTAGGCCGCTCCGACGGAGAAGGCGGCGCCGGGGTTGCGCGTGTAGTCGAGCTTGAGCGCGGGCCCGAGCAGGTTGATCGGCTGCCCGTAGTGCATCGTGGCCGCCACGATCGCCTTGCTCGTCACGTCCAGCGCGTATACGACGGTGGCCACCGCGACCAGCGAGCCTATGCGGCGTACCCGCCGTCCCGAAGCGGCGGGAGGAACGTCGTCCGGTGCGCTCTCGGACAACGCGGCTGGGGCTACGGGCTGCGAGGAATGCGCCTGGTCGGCGGCCGATGGGCGATCGTCCTCGGCCGGCGGCGTGGCATCCTGCCCGTGTGCGGTTTCCATACGTTCCACTCGGCGACCTTACCTGGTCGCGCCCGGTGCATTCAGCGAGAGCTGAGAAAGACGCGCATCGGGCGGTGACCAGTGACAGCCGGCCCTAGGCGGTGTTGGGGAATGTCTCAAGGGGCGAATCCGGTGATCGACTTCGCCTGGACGCACGGCCGAAACGCCCACAGACAACCGGTATGAGGACGCTCCGGCCGCACGCCCAGGCTCGTCGCGCAGTGAACCATCTGC